>NZ_JBFAYQ010000071.1:0-19654 GCF_040681345.1 Streptomyces sp. NPDC051776 | reverse complement strand
CCTCAACGTCGGCCCCAACGCCCTGGCCGTGTCGAGTGCAGCCCGGCGCATCCTGGGCAGCAGCGGGCTCTCCCCGGAGTACCCCACCCCAGCGGACGCGAGGGCGCGCGGCCGTACGCAGGGGAAGTTCGTGGACGGGCGCGGGCCCGGCCGCGCGCGCCGCGCCGCGCCGACGTGCGTACGCGCACGCATACGGCGGGGGCAACGCGACGGGCCGGGTCGCCTCTGGAGGCGGCCCGGCCCTCTACGCATGGCGCGGCATCGCGCGCCGGACGCGCTACTTCTTGCGGCGGCGGCCGGCGGACTTCTGCGCCTTGCGGCGCTCGGCCCGCGTCAGCCCGTCGGCCTCGGAGCGGGCGGGCACGCCGTCGGTGGAGAAATCGCCCTCGACGATGCCGCCCTCGCCGTCCACCTTGGGAGCGGAGAAGTGGAGCCGGTCCGGACGCTGCGGCGCCTCCAGACCCTTGGCGCGGATTTCCGGACGCCCCATGGCCGCGGCCGGGACGGCGTCCTGCGGGGCCTTCTCCAGCGTGGTCTTCTCGGCGGGCTCGGCGACCGGAACCTCCTCGACCTGCTGCTCGACCTGGACCTCCAGGTTGAACAGGTAGCCGACCGACTCCTCCTTGATGCCCTCCATCATGGCCGTGAACATGTCGAAGCCCTCGCGCTGGTACTCGACGAGCGGGTCCTTCTGGGCCATGGCGCGCAGGCCAATGCCCTCCTGGAGGTAGTCCATCTCGTAGAGGTGCTCGCGCCACTTACGGTCAAGGACCGACAGCACCACGCGTCGCTCCAGCTCACGCATGATGTCCGAGCCGAGCAGCTTCTCGCGCGCGTCGTACTGCTCGTAGATGTCGTCCTTGATCGACTCGCTGATGAACTCGGCGGTGATCCCGGCACGGTCGCCGGCCGCGTCCTCCAGTTCCTCGATGGTGACCTTGGTGGGGTAGAGCTGCCGGAAGGCGCCCCACAGACGGTCCAGGTCCCACTCCTCGGCGAAGCCCTCGACGGTCTCGGCCTGGACGTACGCGTCGATGGTGTCGTCCATGAAGTGGCGGACCTGCTCGTGCAGGTCCTCGCCCTCCAGGACGCGGCGGCGCTCACCGTAGATGACCTCGCGCTGCCGGTTGAGGACCTCGTCGTACTTCAGGACGTTCTTCCGCGTCTCGAAGTTCTGCTGCTCGACCTGGGACTGGGCGGAGGCGATGGCGCGGGTGACCATCTTGTTCTCGATCGGCACATCGTCGGGGACATTGGCCATCGCCATGACGCGCTCGACCATCTGCGCCTTGAACAGACGCATCAGGTCGTCGCCCAGCGACAGGTAGAACCGGGACTCGCCCGGGTCGCCCTGTCGGCCGCCACGACCACGGAGCTGGTTGTCGATACGGCGCGACTCGTGCCGCTCGGTGCCGAGCACATAGAGCCCGCCGAGGGACTTGACCTCCTCGAACTCGGCCCTCACCGCGGCCTCGGCCTTCTCCAGCGCCGCGGGCAGGGCCGCCGACCACTCCTCGGGGTGCTCGACCGGGTCCAGGCCGCGCCCGCGCAGCTCGGTCTCGGCGAGGTCGTCGGGGTTGCCGCCGAGCTTGATGTCCGTGCCTCGGCCGGCCATGTTGGTCGCGACCGTGACCGCACCCTTGCGGCCCGCCTGGGCGACGATCTGCGCCTCACGGTCGTGCTGCTTGGCGTTGAGGACCTCGTGCCGGACGCCGCGCTTGCTGAGCTGCTGCGAGAGGTACTCGGACTTCTCGACCGAGGTGGTGCCGACCAGGACCGGCTGGCCCTTGCGGTTCTTCTCGACGATGTCCTCGACGACCGCGTCGAACTTCGCGGGCTCGGTGCGGTAGATCAGGTCGGACTGGTCGAGGCGCGCCACCGGGCGGTGGGTAGGGATCGGGACGACGCCGAGCTTGTAGATCTGGTGGAACTCGGCGGCCTCGGTCATGGCCGTACCGGTCATGCCGGAGAGCTTGTCGTAGAGGCGGAAGAAGTTCTGCAGGGTGATCGTGGCGAGAGTCTGGTTCTCGTCCTTGATCTCCACGGCCTCCTTGGCCTCGATGGCCTGGTGCATACCCTCGTTGTAGCGGCGGCCGGCGAGGATACGGCCCGTGTGCTCGTCGACGATCATGACTTCGCCGTCCATGACGACATAGTCCTTGTCGCGCTTGAAGAGCTCCTTGGCCTTGATCGCGTTGTTGAGGTAACCGACGAGCGGGGTGTTCACCGACTCGTAGAGGTTGTCGATACCCAGCCAGTCCTCGACCTTGGTGACGCCGGACTCATGGATGGCCACGGTCCGCTTCTTCTCGTCGACCTCGTAGTCGCCGGTCTCGTCGAGGCCCTTCTGCGGGTTGGCGGCCTCGCCCCTGGACAGGCGGGTGACCAGCTTGGCGAAGTCGCCGTACCACTTGGTGGCCTGGTCCGCCGGGCCGGAGATGATCAGCGGGGTGCGCGCCTCGTCGATGAGGATCGAGTCGACCTCGTCAACGATCGCGAAGTTGTGGCCGCGCTGGACCAGTTCGTCCTTCGACCACGCCATGTTGTCGCGGAGGTAGTCGAAACCGAACTCGTTGTTCGTGCCGTACGTGATGTCGCAGGCGTACTGCTCGCGCCGCTGCGCCGGGGTCATATTGGCGAGGATGCAGCCGACCTCGAGGCCGAGGAACTTGTGGACCCGCCCCATCCACTCGGAGTCACGTTCGGCCAGGTAGTCGTTCACCGTGATCAGGTGGACGCCCTTGCCGGACAGCGCGTTGAGATAGGCGGGCAGGGTGCCGACGAGGGTCTTGCCCTCACCGGTGCGCATCTCGGCCACATATCCGAGGTGGAGCGCCGCGCCGCCCATGATCTGGACGTCGTAGTGGCGCTGGCCGAGCACGCGCTTGGCAGCCTCACGGACGGTGGCGAAGGCCTCTGGGAGCAGGTCGTCCAGGCTCTCACCGTCGGCGTACCGCTCCTTGTACTCGTCGGTGAGCGCCCGCAGCTCGGCGTCGGAGAGGTTGACGAAGTCCTCTTCGATGGAGTTGACCTGGCCCGCGATGCGGTGCAGTTTGCGCAGGATCTTGCCTTCGCCTGCACGCATGAGCTTGTTGAAGACGGACACGTAGGTTGGTCTCCTTGCCGGTCGGGCCTGGCACGGTCGGGGTGCGCGGGCACGGCGGGGTCAGCCCCCGCCGCAACGGCCATCGTAAGTCAGGAGACCTCCGTGCCGGGAGGTCCGTGGGTACGAAGGGCCGGTGTCACCCTCAGGAGAACGGACGACCCGAGCCGATGGTTTCCGGGTCGGCGCTCCGGAGAACCGGTGCGGAGGCCGTGTCGGGGCGGCGGTGGGGGCGCGGGGGGAGCCGCGCCCGGAAGCGGCTCGGCGGCGTCGCTGGGGTGTCCGGCGGGTGGTGCGGGCGGATGGACGCTGCCGGTCGGTACGGGCGGGTGATGCAGGCCCGGTGGACGTTGCCGGTCGGTACGGGCGGATGGTGCGGACCCGGTGGACACTGCCAGTCGGTGCCAGGGCGATATCGCGGCGTGCCGGCGGTGGTATGGGGCGGGCTCCGGCGTCCGGCACCGTTGTCAGTGCCCCGGTCTAGGGTGCGGCGCATGACCACGATGCCACCGCCAGTGACGGAACTCTCCGCGGACGAGGCCCGGCGGACGGCTCTGCGGGCCCAGGGCCTGCTCGGCGCGCCGGACCGGCGGGCCGGCGCCCGAGGAGTGCTGCGCCACCTCGGCGCGGTGCAGCTGGACACGATCTCGGTGCTGGCGCGCTCCCATGAGCTGGTGCCCTACGCGCGCCTGGGCGCGGTAGGGCGCCGCGCGGTCGAGTCGGCGTACTGGACCGGGACGCACGCCTTCGAGTACTGGTCCCACGCGGCCTGCATCCTGCCCATCGAGGAATGGCCGCATTTCGCCTTCCGACGCCGGGCGTACCGTAACCGGCCCCACTGGAACCACGAGCTGTCCGATGGTGCGTACGACACCGTGATCGAGCAGCTGCGGGCGGAGGGGCCGTTGACCGCCACGGAGCTGGGCGGCGCCAAGAACGGCGGCCCGTGGTGGGACTGGTCGGAAGCCAAGGTCGCCGTCGAGCGGGCGCTGATGTACGGAGAGGTGGTGTGCACCGAGCGCCGTGGCTGGAAGCGGGTGTACGACCTCGCCGAGCGCGCCGTCCCCGGCGCGCTGCTGCACGACGAGTTGGACGACGCCGAGTGCGTGCGCCGGCTGGTGCGCCTGGCCGGGCAGTCCCTGGGCGTCGGGACGCGGGCGGACATCGCGGACTACCACCGTCTCAAGGGCGAGCAGGTCGACGCGGTGCTCGCGGACTCCGGTCTGGTCCCGGTCGAGGTGGAGGGGTGGGGGAAGCCCGCGTGGGCGGACCCGGAGGCGCTCGCCTCCGAGCCGCGTGGGCGGCACCGTACGTCCCTGTTGTCACCGTTCGACTCGCTGATCTGGGACCGGCCGCGCACGGAGCGGATCTTCGGCTTCACCCACCGGCTCGAGGCGTACGTGCCGAAACCCAAGCGCATACACGGCTACTTCGCGATGCCGCTGCTCTCCGGCGGGCGGCTGATGGGCCGGGTCGATCCCGCGCGGGAGGGAAGGACGCTCGTGGCGCGGCAGGTCTCGCTGGCCGGGCGGAAGGCGGTACGGCCCATGGCGCAGGCGTTGCGGGAGGCCGCGGCGTGGGTGGGTTGCGAGACGGTGCGCGTCGAGCGGGTGATGCAGCCGGAGCTCACGGCGCCGTTGGCCGAAGCTCTCACCATGGCCGAAGCTCTCACCATGGACTGACGAGGACGGCTGACCGGGTCGGCCGCTATCTGATCTCGAGGATTTTCTCGCGCATCGCATAGACCACGGCCTCCATCCGGGAGTGGAGCTGCAGCTTCTCCAGGATGTTGCGGACGTGGTTCTTGACCGTGTTCTCGCTGATGAACAACTCCTTGGCGATGTCACGGTTGTTCATGCCCGTGGCGACGAGCTTGAGGACTTCGAGCTCGCGATCGGTCAGCCGGGGCGCGGGCACGAGGCGGCGCTCATCGGTGCGCTGGATCATCGACTTGAACTCGGTGAGGAGCTTCGACGCCATCGACGGGCTGATCTGGGACTGCCCATCGGCCACGGCGCGGATCGCGGTGGCCACCTCGTCGGTGGAGATCTCCTTGAGGAGGTAGCCGGTGGCACCGGCCTTGATCGCGTCGTAGAGATCGGCCTCCTCGTCGCTGATCGTCAGCATGATGATCTTGGCGCTGGGAGCCACTTCCTTGATGGACGTGCACGCCTCGATCCCGCCCCGCTTGGGCATCCGAACGTCCATCAGCACGATGTCGGGCAGCAGATCGGCGGCCTTGTCCACGGCCTCCGCACCATCCCCCGCCTCGCCCACGACCTGAATGTCCTCTTCCTGTGCGAGGACGATCTCGAGGCCGCGGCGGAAGAGAGCATGGTCGTCCACCACGAGGACCCGGATCGGCTCCTTCCGTGGCCGGGCCCTGTCCGCTCCGGCCGTATCGACGCACTCGTCGTTGTCGCCGGGTCCGGGCCCGAAGCTGTCCGCCATCGTTCCTCCCCCTGAAGTCCATGGCCCTGGGTTGTCTGCCGGGCCAACCGGTCTGACGAGAGCGCGGGTTGGCTGCGCCGCCATGATTCCATGACCGGACGCCGCCGCGTTGCCCTCGTGGTCGCACAATGGTGCCCCCGGGAGCACCGTTGGCACTCCCGAGGGCACCTAATCCGGCCGCTGTTCAGCGATTTCCGGCGGCTGACCGCGCTTCGTCCGTAAGCTTCGCCGGCTTTGGGGGCCTCGCGGGCTTCAAGGACCCTGCGTCAGCCTCCGAGCGCACCGCCCGCGCCGTGCGGGGCCACTGCGACCATGGGATCGGACTCCAGGTGGATCACACCGTAGTCGTAGGCGTGGCGGCGGTAGACGACGCTCGGCTGCTTCGTCTCGGAGTCGATGAACAGATAGAAGTCGTGTCCGACCAGCTCCATCTCGTAGAGAGCCTGGTCGAGCGTCATCGGCGCGGCGGCGTGGGTCTTCTCGCGGACCACCAGCGGTCCTTCGCCCTGGATTTCGAGGGAACCGATCTTCTTGGTGGGGATGGGCTCCTCGACGCGCGTCTCGGCCACGATGTCTCCGTTGAGCCGGGCGGCGAGTGGTGCGGTGGCGGCTGCGACGCTGGTCGGCGTCCGGCTGCCGCCTCGGTGGACCCGGCGCTTGTCGGCCTGCTTGCGCAGTTGCGCTTCGAGCCTGGCGGTGGCCGCGTCGAGCGCGGCATAGGCGTCTGCGGCCGAGGCTTCCGCCCTGATGACGGGTCCACGGGTGCGGAGCGTGATCTCCACTCGGTCGCAACGGTCGGCCTGACGGGGATTGTGTTCCTTGGACACCTCGACGTCGAGGCTGATCACCTTGCCGTCGATCTTCTGGATCTTGTCCAGCTTCAGCTTCTCGGCCACGTGCTTACGAAAGCGTTCAGGCACCTCGGTCTTGCGGCCCTTGACGACGATGTCCACGCAGAACTCCGTTCCCGGATCGCTCCGCTGAAGCGCGGAGCGCATCCCAACTTGCCCTGAGACCGATCGGGTCGCCTCCTCCACCGGCGGTGGCCCGTCCGGCACTGCGTTTGCTGCATCGCCACGCACCGGGCGTCGTCCGGAGTCGCGGCGTTGCGACTTTCACGTCCTCCTCCCCAGTCGACAAGATCACAACCCCATCGACTTCAGAGACGGCGAAAAGTCCCGAAGCACGCTTGTCCGACATTCATGGCAAAAGGTCCGCCACTTCCTCACAACCGAACATAGCTCGGCCGGATGGGTGTCGGCACCCCCTACCGGCGCGTACTTGGGCTCCGGAACTCCTTCCCCACACATCACGAGCAACGACGATCGATTCACGCCAGTTCCCTCTCCGTTCAGCACAGAGGTGATCCCGCGCAGCACGGCCGTCACCTCAGGCAACCGCCTGTCATCACACTCCGGCACCGAGGGAGTCAGGTTCCGCACGGGCGGACTCCGGGCACCACGAGCCACGCACCGTAACCGGGTCACTCCCCCAGCCACCACGAGCCACGTGCCGGACCACGAGCCAGCCCCCCACCGCCCAGGGTCAGACCCGGCACCACAAGCCACGCCCCACACCTCAACACCACACGCCACGCCCCGCACCGCGCCCGCGATCAGACCCCGGCAGCACAAGCCCCGCACCGCGCCCCGCCCGCAATCAGATCCCGGCACCACGAGCCACGCCCCGCACCGCGCGCGGTCGGAAGGCCGTCAGCGGAGCGGCGACCACCGCCGCACCGGCGACCCGGCCGCCGGCTTCCGTGACCGCCCTCGCCCCCTCCACCAGCGACGCCCCCGTCGTCATCAGATCGTCCACCAGCACCACGGAGGCCGCCTCACGCCCCGTGGACCCGCCGCCCAGAAGCCCGGCGGCGCTCTCAGGGACCGCCAGGGCCCCGGCGAGGTTCCCAAGCCGCTGCGGAGCGGTAAGCCCGGACTGGTCCGCCACGGCGCGCCGCTGCCGCAGTACCGCGACCACCCGTGCCGGCCTGCCCCCGCGCCTCAGCACGGCCGCCGCTGCCCTGGCAACCCTCCGCGTCGGATCGTGTCCCCGCGCCGCCACGGCCCGCCGCGCCGACGGGATCGGTACCAGCAGCAGCCCGCCCCGAGCGCCGGAGCACGCACGTATCGCACCGGCCAGCGCGTCGCCCAACGGCCTCGCCAGCGCCATGGCACCTCGCTCCTTGTGCGCGAGCAGCACGGCCCTCACCTCACCCCCGTACGGAGCCGCCGCATGGACATGCGGCAGGCCCGCCGGCTCCGGACTCGGCCTGACCCGGCGCGGCTCCCCGCCGCTCAGCACCGCACGGCACCACTCGCACAGAATGCTCCGTGGCAGCCCGCACCCCGCACATCCGACCGGCAGGACGAGCCCCGTGATCTCCTGCCACCACCTCTGGATCCCCCTCATGGCGGCCACTCTGCCGGGCCGGGCCGCGGGCCACCAGCCCTGTGGAAAACTCCGGACGGCGCGATACCGGGGAAGCCGCCGGGGCCCTTGTCAACAGCGGTCGCGGACTGTCGTCAGCCGGACTCCATCAACCGGACGTCATCAGCCCGGAGCCGCGTCAGCCCGGGTAGACGGGTGCCGTGCCCTTCTCGGTCACCAGCTTCCAGTTCGCGTCGACCGGAAGCCGCACGATCCCGTCGTCGGAGTGCGCGATCAGCGGCTTGCTCTCGTCCTCCGAGGCCGCAACCGCCTCGACGCCGCTGATGCCCGGCAACGGCGGCGTGTTCGGCGAAGAACCGTCGGTCTCCACGTACTGGAGCTGCTGCACCCCGCCGGGCTCCCGGCCCACGACGACCAGACGGCTGGTGCCCGCCCAAGACGCGGACTCCACATGCTCGAGCTGAGGCGTCACCGATAGCAGGTCGTTCACCGCCAGCGGCGGCTCGCCCGCCCGGGCGTCCGTCCGCTCCACGCGCCCCAGCTCCAGCGACGTACGCCCCTCCCGCGTGATCAGCAGGGCGATCCGTACGCCGTCCGACGAGACGCGCAGTCCTTCGATCCGCCCCTCGTCGAGCGACGGCACCTCGACCTCCTGCGCCTCGTCCGTGCCCGCAGCCAGCCGCAGCAGCCTCGGCCGCTTCGGGTCACGGTCGGCGATCCACAGGTTGCCGGCGCCGTCCCAGCTCGGGGCGGTGAGGGCATCCTTCTTGCTCTTGGCACGGGAGCGCAGCTTGGCGTCCCCCCGCTCGGCACCCGAGCTCATCGGCGCCACGTACAGCGACCGCCCATCCAGGGACACCCCGGCGGCTTGGCGCTCGTTGCGGTCGACGCCCACCGAGCCCAGCTCCACGGAACCGTCGCCGAACGGGCCCTCCACCCTGCTCGGCTCGTCGCTCACCTCGGACAGGCCGGCCAGCCGGTGCTCCCCGTCGATGAAGTACTGCCGCTCGGTGTGCTTGCGCAGGCCCGCGGGCGCGTACACGGCCGCCTCCCCAGGACTGAGCACGCACAGCTCCGAGCCGTCCCCGCCGACCAGCACCACCCTGCTGATCTTGGCCGAGGCCTGGTCCTGCGCGGTGTAGAGGAGCTGGGCGGCCATCTGGGTGCACTGCACCCCGCCGAGGTGCGAGGCCCGGCCGCTCAGCCGTACCCGCAGCCCGTTCGAGTCGTCCAGGGACAGCGAGGAGTCCACGAGCTTCGTCCCGCTGGGGAACTTAGAGTCGACCACCCCCGCCAGCCAGTTCGTCGGCCCCTCCAGCAGCGCCTTCACGGTCGAGGTGAGCGGATCGATCCGGCGCCGCAGATAGACCGGATCCGCGACCAGTACGTGCCGCTGGGCCCCCGAGGCCCGGTCGTCACGATCCGAGGACGCGAAGTAGTACTTGTTGACCGACCGGTAGAGGCGATCGAAGTCGGATTTGCCGAGCACCAGCCCCGTGGGCGGGATGTCTATGCGCCACTCACCGCTTGCCTTGGTCAGGTGGACCAGCGTCCGGTACGAGCCCTCCGCCGGCTCGTATGCCTGCTTACGGTCCACCGTGGCTATTCGATGCCCGCTGACTTCCGCGACTGCGGTCTTCTGCTCCGGGTCCCGTATGGGTCCGTCCATGGTGGGATTGGGCCCGTCCTCGAGCACGGTGGTCTGCGAGAACGGCTTCCAGCTCTTGGACGCCGCCTTCGTGAGATACAGGCGCGCCGTCTTGAAGTCCGCCTCTTCGCTGGTCACGGCCTCGAGGAAGCCGCGCACGATGTCGTTCGGACCCTCGCCCGCCCGCGGCGGCACTCCGAAGACCCGCACCTGCCCTTCGGCATCCGCGCGCGGCGACGCGTCGACCCGGTGCACCTCGCCGCTGTCCGGCATGGAGGCGCAGCCCGCGACCAGCAGGACTGCCGAGCCGAGCAGGACCACCCCTCGCAGCGAGCTCCGTCGACGCTGTGTGTGCCGGTCAGTGCCCACGCGGCCCGCCCTTCCGCTCCGGTTCCCGATCTTCCGTCGGCGCCGTCCCCGCCGGTTCCGCCTCTGCCTGCGGCGAGATACGCGGAGCCGGCCCGGTACGCGGAGCCGGCCCGGTACGCGGAGCCGGCGCGGTACGGGGAGCCGGCCCGGTACGCGGCTGCGGCGGCACGGCTGCCACCCGGCGGCCGTGCGGCAGCCCCGCGTCGATCAGCCCGCGGTTCCGCCGCGAGTCCTCCGGCTCGAGCGGAATCGGGGACCCGCGCAGGGGCTCCCCCGCCGCGCACGGCAGGGTCAGCCGGAACTGCGAGCCGCCACCCGGCTCGCCCCAGGCCTGCAGCCAGCCACCGTGCAACCGCGCGTCCTCGACCGCGATCGACAGGCCGAGACCCGTGCCGCCCGTCGTACGCGCCCGGGCCGGGTCCGCCCGCCAGAACCGGTTGAACACCCGCGTGGTCTCGCCGGCCTTCAGCCCCACCCCGTAGTCGCGCACGGCGACGGCCGCGGCCCCACCCGCGGTCGCGAGCCGTACGACGAGATCACGGCCCTCACCGTGCTCCACACCATTGACCACCAGATTGCGCAGCACCCGCTCGACGCGGCGGGCATCGGCTTCGACGATCACCGGCTGCTCGTCACCGCGCACCCGGATGTGGCTCCCCTTGCGCTCCGCGAGCGGCTCGGCGCCCTCGATCACCCGGTGCACGATGTCCCGCAGGTCCACCGGTGCCGCCTCCAGGGCGGCCGCCCCGGCGTCGAACCGGCTGATCTCCAGCAGGTCGAACAGCAGCGACTCGAACCGGTCGAGCTGGCCGCGCAGCAGCTCCGCCGACCGGGCCGTCGCCGGATCGAAGTCCTCCCTGGCCTCATGGATGACGTCGGCGGCCATGCGTACGGTCGTCAGCGGGGTGCGCAGCTCGTGCGAGACGTCCGAGACGAACCGGCGCTGCATCCGCGACAGCTCCTCGAGCTGCTGGATCTTGCCCTGAAGGTTCTGCGCCATCTTGTTGAAGGACTCGCCGAGACGTGCGATGTCGTCCTCACCGGTGACCTTCATCCGCTCCTGCAGCAGCCCCGCCGCCAGGCGCTCGGAGATCCCCGCCGCCATCCGTACGGGCGTGACCACCTGCCGGACGACGAGCCAGGCGATGGCGCCGAGCAGCACCACCACGAACACCCCGGCCGTCGCCAGCGTGCCCTTGACCAGGCTCAGCGACTTCTCCTCCTGAGTGAAGGGGAAGAGGTAGTAGAGCTGGTAGGCGTGGCCGTTGACGTCGTTGAGTTGTCGGCCGATGGCCAGGCCGGGCTCTCCGGAGTCCCCCGGCCCGCGGAAGATCCTGGTGTGCTGCTCATGGGTCCCCGGCTCGTTGTCCACCGCCGCCCGCAGCTCTTCCGGCACGCTCTTCTCCGGAACCACGAAGCCCGAGGCGCGCGGCCCCCGCGTACCCCGGCTGTCGTTGACCAGAGCCTGCTCGGTCTCGGAGCTGAGCGCCACCACCGAGTAGACGCCCTGCCCGCCGCTCGCGAGCTGCTCGACCAGATCGGTCAGCCACTCGCTGGAGTTTCGCGCACCGCGGGCGCCGACCTGGCCGTCCCGGCCGCGGGCGTCGGAGTCCGCCTTCTCGCGGGCCACATTGAAACCACCGACGGCCTGGCTCTGCGCCGCACCCTGCTTGGCGTCCTGCAGTCCGTTGCGGACCTGTCCGATGACGACGACGCCGAGCAGCAGCACGACACCGAGCGACATGAGCAGCGTCGTCGCGACCACGCGGAGCTGGATGTTGCGCCGCCACAGGCGGACCGCGGGCAGCATCGGCCTGCGGAACCATCGCCAGAAGAGCCTCACCACAGGATGGACGGGGCCGCCCGGGGCACCGTCCTGCAGGAGGTTCCCGCCCTGCCAGAACCGTTCGAACAACGAGATCTTGCCCACCGGGTCTACGGGCCGCCCCGAACGCGATCCCCCCGAGGGCTCGGCCCCCAGAGCTCCGGCCTCCGGAGCAGCACCGTTCCCGGACATGTCAGCTCGGCCCGGCCTTGTAGCCGACGCCGCGCACGGTCACCACGATCTCCGGCCGCTCGGGGTCCCTCTCGACCTTCGAGCGGAGCCGCTGGACATGCACGTTCACCAGGCGGGTGTCGGCCGCGTGCCGGTAGCCCCAGACCTGCTCCAGCAGGACCTCGCGGGTGAACACCTGCCACGGCTTGCGGGCCAGCGCGACAAGCAGGTCGAACTCCAAAGGTGTCAGCGCTATCGACTGGCCGTCCCGCTTCACCGAGTGACCCGCGACGTCGATGACCAGGTCGCCGATGGCGAGTTGCTCGGGCGCCGGCTCCTCGGAACGGCGCAGCCGCGCCCGGATACGGGCGACCAGCTCCTTCGGCTTGAACGGCTTGACGATGTAATCGTCGGCGCCGGACTCCAGCCCGACCACCACGTCGACCGTGTCGCTCTTCGCGGTCAGCATGACGATCGGTACACCGGACTCGGCCCGGATGAGCCGACACACCTCGATGCCGTCCCTGCCGGGCAGCATCAGATCGAGCAGCACCAGATCCGGCTTGACCTCGCGGAAGGCGGCGAGAGCCTTGTCCCCGTCCGACACGAACGACGGTTCAAAGCCTTCTCCGCGCAGCACGATGCCGAGCATCTCCGCCAGTGCGGTGTCGTCGTCGACGACCAGGACGCGTCCCTTCATAATCGACATCATCCCATTAGCTCATCGTTACCTGGCGTGACCTGGCACACAGCTCCGCTAGCCCCGCGCCTGTGATCGGCGACAACACCCCGACCTCGGTGACGATCGCCGTCACCAGATCCGGCGGTGTGACGTCGAAGGCGGGGTTGTACGCCTGGGCCCCCAGCGGCGCCACCGGTATCCCCGACCCCGGCTCCGCCGCCGCTCCCGGCGCGGACGGGGCCGCGAACTCCGTCACCTCGTGCCCCGGCCTCTGCTCCACCTCTATCGACGCCCCGTCCCTCGTCTGCAGATCCACGGTCGTGACCGGCGCGACGACGATGAACGGCACATGGTGGTAGCGCGCCAGCACCGACAGCGGGTAGCTGCCCACCTTGTTCGCCACCGAGCCGTCCGCGGCGATGCGGTCCGCCCCGATCAGCACGGCGTCCACCTCGCGCGCCGCGAACAGCGACCCCGCCGCGTTGTCGGTGAGCAGCGTGTACGGCATACCGCTGCGCGCCGCCTCGTACGCGGTCAGCCGGGCGCCCTGCAGCAGCGGCCGCGTCTCGTCGATCCACAGCCGTCGCAGCTCACCGGCACGGTGTGCCGCCCTTACGACCGCGAACGCCGTACCGTCGCCCCCCGAGACCAGAGTCCCGGTGTTGCAGTGGGTGAGGATCCGGTGCCCGCCGCCCGGGAGCAGCTCGCCGAGCAGCGCCAGACCGTGCTCGGCCATGCGGGCGCTCGCCTCGGAGTCCTCCCGGTGGAGCGCGCGGGCCTCCGCGAGCGCGGCGGCAGCCGCCTCATCCGAGCCGGCCCCTCCCTTGGCGGCCCGGTGGTACGCGGCTGCGGCTCTGCGCACGCCGTAGCCGAGGTTGACGGCAGTGGGGCGGGCGTGCGCCAGCAGCTCGGCGGCTTCGTCCACGTCGTAACCGCGCGCGGCGGCGAGCGCGACCCCGTAGGCGCCCGCGATGCCCAGCAGCGGCGCCCCACGCACGGCCAGCGTACGAATCGCCTCGACCAGTGCCGGTACGTCGGTGCAGGCCAGCTCCACCTCCTCGGCGGGCAGTCGGGTCTGGTCGAGGAGCACCAGCATGGGCCCCTCAGGCGGTTCGTCCCAGCGCAGTGAAGGAACAGCGGGTGGCCCTCCGGCCACCGGAGGTACCGCGTCCTGATCAGCCATTCGACCAGTCTGCACGGTCCGGCACGGGTATTTGAAGGTGCGGCGAGGGTAGAGGGCCAGGTACGAACGCCGACGGGCCGTGGCACGATGGCAGCCAACCGGCCGCTGCTGTGGTTCTCCCGGGGCTGTCCACCCGTCACCGGAGCCCAGCCGACACCGCGGACGGGCACCGTGAAGGAGCGATGATGAACGACTCTCCGGGCTGGGCTTCGCCCGGGTCCTCCCCCTCCGACGAGGATGGGCGGGAGAAGTCCGGGCCGACCCCTCCTCCGGGACCGGGCGGCGGGCCCGCCTCGGGCGGGCTCAGCGACTGGGGCGGCGCTGGTAGCTGGGGCGGCCAGGGCGGCCCAGGAGGCTGGGGCGGCCAGGGCGGTTGGGGCTCCGGCTGGGCACAGCCCCCGGCGGCCAAGCCCGGCATCATCCCCCTGCGTCCCCTCGGTGTGGGAGAGATCCTGGACGGCGCCGTGTCCACCATGCGCGCCCACTGGCGCACGGTGTTGGGGGTTTCGCTCGTCGTCGCCGTCCTGACCCAGAGCACCTCGACGCTCGTCAACGGCCTCTGGTTCCGGGACGCGACCAGCCTCGAGGGCCTGGAGAACAACCCGAATCCCACATTCGACGAGACCCTCGACGCCCTCGGCGGAACCTTCAGCAGCACCGGCCTGACCTGGCTGATCAGTATGCTCGGCACGATCATCGCGACCGCCATGCTGACGATCGTGGTCAGCCGGGCGGTCCTGGGGCGCTCCGTGTCGACCTCCGAGGCCTGGCGAGGCTCCCGGTCCCAACTGCCCCGCCTCTTCGGTTTGTTGTTCCTGATCCCCCTCCTCATTCTGGGCGTCGCCGCTGCCGGTGTCGCACCCGGCATGATCCTCTCCCAGACCGGCAACACCCGCGCGGGAGCGGCGCTGGCATTGTTCGGAGGGCTGGTCGGCGTGGTCGCCGCCATCTGGCTGTGGATCCGCTACAGCCTCTCCGCAGCAGCCCTGATGCTCGAGAGGCAAGGCGTGATCGCCTCGATGCGCCGCTCCGCCAAGCTCGTACGACGTGCCTGGTGGCGGGTCTTCGGCATCCAGCTCCTCACGGTCATCCTGATCACCGTCGTCTCGGCCGTCATCGAGGTCCCCGTGAGCATCATCGGCGTCTTCGCCGGCGGTGACGGCGCGATGGACTTGTTCACCGGCGAATCCTCCGCCGCCACATGGCCTTTCCTGATCATCGTGGGCATCGGCGCCGTGCTCAGCTCGACGATCACCCTGCCGATCAGCGCCGGTGTCACGGCCCTCCTCTACATGGATCAGCGGATCCGTCGCGAGGCACTGGACCTCGAACTGGCCCGTGCCGCCGGAGTGCCCGGCTACGGCGAGCCGGAGCCGAGCGGCCCGCAGAAACACGACACCGCTCCGGGGAGCTGATGCGGTGATCCCGACGGGGGGCACGGCCGCGCTGACCCGCTTCCTCGTGCATGCCGGCGACGAGGGACCGGTGACGATCCCGCGTGTCCCCGCCCGGGAGGCGGCGGAACGGGAACTCTCCAAGCCGATGTACCAGGAGCACGAACCGGGCCTGTTCCAAAGGGCCTTGGACTGGTTCTGGGAACGCGTCGACGATCTGCTCAGTGCCGCGTCGGGGGCCGCACCCGGCGGCATGGTCGGCATCGTCGTCATCGCCCTGGTCGTCGTGCTGCTCGCGATCGCTCTGCGGCTGAGGCTCGGCGCACTGCGAAGGACCCCCACGACCGGAGGCACGCTCTTCGACGACCGCCCGCGCAGCGCCGCGGAGCACCGCGAGGCCGCGGAGCGCCACGCCTCCGAGAACCGCTGGGACCAGGCGCTCCAGGAGCGCATGCGCGCCATCGTCCGTTCCCTGGAGGAACGGGCCCTGCTCGACCCACGCCCGGGCCGAACCGCGGACGAAGCGGCGGCCGAGGCGGGCCGCTCCCTGCCCGACCACGCCGAGGCCCTCGAAGCCGCCGCCCGCGCCTTCGACGACGTCACATACGGCGGTCGTGCGGCAACGGCCGACGCATACGCACGCCTCGTCGAACTCGACACCGCTCTCCGGCGCAGCAAGCCCCGCCTGGACAACGCATTGGCCGGAGGCGCCCGATGAGCGCGGACCCGACCATCGCCACATCCACCTCGCCCACTGCCCGTCAAATGTGGACGCGCTCCCGTGGCTTGCTGCTCGGGGTCGCCATCCTGGTCGTCGCGGGCATCGTCCTCGCCGTGCTCCGCTCCGGCGAGCAGCACGGCCTTCTGGACCCCCGCTCCGCGGACCGGTACGGGAGCCGGGGGGTCGCCGAACTCCTCGCCGACCGCGGCGTCTCCACGGAGTTCGTCACGACCACCGACGCCGCCACCGCTGCCGCCCGGCCCGGCACGACCGTCCTCGTCGCGGAACCCGACCGCCTCACCGAGGGCCAGCAGCGGAAGCTGCACGCCGCCCTGGCGGAGTCCGGCGGCCGCACCGTGCTCGCCGGTGCCGGTGAGTCCTCCGCCGATGTCCTCGTCCCGGGCGTACGGGCCGCCGAGCCGGTGGACGTCGGCACCCGCGCCCCTGACTGCGATCTGCCCGCCGCCCGGCGGGCGGGGGCTGCCGAACTGGGCGGCGCCCGGTACCACTTCTCCGGCCGTGACGCCGACGCCTGCTACCGCAGCGGCGGTCTGCCGACGCTGCTCCGAGTGCCGGGGGCGAACGGCGGCGACACCGTCCTCGTCGGCTCCACCGATGTCCTCTTCAACGACCGCCTGGCGAAGGAGGGCAACGCCTCTCTCGCTCTTCAACTCCTCGGTTCCCACGACCATCTCGTCTGGTACCTCCCCTCGCTTTCCGATGCCGCCGCCGGTAAAGGCGACCGCAGCTTCATCGATCTCATCCCCGACGGCTGGCACTGGGCCCTGCTCCAACTCGCCGTCGCTGCAGCGCTCGCAGCCCTCTGGCGCGCCCGCAGACTCGGCCCCCTGGTCGCCGAGCGACTGCCCGTCGCCGTCCGGGCGTCGGAGGCAACCGAGGGCCGCGCACGGCTGTACCGGCAGACGAACGCCCGCGACCGGGCGGCCGAGGCCCTGCGTTCAGCCACCCGTACCCGCCTCGCTCCGCTCGTCGGCGTGCCTGCCGCTGCGGCCCAGAGCCGCCAGGACCTCGTTCCCGCGGTCTCCGCCCATCTCCCACCGCTCGCACCTGACATCGACGCCCTGCTCTTCGGCGCGCCACCCGCGGACGACGCCGCTCTGGTCGGACTCGCCGATGAACTCGACGAGCTGGAGGGCCGCTTCACCTCGAGCAGCACCCTTCACTCCGACTCCGTGTCACCCCCGCGCCCCGCATCACCCCCGATCGAAAGGGACCGCACTCCGTGAGCGCCCCGACTCCCGACAGCGCCCGTGCCTCGCTCGAGGCACTCAGAACCGAGATCTCCAAGGCCGTCGTCGGCCAGGACCCCGCCGTCACCGGACTGGTCGTCGCCCTGCTGTGCCGCGGTCATGTCCTTCTGGAAGGCGTCCCGGGAGTCGCCAAGACGCTGCTCGTACGGGCCCTGGCCGCATCGCTCCAACTGGAGACGAAGCGCGTGCAGTTCACACCCGACCTGATGCCCAGTGACGTGACCGGCTCGCTCGTCTATGACGCGCGTACGGCCGAATTCTCCTTCCAGCCGGGCCCGGTCTTCACCAACCTGCTGCTCGCCGACGAGATCAACCGCACGCCTCCCAAGACGCAGGCATCGCTTCTCGAAGCCATGGAGGAACGCCAGGTCTCGGTCGACGGAACCCCCCGGTCACTGCCGGACCCATTCCTCGTCGCCGCGACGCAGAACCCGGTCGAGTACGAGGGAACGTACCCGCTCCCCGAAGCCCAACTCGACCGCTTCCTACTCAAACTGACGGTGTCTCTGCCCTCCCGCGAAGACGAGGTCAGCGTCCTCACTCGGCATGCCGAAGGCTTCGACCCACGGGACCTCGAGGCAGCGGGGCTACGTCCCGTAGCGGGGCGCGAGCACCTCTCAGCCGCCCGCGAGGCTGTCGCCAAAACGGCGCTCTCCCCCGAAATCGTCGGCTACGTCGTCGATATCTGCCGTGCCACGCGTGAATCCCCCTCGCTCTCCCTCGGCACCTCACCGCGTGGAGCCACCGCCTTGCTCGCCACCTCACGTGCCTGGGCCTGGCTGACAGGCCGCGACTACGTCATTCCTGACGATGTGAAAGCACTCGCCCTGCCCACACTCCGCCACAGGATCCAGCTCCGCCACGAGGCAGAGATGGAAGGCGTCACCGCCGACTCCGTCATCACGTCGGTCCTGGCCAACGTGCCCGTGCCCCGCTGAGGCGACAAGGAACGGAAACGTGGCTCTCACCGGACGGACGGCTCTGATCGCCGCACTCGGCGCTCTCCTCTTCCCCCACTGGACCGGCTTCCTCGCCCTCAACTCCCTCCTCGCACTGGCAATTCTGTGCGACCTCGCACTGGCCGCACCAGTGCGAAGCCTCCGTTTCACCCGATCCGGTGACACATCCGTTCGACTCGGGGAACAGGCGCACGTACACCTCGTCCTGGAGAACCCCTCGGCCCACCCCCTGCGTGCACACCTCCGCGACGCGTGGCCGCCCAGCAGTTGGCCGGTTGCCGCCGGGCCCGCGGCATCCCGTCACACGCTCACCGTCCCGCCGGGCGAGCGCAGACGCCTCGCGACCGTGCTGCGGCCCACGCGCCGAGGGGACCGCAAGTCCCAGCGCGTCACGGTCCGTTCCCACGGCCCTCTCGGTCTGGCCGCCCGGCAGGGTCATCACGACGTCCCCTGGACAGTCCGCGTCCTCCCGCCCTTCACCAGCCGGAAGCACCTGCCGGCGAAGCTTGCGCGCCTGCGTGAGCTGGACGGCCGGACAAGCGTCCTGACCCGAGGCGAGGGCACCGAGTTCGACAGTCTCCGCGAGTACGTTCCCGGCGACGACACCCGGTCCATCGACTGGCGTGCGACCGCTCGGCAGTCAACCGTCGCCGTCCGCACCTGGCGCCCCGAGCGCGACCGCCGCGTCCTGCTGGTCCTGGACACCGGCCGCACGTCGGCCGGTCGCGTGGGGGACGCTCCGCGCCTCGATGCCGCCATGGACGCCGCCCTGCTACTCGCCGCTCTGGCCACGCGCGCCGGAGACCGTGTCGATCTGCTCGCCTACGACCGGCGCATTCGCACCTCCGTACAGGGCCGCGCCGCCGGGGACGTCCTCCCTGCCCTGGTCAACGCCCTGGCGATTCTGGAGCCGGAACTCGTGGAGACGGACGCACGCGGGCTCACCGCCACCGCCCTGCGCACCGCACCACGGCGGTCCCTCATCGTCCTGCTCACCGGCCTCGATGCCGCGGCCATCGAAGAGGGGCTGCTGCCCGTCCTGCCTGGACTCACCCATCGGCACACGGTCTTGCTGGCCTCAGTGGCCGATCCGCGCATCGAAGAGATGGTCCGGACCCGGGGTTCGCTCGACGGGGTCTACGAAGCGGCGGCGGGGGCCCGCGCTCAAGCGGAGCGTCTACGGACGGCGGACCGCCTGCGGCGCCACGGTGTCACAGTGGTCGACGAGACCCCCGGCGAACTCGCCCCCGCACTCGCGGACGCCTATCTGTCCCTGAAAACAGCGGGCCGACTCTGACTAACGAGTCTTGACTGTGCCGGGGACCCCCGCCCCTGGATATGCGCCTTGGGACATGGAAAACACAACAACGCAGAAAAGCCGTGGTGTCCGGACCGAGAAATACGGTCCGGCTACGCGCCCGTGCCCGTACGCTCGCCGCGGCCCAGCTCACCGAGTGGGGACTTGAGGAGATCGCCTTCACCACCG
>NZ_JBFAYQ010000070.1:0-20179 GCF_040681345.1 Streptomyces sp. NPDC051776 | reverse complement strand
ACGCCATGCTCGGCATCGCCCGACTGCACAACCTCGCCCTCGCCGGATAGAGAACGGCCCGTGAGCCGCAGGACCATCTCCACCCACCCCAAGATCAACTTACGGGACAACCTTTAGCGGCCGTGAGACTCCTGTACCTCCGCACATCGAATTCCGACATTCCCATACCTGAGCTTCCGCTCTGCGGCTGAGCAATTCTCTGGATTCCAAAGGAAGTATTAGCCTCCGCGTTTCACTTGCGGTGGCGTCCGGATCTTGAGCGGAAACGTGAAAGTGCCTTCTGAGCTGGGATGATGAGGCTTGTCTTGGGCTTCTGTCACCACAGCGAGAAGGCACTTTCTGCGTGTACACTACCGGGTCGCGTCCGAAGCTTGTCGTCTCGGCCGACGGCCGTGGGGTGGTCAGCCATGCCGGATCCCGTCTCCTGGCCGATCTCGCCGATGTCACCGGCCTGACCACCGCCTTCACCAATGAACTGCGCGGGCTGCACAACCCTGGGCGGATCGCCGTCGATCTGGTTGTGATGCTCGCCGACGGCGGCGAGGCGATAACGGACCTGGCAGTGCTGCGGGACCAGGCAGAAGTGTTCGGCCCGGTCGCCTCCACTGCGACCGCCTGGCGGCTGCTGGCGGGCATCGACCCGGCCGCACTCGCCCGCCTGCGCTCGGCACGGGCCGCTGCCCGGGAGGTCGCCTGGCTGCAGGCCGCCGAAACCCAAGGCGGCATACCCGCCGCCCGCGCCGGCGGGCGCGACGTGCCGGCTCTGGTCCTGGACATCGACGCCACCCTCGTGACCTGCCACTCGGACAAGGAGCAGGCGGCGGCCACCTATAAACGCGGATTCGGCTACCACCCGTTGCTCCCGGACTGGCTGACCTCCCGGCGCTCGAAGGGATCGTTCACGGCCCAGCGCATCGCCGGACTCGCCCGCCACCGGTCCTTGCTCGGTGAGTTGATCGCGTCGAGCCCGCTCGCGGCCGGCGGGCCGATCGACCCCGTAGCCGTCCGCGCAGCTCTCGCGCAGGCGGCCCGGGGCCAGAGCGCCACGGTGATCGCCGACCTGCACCAGCTGATCGTCACGTGCTGGTGGCTGAGCGGCCAGACGGCGGGGAGGGAGGTGGCGGCGTGCTGACCCCCGCTCCGCACGTCCACCACGCTACGGGCCCGTACGGCACGGCGGTGCTCGACGTCCGCCGCGGCGCGTGGCTGATGCTCGATCCGGACGCGGCGAAGATCTGGCACGCCGTCACCGTCCGCGGCGGCACGGTCGGGCTCGCCGACGAGATCGCCGTCCCCACCGGCCAGGACCCCCGCGCCGTCGACGGCCAGATCGCCGGGCTCGTCGACCAACTGGTGGCCGCCGGCGTGCTCGTCGACACAGGCCGACTGCCCCGGCGAAGGTGGTGGCGTCGATGACGGTCATGGTCCCCGCCGCCCGGCCCACCGCCCCGGTCCGCGACCGCCTGGTGGCCGCCGTCGCGCTCGCCCTGTCCCTGGTCATGAGCCGGTGGCCGCTGCGCTGGCAGATCGCTGCCGTGCGCCTGCTGCGCGGCCTGCGGCACGCACGCCTGGCCCGCCTCGAAGCCCTCTACACGGCGGTGCTGGCGGTGATCCCTTCGTGGTGGCCGGGCCGCATCGCCTGCATGGAGATCAGTCTCGCCACCGTCATCGCGACCGCGCTGACCGGCCGCCGCTCCCGCTGGGTGCTCGGCGCCCGCTTCCTCCCAGATGCCGCGCACGCCTGGGCCGAGGTCCCCGGCGGCGCGGTCGGCCGGGACATCGGCGATGCCGCCGACCGACCCTGGATGCCGGTCCTGTCGGTGCCGTAGGCGGCCCTGGACTGCCGTGGTCCGGGGCCGGCCCAAGCCTCCCCGCCCCGGACCACGGCCTCACTCGAACGAGTGAAAACCAGGTGTCTCCGCTGACGCCTGGTTCTGGCTACCTGGGGCGATGGGCGGGGGTGCGGAACAATCCCGTTGCCCCTCGCCTGGTTCGGCTCCCTGATGGGGGTCGTGAGTTCTTCCCTTACCTCGCCGCCCGTCGCCGCAACGGGCCAGCCGCCCGTGATGAGCCTGGCCTCCGACCGGCACTTCGAGGCGAGCGTCAACCTGTCCACGGCCGCGATAGCGCGCCGGCTGCCCCGCACCCTTGCCGAGGCGGCCCGGCTCGGCTGGCGCACCGACCGCTGCGCCGTCCTCGTCCTTCTTGGCTGCCAGATCGGCGCCGCCGTGCTCACCGCGACCGCGCTGGCGGCCACCACCCGCGTGCTGGCCGCCGTGTTCACCGGCGCAGACATCGCCGCCGGTCTGCGCGAGAACCTGACCGCCCTGGTGGTGCTCGCTCTCGCCGCGTCCGGCCGCTACCTGCTTGACGCCGGCGCCCGCGCCGCGGCGGCCCGGCTCGCGCCGAAGGCCGTACGCGAGGCCGACCTTGAGGTCATCACCGCGGCCACGGCCGCCGAGCTGGTCGCGTACGAGGACCCGGACTTCGCCGACGCCCACGCCGCCGCCTCCGACGGGGCGGAGAAGACCGGCGACCTCATCCTCGACGCCCAGCTCCTCACGTCCGCCGCGGCCCAGATGGCCGCCGCGGCGACCGTCGTCACCGTCCTGCACCCGGTGATGCTCCCCCTGCTGGTCCTCTCCGTGCTCCCGTGCG
This sequence comes from Streptomyces sp. NPDC051776, assembly GCF_040681345.1. Taxonomy (NCBI): domain Bacteria; kingdom Bacillati; phylum Actinomycetota; class Actinomycetes; order Kitasatosporales; family Streptomycetaceae; genus Streptomyces; species Streptomyces sp. NPDC051776. Next base: position 17,521 of record NZ_JBFAYQ010000070.1, on the reverse strand, counting down.
CGTGGGGCGCCGTACGCGGGGCGCGGATCGAGCACGCGGCCCACCACCGCAATCTCGCCGACTCCCGGCTGCGCAACGTCTTCCGCTCGTACACCACCGAACGGAACACCGCCGACGAGGTCCGCGCGGGCACCATGGCCGACTTTCTCATCCGCCAGTACCGCATCGTCTCCGGCCGCTTGGAGGCCGAACAGCTCAAGGCCACCCGGCAGGCCCTGGTGGTGCAGGGCATCGGCGACGCGCTCACTGCCGTGGGCACCGCAGCGACCTGGGGCGTGCTCGCGGCTCTGGTGGCGACCGGCCGCATGGAGCTCGCGGTGGCGGGGACCGCGGCCCTGGCGGTGCGGACCTCCGGGGCGGCGCTGGCCACGACGGTCCGGGCGGGGGCCAGGCTGTTCCGCACCTCGCTCTCCTTGGACGACTGGGTGCGCTTCCTGGCCGTGGCCAAGCCGTGGACGGCCCGCCGCGGCACCGCCGCCGTCGCCGAGGACGGGCCGCAGGTGATCACAGCCCGGGGCGCCTCCTTCACCTACCCCGGCGCCGACCGGCCCGCGCTCGACGGCGTCAGCCTGGACCTCAAGCGCGGTGAGGTCATCGCCCTGGTGGGTGAGAACGGTGCCGGCAAGAGCACGCTCGCCCGCGTCCTGACCGGTCTGTTCCTGCCCACCAGTGGTTCGGTGCGGTGGGACGGGGTGGACCTGGCGGACGCCGACCCGGCGGGGGTACTCGCCAAGGTGGCGCTGGTCCCGCAGGACTACACGCGCTGGCCGCTGGCCGCCCGCGAGAACATCACCCTCGGCCAGCCCCGCCCCGAAGGCGACACGGCTGTGCACGCCGCCGCTGAGGCGGCCGGAGCCGACGCCGTCATCGCCACACTGCCGCACGGGCTGGACACCTCCCTGGCCCGTTCCTGGTGGGGCGGCCACGACCTCTCGGGCGGGCAGTGGCAGCGCATCGCGGTCGCCCGCGCCTTCCACCGCGACGCCCCCGTGCTCGTCATGGACGAGCCGACCGCCGCGCTCGACGCCCGCGCCGAGCACCGCATCTACACCCGGCTCAAGGCCCTCGCCGCCGGGCGGGCCACCGTCTTCATCACCCACCGCCTGGCCAACACCCGCCTCGCCGACCGCATCATCGTCCTCGACCAGGGCCGCATCTCCGAGATCGGCACGTACGAGGAACTGGTTGACCAGGCCGGCGGCTTCTTCGAGATGCTCAAGCTGCAACAGGACACCTAGCACGCCTGCTCGACCATCGGCCGGGGCAGCGGCTCAGGCTCGCACCGGTGTTCCACTTCCTCGTCAGGGAGTGCCGTAGCCTGGGCGGATGGCGTTGAGCGATGATGAGCGGGACTTGTTGAGGCTGGTCGCGCAGGCTGGCAAGCCGGTTTGGATGTCCGACTTCTTCCCTGTCCTGAACCCGGCCGAGCCCGGCATGGATGAGAACCACCCGGGTCACGAGGCGTGGACGGAGCGGCAGATCGCCTGGTACGGCGTCTCACTGAGCTTGTGGAAGCAAGACCTGGTCCGCGTCGTGGTGCCCGCTAACGGCAGCCAAGGCGACCTGGTCGAGCCCACTGCGCCGGGGCGGGCCGCGCTGGCCGCCGCAGGTGCCTGAAAGGCTCCAGGAACCATACCGAATCCTCGGCCGGGGCCGGGGATTCGGCATGCGCGCGGGATACGCCGACCGCTCCTCCCGCTCGGTCGCTATCGCCTCCGGCCTGAGACGGGAGGGCAAGGCAGACGACGCCAGGCGAGGCCGCAGGTCGGCCGATGCGCCGGGGACGGGGCTTGGCCGGCGCGTGCTGGCCCTTCGCCGGGCGCCTTCAGTTCGGCAGGGTGTGCCCGATGTGGTCTTTCCACTGGGTGCGGGCGTGGCCGAGGTGGAGCAGGGCGATGTACCACCACAGGTCCCCCTCCCCGCCGTCGTCCATGCCACTGGCGGCGGTGGTGGTGCGGCGGGCGGCGGCCTGGGCTTCCTGGTGTGCGCAGGTCACGCGCCACCATTCAGCCGCGGTGCCGTCTACGGAGCGGATACTGCCGCGGGTGGCTTCGCTGGCCGCTTCCCACAGCGCCTGCAGGGTGTAGCGCAGGGACCGTTCCTCCAGCGCGGTGGCATCCGCGTGCGGGAGGGTGGGGTCGACCACGACGCGGCCCCAGGTGTTGACGTGCTGCGCGATCAGCACGAGCGTGAGGTGACGCGGCGGAACAGCAGGGGATTCCGCCGTCGTCCCGTAGACGGCGGGCGCGTTCGGGGCGGGGGTGAGCAGGCCGGCCTGGACGAGCAAGCGGGCGGTGGACACACAGCTGTCATCGCGGCGGTGGAAGGGACAGTATTCGAGCTCCATCGGCGCCTTTCGCTCGGGGGAGCGGGCCATCGTAGCCGCGTCTCACACCTGCCGTGGCCGGTCAGCGGTCGAGGGCGCTGATCCCGGCCTGAAGAGCCTTCTGCAGGCCGCACTCGAGGCTGCCGGGGGCGCCGATGCGGGCGAGGGCATCCCACTGTGCCGGTGTGACCATGGTGTCGACCTTGATGTCCTCCAGCGGGCCGATGGAGGCGTCGGGGCGCTTGCCGAACTCGGTGGTGCGCCCGGTCCACATCGCGGTGAGCTGCTCAAGCATCCGCTGGCGCCACTCCTCGGGCAGCAGCCCGTGCTTCTCCGCGGCTGCCAGGGCGATCACCTGCGCGGCGGCGCCGGAGGGCAGGGCCCCCAGTTCCCGCACGATCAGCGCGAGGCGCTTTGCGAGGCCGTCGAGGGCGGCCGCGTAGGTCTCGCTGCTGCTGTACAGCGCGTCGTACACGTCCCGGCGCATCTCGTCGCCGATGCACTCGGCGGCTACGTCCTCGAGGGGCCGCTGCTGGATGGCGGCGCCGCGGCGCAGGCGCGCCGCACTCTGCCCGGTCAGGCGGACGGCCACCGTCAGCTCATCACGCTCATCGGCGGTGTCCATGGGGCGAGGCGTGGGGATGTCCATGGGCGCCGACGGTAGTACCTGCCAAGGACAGGCCGGGCCGCATGTCGGTGGTCCGCTGCGCCTGCGCCGGCCGGTCACCCAAAGCTCGCGCTGGTCGTGTTCGAAACAGGCGGCGCGGGCGGCGGCGTACTCGGCCAGCAGCCGTGGATGGTCAGCGGTGAAAGTGTCCTCGTCCACCGGGCACAGGCAGTCCATCAGGCGGACTTCCCGTCGAATTCCGCTGCCAGGCCGGGCGCATTCGGGGCAGATGAACCACTTCAAGGTGCTTTGGCGGATTGCCCGGCGTTAGAAGGAGAGCTGTTCGTGGTCGGGCAGGTCGAAGTGGACGATCTTCTCCCGGGCGACCCCGTTCGCCACTAACTCATCCGCCTCGCCGGCGTTGCGTACGAAGACCTGCTCGGACAACAGGCCGGGTGAAACAGCGACGAGTGCCGGGCACGGGCGGATGACACCGTACAGATCGGTGAAGTGTCGCCTGCGCTGGATGCGCACGGGAACGCCGTAGGCCAAGGTGGCCGACGGGCTGCGGTCCTCGGGTACCTGCACCGGCAGACGCTCCTCCTTCCATGCCTTGTCGCTGACGACCGCGAAGAGCTCCTCCACCTGCTGCGGGGACAGCCGCTGCCACCAGGAGTTCGCGGCCGCGATGATCTGCTGCTGATACTCGCGCCGTGCGGCTTCCTCGCGGGCACGGCGTTCCTCCTCCGCGGCTCGGCGCCGGCGGTCCTCTTCCTCCCACCGCAGCAGCCGCTGCCGTGCCTCCTCGTCCCTGCGTGCCTGTTCGGCTGCTCGCTGTTCCGCGCGTAGCTTGGCCGCCGCCGCTTCCTCCTCCGCCCGGCGCCGCGCCTCTTCGGCCTGCCGCTGCTCCTCCCGCTCTTCGCGCTCTTTTTTCCACGCCTCCTGACGGCGGCGCATCTGCTCATGCCGCTGTTGCGCCTGGGCGGACTGCTGGGAGGTCCACCACATGCTCCTGCGGAACAGCAGGTGCCGTCCTTCCACGACCCGGTCCACGCGCCGGTAGCGGGGCAGACTCCGGCATGGCACCACCTGTCCGAGCACGGCCCAGCGAACGAAGCAGGACAGGCTCTCCTCCCTGAACACCCACCGGCCCGCCCTGTAATCGAACCCGGCCAGGCCGTCGTCCACGATCCACGCGCCGCCCTCGGTGTCCGGTTCGCGGACCCGCACTGCCGGCACGGCCCCGATCCACCGGGCCTTCCTCCCATGCGGGGTGACCCAGCACACCGAGATGCCCTCGTTCTCGTAGCGCTCCGTTCGGGCCCGGACCTCATCGACCGTGATCGGCGATAGCTGCGCCTCCCACGCCATCCGCCGCTGGCCGTCCGGCGACGAGGCCATTACATCCGCCCGCCACGATCCGTCCGCGGCCGCGACCTCCAGCTCCGCGTACCACCCGGCGTCCCGGACCGCGCCCGCCAGCTCCAGCTTGAGCATGTGGTGTTCCCACGACTCGTTCGACAGCTCGCACGTCGGCGGGCGTCCGGGGTCGTGGGCGAAGTACCGCACGCGCCTGGGGGAGTGCTTGGCGTGGACGCCCCATCCGCACTCGGGGCAGGTGAGGGCGACGCGGGGACGGACGCGGTAGACCTGATTCCACTCCAGTCCGCATCCGAGGTCTTCGGCGGTGGCGTCGATGCGGCCGACGTCGGCATGCAGTGCGGTGAAAGCCATGAATCGCATCTCCTCGGCGATCAGGGCCAGACAGCGGGTTTTCAGTTCCCGATAGGTGATAGCAGGCGCCACTGACAATGCCGCCGCGCACAAGGGGAGTTCGCCGCCCCGGCTGGCACGGAAACGGCCCAGCGCCAGGGCTGACAGGGGACAGCAGCAGCACACCGAGCCTCCACGCCGGGTCAGACGCGGCGTCCCGTCCTGACTGTCCGGAATCCACTACCGAACGTATGACTGTATTGACGGTTGGTCATGGAGCCGGGGAATCTTCGGGGTTGCGGTACATGAAGCCGCGCTTCCCAGAGAGGACCCCCTATGGCCATGGAGCCGACGAAGGAGCAGCAGGCTGCCCGTGAGGTGTTCGCCGAAGGGCGGGACCTGGCCCTGGTTGCAGGTGCCGGGACGGGCAAGACGTCCACGTTAATCCTGATGGGCGCCGCGACCCGCAAACGCGGGTTGTACGTGGCGTTCAACCGGGCGATCGCCGATGACGCCCGCGGGCGATTCGGGCCCAATGTGGAGTGCCGTACCGCGCACTCCCTGGCCTTCCGCGCTGTCGGCCACCACTACCGTGAGCGTCTGGATGCCTCGGCGAGGATCCCCGCCAAGCACACCGCCCGCCTGCTCGGCATCACCCGCGACCTCGATGTCAACTCCCGCCAGATCAAGGTCACTCACGCCGCGCGCCTGGTGATGGGCATGGTCCGCAAGTTCTGCTACACCACCGACCGGCAGGTCATGGCCCGCCACATGGAGCCGGTCAACGGCCTCGACGGCCCAGGCCAGGACTATCTCGCCCGCACCCTGCTGCCCTACGCGCATCGCGCGTGGGAGGACATCTGCTCGCCCGCGGGCCGGCTGCGGTTCGAGCACGACCACTACATGAAGCTGTGGGCGATGACCTCCCCGCAGCTCGGCGCGGACTTCGTCCTGCTGGACGAGGCCCAGGACACCAACCCCGTCCTGGAGGAAGTCTTCCTCGCCCAGGACGCGCAGCGGGTGTGCGTCGGGGACCCGGCCCAGCAGATCTACGGCTGGCGCAACGCGCGCGATGTGATGACCGGCTTCCCCGCCGAACAGCTGCGCCTGACCCAGTCCTTCCGCTTCGGCCCGGCCATCGCCGAGGTGGCCAACCGGTGGCTGGGACACGCCGAGTCGGAGATGCAGCTGACCGGCCAGGGCCCTGGCTCCCGGGTCGGCGAGGTGGCGCAGCCCGAAGCAGTGCTGTGCCGGGGCAACGTGGACGCGATGAGCGAAGTCCTGTCCTACCTGGAGCTCGGCATCCCGGTGGCGCTGACCGGCGGGGGCAGCGCGCTGCAGCGCATCGCCAAGGCCGCACTTGAGCTCAAAGCGGGCCAGCGCACCAGCCACCCGGAGCTGTTCTTGTTCTCCTCCTGGGGAGAGGTGCAGGAGTACGCCGAGCAGGACAAGGCAGGCCAGGACCTCAAAGCGATCATGCAGCTGGTCGACACCTACGGACCCGACCAGATCATCGCCGCGGTGGATCGTCTGTCCCCGGAGGAGAAGGCGCAGGTCACCGTCTCCACCGCGCACAAGGCCAAGGGACGGGAGTGGCCGTCGGTGCGCATCGGCAAGGGCTTCATGGCCCCGTCGGTGGATGACCACGGTCTGCAGCGCGCGCTGAACGCGAGCGAGGCCCGCCTGATCTACGTCGCGGTCACCCGCGCCCGCCACCTGCTGGACACCGAGGGTATCGCCTGGATCGACGAGTACGAAAAGACCATGGCCGGCGCCGGCCGGGACGGCACGGTGGCCGGGCGGCCGATGATCGAGCTGAGCCTGACCGGGCAGCTGAAGTACGACTCCTCACCGATCTCGCAGTTCATGGCCGCCCACCTGCCCCACAGCCAGAACCTGGTGGGCGACTACCAGACGCGCATCGCCGGCCTCCCGCATCCGGTGCAGCCGATCGACGTGCAGTACCCGAACTGGTCGGCCCTCGGCCACGCCGTCGACTACCGCCTGCGCCTCAGCCTCGGCGGACGACTCGGACTGGCCGTCGTCGCCGGTGTCATGCTCCTTGACGAGACCGGACCGCTGCGCGGCGCACCGGCCCGTGGGGCCCGCAAGGCCCTGCACACGGCGGGCCGGGAGCTGCTGGCCACCGTCGACACCTACCTCGCCGACCCCTCCAGCCTGGAGGAGAACGCGCTGACCCAGCTGTGCTTCGTCGCCGGCTTCTTCGAGGACATCGCCCGCACCGGTGAGATCCGCCGCTTCAGCATGCTCAGCTCCGCCACCCCCGCCACCACCCTGGCCGACCTCACCGCGGCGGTCCCCGGCTACGTCGTGACCGACATCGACCAGCAGATGCACCTCGCCGACGGCCCGTTCGCCGCCTTCCGGGCCCTACCGCAAAGCGCCCGCGTGTGCGGTCCGGTCTTCGCCGGCAGCGCCGACATCGGCGGCGCGGATGCCGACTACATCCTCGGCGGCCTGTTGCTGGACTGCAAAGCCACCAAGGACCCCCGCCGTCTGGGCCGCGAGGAGATCTACCAGCTCGCCGGATACCTCCTGCTCGACTACGCAGACGAATTCGGCATCGACAGCGTGGGCCTGTACCTCTCCCGCCAGGGCGGCCTGATCACCTGGGAGGCCGCCGACTTCCTGCGGCGGCTCGGCGCGAGCGCCCCCCTGCCGCAACTGCGCGCACTGCTGCGTCAGCACCTGCGCAAGGCTGCTCGCTCCTGAATGCCTTGGACCTCCGCCGCTCCGTACCAGCCGCCCCAATGACGGCGATCTCCGGGCGGCCGGAACAGGGCCCGCTTCCCGACCCGGCCCCCGATTACCGCTCTGACCTCGCTCGGCTCCACCCGCAATCCGCCCCTCTTACAGCGCTCCATAGCACATCGAAGGCGATGATTCCGTGACATTCGTCGCACTGTCCTCCAGCAGTCAATGTCAGTGGCGGCGGATACCGTCGCAGACACCGGCCAAGCAGGGCACGAACCGAGGCGGGCCACCACCGAACGGTCACGCGTTCTTGTGCGTGGAGGCGCCATGGAAACAAGGGGGTGGGCGATGAGCCGACCGCGGATGTGGTGGCAGGAGGTCCACCCCGGCGACTGGGCTGCGTTCGCGCTGCCCGACGACCTGGTCCGCGAGCGGTACACCGCGCTGCTGGCAGCCCTGGAAGAGCTGTCAACGCGCGGCCCGATGTCCACGCTGGCGGACATCGCCGACCAGCTACGGGCCATCGGCTACCACGACCCGCTTCCCGAGCCGGACCTGCTGGGGGCGCTGGACCAGCTGGCCAAGTGGGGCTTCGCCGAACCGTTCCGTGACTACGCCGCCCCCGTACGCAGCTACCAGGGCATGATCATCCGCCAGGAGGCGTGGGCGCTGACCCGCAAGGGACGCGGCATCGTCGCCGCCGTCCGGGCAGCCGTCATCGACGTTCGCCGCGCGCTGCAGCTGCCCAGCCGCCTGCTGGACAGCGTCGAGCACACCGTGCGCGGCATCCTCGACCACCTCAACGCCGACCACGGGCTCCTTCCAGTCGACCTGGAAGACGTGAAGACCCGCATCGATGAACTCCAGCGGGTCACCGCCGACTTCTACGCCGCCCTGGCGCAGATGGTCCAGTCCGACGTCACCAACGACGGCCTGTTCGGCGACAACCGCGACCGGGTCATCGAAGCGCTGCGGCAGTTTCCCCGCGAGTACGGCCGGGCACTGCGACGGGTCGAGGCCGCGCTGGACGATCTGCAGGCGGCAGGTCCCCGCCGGATCGTCGAAGCCGCCGTGCCGCACGCCGGCCTGATCGACCCCGGCGACCAGCAGCACTGGGTCGACGAACGCGTGCGCCGCCTGGGGGACCTCCAGGCGTGGTTTAGCCCCGACGGCACCGTGCATCGCCTGATCTCCTCGGCCACCGGCGCCGTGCACACGCTGCTGGTCGCCATCGACCGGCGCTACACCGCGCGGCGACGCGGCTCCGACCTGGGCGCCGACTTCCGCTCCCTCGCCTACAGCCTGCACGCGCAGCCGACCCCGGCCGAGGCACGGCGCGTGTATGCCGCCGCCTTCGGAGACTGGCCAGCCTGGCACGCGGTCATCGGCCCGGCCGAAGAAGACGTCGCCCACGGCACCGCCGCCGCGGCCGGCACCGGCAGGCACCAGGTGGAGGTGACCTTGCGCGAGCACGAGCGGCACGGCCCATCCAGCGGCCGGCCCCGCAAGGTACCCGACACCGCGGCTGAGCGACAGGCCGCGCTGGCCGAAGCCGCGGCCGAGGCGGCACAGCGTCGGCGTTTCGCCGCGCTGCTGGTCACCGACGCAGAAGTGGGGCTGGAGCACTTCACCGGCCTGCCGACCGACGCGGCGGTCATCTTGTTCCGCGCCATCGAGGTCGCCTACGCCCAGATCGACCCCACAACCGGCCGCGGCCAGGCCGAGGCCGACGGGGCAGGCGTCGTGGTCCACGTCCGCCGCGGCGACGCGGACCGGACCGTCACCGTGACCCTCGCCGAGGGCCACCTGACCGGCCCTGACCTGCGGGTGCGGGTCAGCGCCACCGACCACGCCGCCGCGAGTGATCCACCCCAGCGCGTCCTGAAGACCTGGAGCGTGGCATGACGACCCCGCACCACCTGCTCGATCCCGACCTGCGTGAGGCAGCCCGCCGGCTCATCGCCACCGGCCGTCTGTCCGCAGAGAGCGACCCAGAGCTCTACCGCGCCGCCGTCAAAGGCGGCGCGGCGCTCGCCCAGTTCTTCCGCACAGAACTCGGCTGGCGCCTGGAGGTCCATGAAGTCGCCGAACTGGTCCGCCTCCACAAGCGCCGCGCCGACGTACCCGACGACCGCGGCCCCCACCTTCCCCGCGACGGCCGCGCCATGCACATGGCCCCCACCGAGGTCCTGGTGCTGGTCTGTCTGGTCTGCGAGCAGCTGTGGCGTCGTCCGCGCGTGACTCTGCGCGAGCTGCTGCAGGCCGTCGCGCAGGTATGCGCGGCGGAAGCCCCCACCGGGCGGCTGCCGCAGTTCCGTATCGTCGCCTCCGACGGCACAGGCAAGAAGGAAGCCCGCGAGAGCCGCCGGCACCTGGTCGACGCCCTCAAGCTCCTGGTCGCCGAAGGGTCACTCACCGTGGACGCCGACCTCGACCGCGCCGTCACCGATGAGGACAGCGACTTGGTCGTCACGGCATCCAGGGACCGTCTCGCCGCCAAGTTCTCCTCGCTTTCCCCCACGCTGCTCGGCCTGGACGACCTCTCCCCGCAAGCGCACGCCGCCGCCCTGTCCGCCGAGTCACTGCTGGACCACACCGCCGCCGCCCTCGAACCAGCGGGCGCCCCGACTCGGGACGAGCGGCGGCTGACGGCGTTGCGCCGGCTCGTCGACGACCCCGCCACCGACCCCCACGACGATGCCGCACAGACCACCGCCTACCTTCACACGCTCACCGGACGTGAACGGGCCCTGAGCGTCGTGGCCTCCCTAGGACTTGCGGCCACCGTCCGCCGCGACTGGTGGCAGATCACCGATCCGACGGGTCTGGGCAGCGGCATCGACTTCCCTCAGGGCCGGCGCACCGAGCGGCAGGCGGCCCTCGCCCTGCTCGCCGAGCTGCCCCGCCGCGCCGACCCCGCTGGCCCGCTTCCGATCACCGAGGTGACCGCTCTGTTCCAGCGGTACCGCGACGACCTGCCCCGCTGGGCCGCCGCCTACGACCGGCGCCTACCCGCACTGGCCCGCGCCGCCACCGCCGAACTCGTCCAAGTCGGGCTGCTCACCGCCGACCCCGACCTGACCGACCACTGGCACCCCACCCCCGGGATCTACCTGTGGCGCACCCACCTGCGACACCCTCCCCGCCCCGTGCCGGCCGAACCCGCCCCTTCCCCGCCCCCACCGCGCCATACGCCAGGCAGGCAGGAACTCAACCCATGAGCGTCACCGACCACCCCACTGCGCCCCCCGCCACAACCGTGCCCCTCGGCCAGCCCGGCGCCGACGGCCGCTGGCAGCCCACCCGCGCCGGCATCGTCAACTCCTGGGCCTGGGCCAGCGAAGATTTGCTGTTCGCCGACGGCTGGCTCACCCTGGCCGGCCCCAACGGCTCCGGCAAGTCTCTGACCGCCTCCATGCTGGTCACCGTCCTGCTCGACGCAGACACCTCCCAGACCGCCCTGTCGGTGTCCGGCAAAGCGGCTGGCACACTCACCAGCCGCCACACCGACTTCAACGACCGGGAGGACCGTACCGGCGCCTGGTGGCTGGAGTACGGGCTGCGCGACCCAGGCACCGGTGAGGTGAGATTCCTGACAACCGGACTGTGGCTGCGGGCAACCGGCGGTCACTTGCACCGCGCGTTCTTCCTCGCCCCCGCCCGCATCGGGACCGACCTGCTGCTGCAACGCGACCGCGAGCCCGTCCGGATCGAGGACCTGGCCGAGCAACTGGCCGCCTGCGACGGGGAACTGTTCACCGCCTCATCCAGCCTGCGCACCAAGGCGCTGGCCCACCTACCCGTCGTCGAAGACGAGCGCGACTACCGGCCAACCATCCGCACCCGCCTGTTCGCTCCGCTCGACGAAGTCCAGTTCGACGCGCTCATCGCCGTCCTGCGCAGCCTGCGCAGTCTGCGCACCGCCGAGGCCATCTCGCCCACGCGCATGCGCCAGGTGCTCACCGATGCGCTGCCCGCCCTCGACACCGACAGCCTCACCCTGATCGCGGAGGCGATGGAACGCATCGCCGAACTGGAGACGCAGCTGCAGCGCACCCGCGACGAGGCCAAGCTGCTGCAGAGCACCGACCGGGCCTACCGCCGCTACCTCACCACCGTCGCGCAAACCCAGGCCGCGGCGCTGACCGCTGCCAACACCGAGGTCGACGACCAGACCCGGCGGACACGGGAGGCGACCGCCCAGGTCCAGGCGGCCCAGGCCGCCGAGGCGGCAGCCGACACCGAGCACACAGCCACCCTCAGCCGGATCTCCGAACTCGAAGGCCGCCTCGAGGCAGCCGACAGCGAGCTGCGCGGCCACGCCGGGGCCGATCTGCCGCACCGGGAGATCCGGGCCGCCGAACTGGCCAAGACCGCCGACGAGGCCGCCGAACGAGCCGAACAAGCCACCACCGACGCTTCTGCGGCCACCGAGCAGGCCGACAGCTCGGCGGATCTGGCCCGTACCAGCCAGCACCATCTGCTCCATCTGGCGGATGAACTGCGCCACACCGCCACGACGCTGGGTGCCGAAGCCGCCATCGAACGCCTGCTGGCCGCCGCCGGGCAGCTGACGTCGGCCGACATCGGTAGCAAACCGGCCATCGATATCGACCCCCTGTGCGCACCCCCTGGGGCCTGGGCCGAAGCACGCACTAGCCAGATACGGGCGGTGGACGACGCGCTGCGCCGCCACCAACTGGCCCAGGAAGCCGAATACACGGCTGCCGAAGAGCTGCGCGCCGCAGAAGACGACGAGGACGGCCACCGCCGGCTCGCCGCTGAAGCCACTGCCCACCGGCACCGCACCGAGCACGAACTCGCCTCCCGCACCGCCGAATGGTCAGCCGCCATCCGGCAGCTGGAACCCGCCCCCAGCGAACTCACCACCTGCGCCGACGACGAGCGCCGCGTGGACCTCGGGCAGTTGACTACCTGGCTCGCCTCCGCTGCCGCAGCGGCCCGCGCCCGCATCGACCTGCCCCGCCACCAGCAGACCGCCGTCACCGACGCCGCCCTGGCCGCCGAGGCCGCCGTCACCGCGGAGCGAGCCCGCGCCGTGCACCAGGCCGCGCAGGCCGCATCCGCCGAAGCCATGGCGGCCTACCACGACGCGCAGGAGACCGCCCGCGCCGAGACCGAGGACGCCGAACGGCAACGAGACCAGGCCCATGCCGCCTACCAGCAGGCCACCGATGCCGCGCGCGCCGACCTCGCTGCCGCCCAGCAGCGGTGGAACGCCGGCGTGGACGCCGCCGCCCGCACCGCCCGCACCTGGCTGGGGGACGTGCACCGCTGGCGCGCCGACCTCGTCCATCTGTCTGCCGAGGCCATCCAGGTACCCAAGGCCCCCGCACAGGACTGCCGCGCGGACGATACCGAGACCTGGCTGGGCACCTTCCGCCCGGCCGACATCGAACTGATGACACAGCGCGCACACGCGGCCACCGCTCCGCTCCTGCACCACCACGCTGAGGCCGCCGAGCACCAGGCCGACCTCGCCGCCGCCGATGTCTCCGCCATCGAAGCCAAGTTGGCCGCAAGCCGCCAGGCCGCCGCCACCCCGCCCGCCCCGCCGTGGCGGACCCGACAGGAAGGCGACGGCATACCCCTGTGGGCGCTGGTCGACTTCGCCCCCCACCTGACCGACACCGAAGCCAGCCGCCTCGAAGGCGCCCTCCTGGTCGCCGGCATCCTCGACGCCCTGGTCACCCCCGACGGCCACGCGGTGGCCGGCGACCTCACCCTCACCCCCACCGTCACCCCCACCCTCCACCCCACCGCCAAAAACACCCTGGCCGACCTGCTCCGCCTCGAACCAGACCCGGCCATCGACCCCGACCGTATCCGGCGGCTCCTGCACGCCATCCCCGTCGATGCCCCCGGCAGTGACCTGGCCACCGGCCGGCTGACATCCGGCGTGCTCACCGCTGCCGCCCCCGCCGGCTACCGGGCCGCGTACATCGGCCGCACCGCCCGCGAACGCGCCCGGCTGGAGCGCGTCGAAGCCCTCGAAAGCGACTTGGCTGCCGCCGAGCAGCGCCTGGCCGCCGCGCTCGACGAGGTTCGCCGCCGCCGCCAGGACATCCAGGCCGCCGACGACGAACGCGACGCCTTCCCCAACGCGGCGGCACTGCTGGCCGCACGCGACGACGTGGCCCAGCTGCGGCGCGAGGCTGCCACCGTGCAACGACAGACCGACAGCCGTATCGCAGCTGCCGAGCACAGGCGGCAACAGACCCTCGCCGAGCTTCAGACCGCTGCCGTTGCCCGCGCCGCACGCCTGGCCGCCGTCGAACAGGACCTGCGCCACGCCGAGCAGGCCGCCACCGAAGCCGGTACCCAGGCCGGCCAAGCACACCAGGCACTCGATCAGCGGCAGCAGGCCGCACAGCGCAGCGAGGCTGCCCGGGCTGCAGCCGCCGACGCGCAACAACAGGCGGACGCCGAACAGGCCGCCTTCCCCCTCGCCGCCCTCGCCGCCGCCCGCACAGCCCAGGAGGCCGAGGACGATGCAGGCGACGCCCTCACCCGCGCCCGCAGCACGGCGCTGGCTGCCGCCGAACGGCACCGAACGGCCGGCGAGACGGTCAAAGGCGCCCTGCGTACGCTCAACCGACGGGCCACCTTGCCCGACGGAACGCTCCTGCCCACCGAGCCGGCCGCCCTCGACCGCCACCAACGTGCAACCGAACAACTCGCCTCACAGACCGAGACATGGAAACACGCCGCACTGCGCGTCACCGACCTGCTCCAGCGCGCCGGCCGCGACGCTCATGCAGCCGAGGACTGGACCAGCCGCTGCGAACGCGCCCGCCAGCAGGCAGACGCCGCTCGCCGGGACGCCCAGCGAGAAGCCGCCGCCGTCGCCGAGATCCGCGCCCTGCACGGCGCCGAATACGAGCGGCTGCGCCAGCACCGCGCGAACACCGCCACCACGCTGAACCAAACCCGCGCCCAGGCCGAGCAACTCCTGCAACAACGCAACAACGCCGCCGTGCAGGCCGCCACCGCCCAGGCGACACTCGAGAGCATCGCCCCCTACCGTCAGGCAGCCGAAACCCGCCGCGACGCCTGCCTGCGCCAACTGGCCCGGCTCGCCGAAGAAAACCTCGCCACCGTGCCCGAGGACCTGCCCACCGACGACACAGGACGGCCCGCTCACCTCACCGCCGGCCTAGCCTGGGCCCGCCGTCTGCTCGTCGACCGCCCCGCCTCCGCTGACCGCCTCGCCACCCTCACCCAGGCCCGCGACCGCACCCTGGCAGCACTGGAGACCAGCGCCCGCACAGCGAACACCGCGCTGGTCCGCTTCGACCGCCAGGTCACCCTGATCAGCATCGAGAACACCGACTGGCGCCGCGCCGTCGTCGCCGACCCGGGCGCCGCGCGCGGAGAAGACCTCCACACCGCGGTCCGGGCCCTGGAGGCCACCGCCGGCCAGCTCGAGGACGATCTGCGTGCAGACATCAAACAGACCCTGAAGACCAGCCTGTTCACCCGGCTGCGCAGCGATGTGCGCCTGCGCCGTGAGGCGGCCCAGGAACTGGTCCGCAAGATCCGCTCCACCCTCAGCGAAGTCCGCACCGGCGTCGCAGGCGTCGGCGTCCAGGTCGCATGGACGGTACGAGAAGACGAGGACGCCCAGCGCATGGTGGACCTCATCTCCCAGCCGCCCTCCGACGCGGTCTTCGAGCAGATGTACGCCGTGCTGCGGCAACGGATGGACGAAAAAGCCGGCGAGCCCTGGGCCGACCGTGTCGCCCACACCTTCGACTACCGAGCCTGGCACGACTGGGAAATCTCCCTGACCCACGCCTCGTTCGGCGACGGAAGCACGGAAAAATTCCGCAAGGTAACCGCCCGCTCCAACCCGCTGGAAGCACTGTCCACTGGAGAGCGGCGACTGGCCACCATGCTCCCGCTGCTGGCCGCAGCATGGTCGATGTACTCCGGCGAAGGCTTCCACGGACCCCGGCTGCTGTCCGTCGACGAGATCGACGCAGCATTCGACGAACCCAACCTGCGCCAAGTCCTCGCACTACTGCGCTCCTGGGACTTCGACGTGCTCGCCACCGCCCCCTTCATGACCCCCATGATCAAGCAGGAAGCCGGGAAGGTCATGGTCCACCAAGTAGTCACCGCCGGACGACACCGGGTCACCGTGCCCTGGCTGTGGCAAGGCCACGGCGAACCACAGCCCCTCACCCTCGACCTGGCCCTGGACCCCGCCCACCGCGAGGAGCCCACGTGAGCGCCGACCCCGACCTGATTGCCGACGACCCCGACCTCGCCCCCCTGTGGATGGCCATCCACGACCGCCTGTGCTCCGGCCAGACCCCCGAGTCCATCGCCGCAGTCCGGGTGCCCGAGTTGAACCCAGCGGGAATCGCCACACTGCGATCCTGGCTGGACACCACCACCCGCCGCCGCAGCGTCCGCTCCGCCGTCGCCGTCGGCCCCACCGGCGTCCGCGTACCGCTCCGCGAACTACTGACGGTCCTCGGCCTGACCGCCGAGCACCTGCCACCGCTGGTGGAACGCGCCATCGGCCGCACAGTGCAGGACCGAGCAGCAGACCGGCGCACGGCCGCAACGCTGCGCCAAGAACTGTGGGACTACGCAAGCGGAGCCCTGCCGCACCTACCCGCCCTGGTGGCGCGGATGCGCACGGCCGGCGTCACGGACGACGACGCGGCCTCAATACGCCGCCTCGTCGACGCCCTGGCCGCCGCCACCTCACAGCTGCCACACAGCCCCGCGGTCTCTCTGGCGAAGCTCTCGCACGACTGCGCGGGCGACCCGCACTACTTCGACCTGGACACCACCGCCGGCGCCCGACTGGTCGCAGCAGTCGCCGAACTGGCCAAGCGCCCCGAACCCAGCCGCCCCGACCTGGTCCGGGCGCTGCTCGCCGAATACGGAGTGATCGCCGACCGGCTGTCGGCCACCGTGCTGCTGTACCAGGTGCAGGCAGTGGGCGACGGGCCAGTGGACCGGCGGCTACGAGAGGCGGCCACACCCGTAGCCCTGACCCTGCTCGACCTGACCCACACCCCGCCGACGCTCGCGCCCCAGGTGCTCACCGTGGTCGAGAACCCCTCGGTCCTAGAAGCCGCCATGGCCTGTGACAGCCCCGGCCCGCTGGCATGTACCAGCGGTCAGCTCAGCAGCGTCGACCACACCCTCCTGCAGCTCGCCGTCGACCAGGGGATCCACCTGAGATACAGCGGTGATCTGGATGGCAGTGGTCTGCGGATTGCTGAGTACGTAGCACGCACGTACGGAGCCGAGTTGATCGCGATGGACGCATCGACGGTGCACGAGGCGGGCCCTGAGCCGTCATCAGTCCCTTTGGCGCCAGCTCTTGGAGCAGGAGAGGCCACCGTGCGGGATGCCTTGAGGGCAGGCGGGAGGGTGGTCTTCCAGGAGCACGACGCTGTACTGCGCCAGGTGCTGGGAAAGCCTGAGTGCTGGCCGGAGGCAGGCCCGTGAGTATCTTTCACGCCAAACGGCCACCAAGACTGATGCCGTTCCAGGTGGTGGCCGCAAGAAGGTCATCGACGGCACCCCGAAGATCGGCCGCCCGTGGCGGAAGACTTCGAGGCGGCGCGCGTGCTGACGGCACCTCAGGGAGGCGGAGCGCCCCCTCGGATGCTGTCCCGGCTGCAGCAGGGGGAGCCCGGTGCCTCGGCTCAGTTGAGAGGAAGCGGGCTCCCCCTCCCCGCATCTGTTGCGCCTTTCCGGCCGCCGGGGAGGCAGAGGAGGCAAAACCGGATCCGTCGAAAGTTTTTAACTAAGGAAGCAGCCTGCTAGCCTGGGGCTCTGTCAGGGCGTCCAGACGTCTACCGGCACCTCGGAAGCCAGGCCCCCGGCTTGCTGCCAGCCCCACATGCCCGCGAAGCGGGCATGAAGAACTCGCAGGCAAAGCCGAAGAGTTCAGGGCAGGGAAGCGAAGCGGACCTGCCCCAAGGCGCCGAAGGCGCCAAGCTGCGCGCAGCGCAGCACTCGGCGCGCAGCGCCGAGTTGACACTGCATCATGTTGCCGCGCAACGCGCGGCGTTTGCGCTGGGAGGGCGCGCAGCGCCCTCTTACCCGCGGAGCGGGTTTGAGGGGGGCGTTAGGAAGAGGAACCCGCATAACAACATACAACAAAAGAA
>NZ_JBFAYQ010000069.1:0-20352 GCF_040681345.1 Streptomyces sp. NPDC051776 | reverse complement strand
GCGCAGACGCCACCAAGCAACAGCCCGACGCAGCCACTACCAACGACGATCCGCCGACGGACCCACTGGATAGATCACAAAACCGCACTGGAGTATTAGAACGTCAGCCTGAGTCGCAGCTCCTGTAGGCCGCGGAAGCTGACGTTCGGTCGCCAGGCCAGGTCCTCGGTGGTGAGCTCGATCTTGGCGTAGCGGCGTAGCAGTTCCGTGAGCACCATAGAGGTCTCAAGCCTTCCGAGTGCGGCGCCGATGCAATAGTGTGGCCCGCTGCTGAAAGCCAGCGTTCTTATTCCGGTGCGAGTCAAGTCGAGGCGGTCGGGGTCGGGATAGCGTGCTGGGTCACGACTGGCCGCCCCGAGGAGCAACATCACCTTCGCCCGCTCGGGAAGCGTGACGTCCTGAACGGTGACCTTTTCGGTCAGCAGTCTCGAGACGATCTGTACGGGCGGGTCGTATCGCGTGATCTCGTCCATGGAATCGCTGATCATCTCGGGGTTGTATCGCAGCAACTGCAACTGATCTGGATGTCGGAGCAATGCCAACAACCCGTTTCCGATCAGGTTGACTGTTGTTTCATGGCCGGCGACGAATAGAAACAGGACGTTGGCGATGATCTCGTCGTCAGTTAGCCGGACTCCATCGACCTCAGTGTGAGCGAGGAGAGACAAGATGTCTTCACGAGGCGTGGACCTTCGCTTTTCGAGTTGGTCGAAAATATATCCTCGAAATTCCACTTCAGCGGAATTCATTTCGGCCGTATCCTCGGTCACTATTGAGGGGTCGATCACCCTGCTTATTTGTTCCGTCCAACGTCGACACCGGCCTCGATCCTGTGTGGGCAAGCCCAGAAGTTCGCAAGTCACGGTTACGGGAAGGGGCAGTGCGAGTCCGTCAATCAGGTCGATCTCACCTCCACCCATGGCGTCGAGCAGTCGCTCGGCCTCAGCTGCTATCCGTGGCCGAAGTCGTTCAACGGAGGATCGCGTGAAGACGCTGCCGATCACGCTGCGGATGCGTCTGTGCGCTGGCCCGTCAAGCATGAGCATCCAATTTTGCACACTTCGGACGAGCGGACTGTCCCGTCCGCCGCGCCGGTTTGCCCAGGTCGCGTTTCTATAGAACTCACTCGAAACCCCGGGCGCGCGCAGAACAGCGTCGACATCGTCGTAGCGAGAAATAATCCAATAGCCGAAATGTGATCGATGAACTGGATCGGTCTCACGGAGGCGTCGATAGATGGGGTATGGGTCAATGCGTACCAAAGGATCTCGTGGATCGAAATTCGTGGTCATGGCAATCCTGCCCTGTGTTTTGTGCGTCCATCCCGTATGAGGTGACACAACGAGCTGGTCTAGTACGACAGCATCCCCACGGACCTTCAACGCGCCTCGCGTCTGGTTGGGCAACCAGCCGCATGGTCGCAAATCTCCCAAGATGTCGCAGTGATTCGAGAGTGCGCGCCGGTCACATCCCACGGATCCGGTGAACGAACTCGGCCAGGTCGATGGCTGACGCGTTGCCTCTCGACGTGGCGAAGTCCCGCACAAGGCGGACCAGCGCTTCGTATGCCTCGGTGTGGTCGTACGATGTGGCGTCCATGATTTTTAGTGACCAACGCCAGTAGCCGTTCAGCGTGTCCGCCAGCGGCATTCGAAAGGTGGACAGAACGTCTTTGAGATCTGGCACGGTCGCCGCGAGCCCGTGCCGCTTGATGTAGGCGCCGACGAGCTCGGAGTAGAAGGCGAAATGCCGCGCCTCGTCCCTGGCCAGCCGATGCAGCAGGTCACGCAGTACCGGCTCGTTGGCCACCGCCTTGAACCGCTGGTAGAACAACTGTGTGGCCTTCTCCTGGACCAACGTGTAGGTGAATGCCTGTACCGGGTTCTCGTAGGGCAGCGCGAACTTCTTCCGGCCTTCCTCGGCCAGCTCTCGCGTCAGTACCTCGGGGCTGCTCATGCCGGCCTCGATCTGATACCTGGTCAGCACCGCGGCGTGGCGTTCCTCGTCGTTCGCCCAGGAGATCAGAAACCGGAAGTACTCCCGGTTGAAGCAGATCTCCTCGATCGCCAGATCTGTGCCTGACACGGGAAGGGCGTCCAAGAAGTAGGTGAGATACCCAGGGATGTGGTCCTCGATAAAGGTGATGAACCGGACCACTGAGCGGTCGGTTTCGGTGAGTTCCTCCGGCCGCAGTGCCGCCCAGGACAGCTCATCGATCGACCACTGCCTCGTCTCGGCGCGGCTCACTGCCTTCCGGGCCAACTCCCCAATCTCCTCGGGGGCGACGAACCGCGCTGACTGCCGCGTATCGGACACGGGCAGAGTTTCGGTCATCATGCCCCCGTTCGGCGCATCCGCGATTTCACTGCGCTCAGCGCGTAGTGTTTCGTGGTGTAGCCCCATCCTGCGTTGGCCGTTTGGAGATATCGGATGAGTGGCTCACTCATACCGGGTGCCACCAGTTCGACGCGGTCACGCCCGGCCTCAAGCCGCCGTTGCCACTCGTCAATGGTGCGGTGGTAGTGCGCGGTTAGGTCGGCGAGTGCGGTGAGACTGAATCTGGCTGACTCCACCGCCTCCACTAGCACCGAGAGTGGCACCATGTCGGCGAATCCGAATATGCCCTCGGTGACGTGTTTGGTACCCGGTCGCCGTGAGAACTCCTCGTAGGTGGCGTGGTCGCGGAAGCAGCTTTCCGACAGGTACAGCGAACCGCCGTGTCGCAACAGCCCATACACCCTGCGCAGCACGGCAGACCGGTTCGGCATGTGGACGATCGAGCCGAGCATGGTGGCTGCATCGAATGGCCCTCGCGGCTCGACGTCGGTGAACGAACCGACCTCGAGCGTGATCAACTGGGACACGCCGGCCTTCTCCGCCTGGGTCCGGATGTACTCGGCCTGCGGGCGAGACGGGGTTACTCCGGTGGCATTGCAGCCGTACTCCTGCGCCATGAACAGGATCAGGCTGCCCCAACCGCAGCCGATGTCGAGTAGTTGCTCACCGCCGGTCAGGCCGAGCTGATGAGCGACAAAGTGCAGCTTTCTCGTCTGCGCCTGGTCGAGGTCCGTGCACTCATCTGTGAAGAGCCCGGAGCTGTACTTGAGCCGCCCGTCGAGGTAGATGCCGAACAGCTCGGCAGGCAGCTCATAGTGCAGGTTGGTGGCCTGGACCGCCTCTTGTGGGGGGAGCGTGGTCATGACTTCTCCGGTTCCCCGCTGACGTACTTCTCGATCAAAGTGACCAGGTCGTCGACAGTCCTCGCGGCGAATACTGCCTCGTCGCTCAACTCGATGTCCCACTGGCGTTCCAGTTGTGACACCACGCGCAGCAGCCTCAGTGAGTCCGCACCGGGCAGGTTCTTGAGCACATCGCCGCCACCTATCTGGGAGGCAGAGGTATTCAATTCGGTTGCTAGGAACTCGGTGATGACGGCAGCAATCTCTTCGTGGGTGGTGAACTCGGGAGTCATGCTTTTCCTGTTCCGTGGTCGAAGTAGTGCCGGACGCGGCCGAAGGCGGTGTCGTCCAGCTTCATCAGTTTTTTTGCCTGTTCGGAGCGGATCGGCTGATAGGTGCCGGTGGCCATTACGTGCAGCTCGTTACCGGGCCCGGTAATCTCGGCCTCGGTGTGCAGCACCCCATTGCCCTGGCCGCTGATCCGCGCGGCGGTCAGATACCGCTCTCCTACCTCGAGGGGGAGCAGCATCTTGCTGCGCAAGGTGACCGTGAACGCGAGCATGCCGTGGACCAGCGCGAGGGTGTCGCCCATCACCTCGTCCAACAGCACGTTCACAATGCCGCCGTGTACGATGCCCGGGTAGGACGCGTAGTTTTCCGAGAACGTCGCCTCGGTTGCGTAGTCGCCGTTCGGCTGCCGTTGCATGCGTAGCTTGAGCCCGATCGGATTGTGCGGAGAGCAACCGAAGCAGTTGAAGGAGGGCTCCGAGTGCCAGGGGAATTCGATCTCGTCGCTGGCTGCGTGCTGAGCGGTGCTCATACGGAGGCCATTCCCCTCAACGACTCCTCGGCGATCGCACGCCGCACCTCGGACATCTTCGTCAGCTGGTATCCGGTGAGAGTGGAGAAGTACCTGAACAGT
Organism: Streptomyces sp. NPDC051776; assembly: GCF_040681345.1. Classification (NCBI taxonomy): domain Bacteria; kingdom Bacillati; phylum Actinomycetota; class Actinomycetes; order Kitasatosporales; family Streptomycetaceae; genus Streptomyces; species Streptomyces sp. NPDC051776. The sequence goes on along the minus strand of NZ_JBFAYQ010000069.1, from coordinate 16,251 downwards.
TGCTCGCAGCACTTCGCCCATTCCGTGCCGCCTTCGTCTACCTCTGCGAAGTAGGCGAACATCTCATCGATACTCTCGTGGTTTTCCAGCTCAGGCAGGTTCCCCTTGAACCGGCTGACTGGATGGCGGTACAGATCGCGCGAGGTCCCCATATAGATGTAGAGAGTCTCCAATACCGACGCGCATTCCTCCGGTTTCTCGGAGAGTTGCTGCGCTGTATAGTGGACGAACTCCCGCGCGTGCCGCGCTTCGTCGCCGCTGACCTTTTTGAGGATTTCGGCGAGCACCGGTTCCTGCATGCTGCGGGAGACACACTTGTAGGCGTGCGTCGCCAGCACCTCGCAGATAACGTTGGTGGCCAGGGTGGCTGCCCTGGTAACTCCCGGTGGGTACGCCTCGCGCATCGAGGCGATCGTGCTGTGTTCGATGCTGTTTCCCGCCAGTTGCAGCCAGGTCTGGAAGGCGAGGTGATGCTGGATCTCCTGGTAACCCCAGATGCACGCGAACTGCGAGAAGTCGTAGTCAGTATCGAACTCGTTGAGCAGTCCGTGGGTAGCGGCAATGACATTGGACTCGCCCACGATGGCGCCCTTGACGAACACAATGTGCTCGGGGAGCACAAGGTCGGATCGGAATTCTTCCCATGGTATGTGATGCATTTCCCAGGTCGCATGCTGATAGCCGGCGAAGACCCGGGCGCTGTGCATCCGCTCTTCTTCTAGCAGGGGCACACGGGCAGGCGATTTCGTTTTGACGCTCACACCTGTCCTCCTTGATCTGAACTGTCAATGGTGGGGGCTACCCCTTCGTCGCCACCAGCAGTGACTCGCCGAGCGGCCAGTAGGCGTTGCCACTTGCCGCTGGTGGTACGCGGGATCCAGCGGGGCTTGACCACGTAGATCTGCACCTGGGAAAGGTCCAGCTCTGCGGCAACCCGGCTGCGCACCTCTTCGCGCACCCAGTCAGGATCCTGACTGGCCTCCACGATGACTCCAATCCGTTCGCCGCCGTCCCAATCGGTGTCGGAGAAGGCGACGCAGCGCTGGCGGTACACGCCGGGCACGGTGCGCGCGACCTGCTCGACGTCGTCGGGGAAGAAGTTCTGGCCCCGTACCACGACCATCTCCTTACGTCGCCCGGTGACGTACAGTTCGCCGTCAAGTAGGAAACCGAGGTCGCCGGTGCGCAGCCAGCCGTTGTCGAACGCCGCCGCTGTCGCCTCGGGATTGCGGAAGTAACCGGTAGTCACAGGCTGCCCGGCTATCTGAATCTCCCCGAGCGTTCCGTCGACGGCGACCTTCCCGTCCTCGCCAACGATCCGTAGTTCGATGCCGTGCACAGCGCGGCCCACCGAGACGACTGGCTTGGCTGCGGGTGAGGTCTCCTCGATAGTGCGCACGACACCGGTTCTGGCCAGTTCCTTGCGGTCCACGGCGCGGATCCGGGCCGTGTCGCCGGGGCGGGGGTAACTGATCGACAGGGTGGCCTCGGCCATGCCGTACACCGGGTACATCACTGATGGGGCGACACCGCTGGGCGCCAGAGCCTCGGCGAAGCGCCGGATGGTGGCCGCACTGACCGGTTCGGCGCCGTTGAACGCCAGCCGCCAGCTCGACAGATCGAGCGACGCCAGTTGTTCCGCGGGCACGTTGTTGAGCATGTAGTCGTAGGAGAAGTTGGGGCCGGTGATCATGGTTCCACCGTGAGCGGCGAAGTGTTCGAGTACCGCTCCTGGCTGCAGGAGGAAGCTGGTCGGCGGGAAGACATGGACGTCGGCACCGTTGAGCCAGTGCGACAGCATGCCGATCAGACCCATGTCATGGAAGGTCGGCACCCACTGGACGAACACGTCGTCGGGGCTGAAGGCGCCCGAGGTCACACAGGCTTGGAGACCGGCCATGGTGGTCCGCTGAGGCAGCATCACGCCCTTGGGCAGGCTCGTGCTGCCTGAGGTGAACTGGACGATGGCAAGTGCGTCGGGATTGACAGTAGGCAGGGTGAGCTCGCTGCCGACTCCGCTGGGCGAAGGCGGGGGCAACAGAGTCAAGTTGGTACTCGACGTACGAAGTTCCCGGCCGAGGACGTCGTAGTCGGGGTCCAGGATGATGTGGCGCATACCCGCAGCGGCCGCGATGCGTGCGAGTCGGCGAGCGGCGCCCTGCACGTCACCGAAACCGACCTGGACCGGTAGCACGCTCAACGCTGCCCCGGCCCGCCAAAGCCCGAAGAGCGTCGTGAGGAACCTGGCTGCGGTGGGGACCAACACGCCCACGATCTCTCCGGGGCGCACTCCGGCGTGCAGGAACTCGTGCGCGGCCGCCGCTGACGCGAAGCCGAGCTCTGCCGCGGTGATCTCGTCTGCCGCCGCGGGGAACCGCGCGCGGGAATCGGGTGACACCTTTGCCAACTGGGCGAGGCTCTCAACCAGAGTCTCCCCGTCCAGCAGGGCAGGTCGCATTGGTCGCTGCACGCTGACTCCCTTCGGTAGTCAATAGGGCTCGGTTCGCTTCAGTGCGCAAGCCTCGAGCACCGGAGGTCACAGGGCGCTCACAGGCCCGCAGCGTCTGGAGACCAAGGACGACAGGAGAAGGAGATCTTTGCGGCGGCTCGGAGCAGTTCGGCTCACCCTGGCCCCCGCCGGCACGCTCATAAGATGTCGAGCACCGGCGACAATCATGTGGCGGACCAAGAATCGCAAGGCGTCGAATTCGATGCCGGAGACCGTATCATCGGGCTCTGCAACGCCCAGGCGGCGACTGAAAAGAACTAGTCGCATTACTAGGACGCCAGATCGCTCGTCCCGATGCTTGACGGTGGGCAGATGGCTCGGACAGGCTGGACAATCCCGTTGTTCCAGCCCTTGGTTGACCCAAGTGTCCAGCCATTCACTCGGGGGATTCCTGCAGCCTTCGTTCGGAAAACTGCTGGTCGACGATACATGACAGGTGGTCATATGCGACCCAGTAGCCTTGCTCGTCCGACGCCAATCGCGGTCATCGGTTTGTCACGCAGCCAGTCGACAGTTCCGCCGGTCGCAGCAATGCTACGAGCGCTGGAAAATTCCGCAATTGTTCCGGACCGACTGCGGAACAGAGCCGTGGGGGTGTTCGCCACGGCGCAGGCTGATCTGTTGGCTACACAACTGGGTGTTCTCGGGCCTGTCTTGACCTTGGACATCCTGCCTGCCGGCGTGGTGCACGTCGCCTGCCGGTCCATTCAGGCAGGCGACGCCGAACTCGCGCTCGCCGGTGTGGTGTCTCCCGATGGAAGGAGCAGTTTCCTGGTCCTCAAATCGGTTCCAAACGCGTTGGCCGACAGTGATCCGATCTACTGCGTGATCGACGCTGGTGCGCTGGGCAGAGGGGAGGTCGTGCGGCAGGCTTGTGCGCGCGCAGAGTTGGATCACGAGAGCATCCAGTTCCTGTGGCGGCGTGGGTACCACTATGGCGAGGCCGCACTGGACAGCCTGTTCGACGATGAAGAGACGGGAGACCAGGAAGAATCGGTGACGGCTCTTCTGGAGATGCCGGTCCTGCTCAGCAGGCGGCAGATGCCAGGTGCCGGTGCTCCTCCCGACATGCACCGCCGACTGACCGCGGTACTCATCTCCGCGGACGGCGCCGGAACCGCCTGCGCGTTGGTGCTGTCAGAACCCCCCAAGCGTACGTTGTCGTCGACCAGGGTCGCGGTCCGAACGCTGCCGTTGTTGCTGTCAGCAGACAGCGCCGAGGCCCTCCGCCGCAAAGCGGAAGGCCTGCGCGTCCACTTGACGGAGCCCGACAGCTTGAACCTGCTGGATACCGCGCACACACTGGCGGTCGCGCGGCCGCACCTGCCACATCGGGCCGTGGTCCTCGGCGGTGACCGTGCGGAGCTCGCCGAACGGCTCGGCGAACTCGCGGGCGGCAAGGGTGACGCGACGAGGGCTGAGTCCGGGCGCAAGGTAGCTTTCCTCTTTCCCGGCGAGGGTGGGCAGCGACCGGGTATGGGGCGCGAGTTGTACCCGTTGTTCGACGTGTTCGCCGACGCGCTCGACGAGGTGTGCCGCCACCTGGACGAGGTGAGCACCTGGTCGGTGCGCGACCTGCTGGTGGGCGATGGCCGACGTACTGAGGTCGCGCCCGTCGACGAGGCGATGTACACACAGGATGCGCTGTTCGCGCTCCAGGTTGCGCTGTTTCGGCAGTTCGAGCACTGGGGTGTGCACCCGGACTTCGTGGTCGGGCACTCGGTGGGCGAACTGGCCGCTGCGACGGTGGCCGGGGTGTACTCGCTTGCTGATGTAGCCGCGTTGCTGGCTGAGCGGGTCAGGCTCTTCCGTGAGAAGACACCCGTCGGCGGTGTGATGGTCGCGATGCGCGTCTCCGAGTCGGAGGCGCTGGGGTCGCTGGCCGGGTCCGAGCATCTGGCTGGGATTTCCGCCGTGAACGCCCCGAACTCGGTCGTCGTCTCCGGGGACCGAGACACGGTGATGCGGATCGCCGGACTGTGGTCGGACCGTGGCCGCAGGGTGAAGCAGTTGCCGGTCGACCGGGCCTTTCATTCCCCGCACATGGCCGCGATGGTCGGTGACTTTGAAGAATTCGCCCGTGGCCTCTCGCCGCAACTACCCCGCATTCCGCTCGTCCCCGTGCACACGTCGCTCGGACTGGACGCCGATGTGGTCTGCCTGCCTGAGTACTGGGGCGCCCAGGTGCGGGGCACCGGGCACTTCCTCAACTGCGTGAACAGCCTCGACACGACCGGCGTGGACACCTACGTGGACATGAGCGCCAACGGAGTGCTCGCCGCGCTGGTCGAAGAATCAGTGCCCGAGTCCGTCGCACGGAACGTGCTCGTGACCGCCGCGCTGCGCGGCGGTCAGTCCGATCTGCATGCCGTGCTCGGCACTCTTGGCGAGTTGCACACCCACGGGGTCCCGGTGGACTGGCCCGCAGTCTTCCGCGGCTGGGGCGGCAGGCGCACGCACCTGCCCACCGCAGAGCGCGAGCCCGCCCGTGCTGCCTCCCGGCCGAGGGATCTGCGGCGGTTGATCCGGACCGAGGCTGAGGCGATGATCAAGGGTGACTACGGGCCTGACCGATCGTTCTTCGAGCTCGGACTGGACTCCGTGGCGGCCGTGACGCTGGTGGACCGGTTGCGCAAGCGGACCGGGCTGAGGATCCCCACGACCGCGTTGTTCGACCACCCGACCCCGAATCGGCTGGCCGCGTACCTGGACAACCCCGCACCCCAGCCGGTCGCCGTGGTCCCGCGCCGGGGTGGTTCGGACGAGCCGATCGCCATCGTGGGGATGAGCTGCAGGTTTCCCGGCGGGGTGCAGTCCCCGGAGGACCTATGGCGGTTGGTCGCCGAGGGCCGTGACGTCGTTTCGTCGATGCCAGAGGACCGCGGCTGGGACCTATCCGCCCTGTACGACCCGGAACGGCGGCGGCCGGACACCAGTTACGTGCGCAAGGGCGGGTTCCTCCACGACGCCGCCGAGTTCGATCCCGCCTTCTTCGGGATCGGTCAGCACGAGGCCCTCGAAATGGACCCGCAGCAGCGGTTGTTGCTCGAACTGTGCTGGGAAGCGTTCGAACGGGCCCGCATCGACCCAGTGTCGCTGCGCGGCAGCGATACCGGAGTCTTCGCCGGGCTGACCCACAACGACTACGGCACCGGCCCTGGGTACGCCGCTGTGACCACGCGAACACATTTGGCGATCGGGACCGCAACCAGCGTGGCCTCCGGCCGGATCTCGTACACCCTCGGTTTGCAGGGGCCCAGTCTGTCCATCGACACAGCGTGCTCGTCGTCGCTGGTCGGGCTGCACGTCGCCGCTGGCGCACTGCGCCGTGGCGAGTGCTCGCTGGCACTGGCGGGCGCGGTGACGGTTCTGTCCTCACCGATGGTGTTCGTGGAGTTCAGCCGCCAGGGCGGGCTTGCGCCGGACGCACGGGTCAAACCCTTTGCCGAGGGCGCTGACGGCACCGTCTGGGCTGAGGGCGGTGGGATGTTCGTTCTGGAGCGGTACTCAGACGCGCGTCGAAACGGTCATCCGGTGCTCGCTCTAATCGCGGGCTCGGCTGTCAACGCGGATGGCGCGAGCAACGGGCTTACCGCGCCCAGTGGCGAAGCACAGCACCGGCTGCTGCTTTCCGCACTCGCTGACGCCCGGCTGCGACCGTCGGACGTGGACGTAGTGGAGGCTCACGGCACTGGCACGAAGCTCGGTGACCCGATCGAAGCCGGGGCCCTGCTGGAGGCATATGGTGCGCACCGGCCGCCGGACCGGCCACTGCTGGTGGGCTCGGTGAAATCCAACATCGGCCACACACAGGCCGCGGCCGGCGCGGCAGGGGTGATCAAGATGGTGCTGGCAATGCGGAATGGGCTGGTCCCAGCCACCCTGAACGTCCGCCAGCCCAGCTCCCACGTGGATTGGGACGGGGGGCTGCGGTTGGTGACCGAGCAGACGCCGTGGCCTGATGACGGCTCGCCTCGGCGGGCGGGTGTGTCGTCGTTCGGGATCGGCGGGACCAATGCCCACGTGATCCTTCAACTGCCGCCTGCCGAGGCGGAGACTCCGGCAGAGCCCGATGAATCCGACTGGACGTTGTGGACCGTCTCGGCCGATTCGGAAGCAGCTCTGAGGGCCCAGGCCGGACGGCTGGCCGTGCACTGGGACGCCCACCCGGATCTCAGCGCGCGCGACATCGGCTTCTCGCTGGCCACGACGCGGTCGGCACTGCCGCACCGGGCCGTACTCACCGGCGGTGACCGGGAGCGTCTGCGGCGCTCGCTGACCGCGCTGGCATCAGGCAGACCTGATACCGACCTCACCGCTGGCGCGGTGGTTGAGGGCGGCTTGGCCTTCCTGTTCACCGGTCAGGGCAGCCAGCAGGTGGGCATGGGACGCAAGCTGTATGCCACGTATCCCGTCTTCGCCAGCGCTTTCGACGAGGTGTGCACCGGGCTGGGCCTGCCGGTGAAGGAGACGGTGTTCGGCAAGGATCAGCGACGCCTCGACCGGACGGAGTTCGCCCAAACTGGTCTGTTCGCGCTTCAGGTGGCACTGTTTCGGCTGTTCGCGAGTTGGGGCATCCGGCCGAACATGCTGATGGGACACTCCATCGGTGAGCTGACCGCCGCCCATCTGGCCGGGGTGCTGTCCCTGCGGGACGCGTGCACGCTGGTCGCGGCGCGGGGCTCGCTCATGCAGGCCTTGCCCGGGAAGGGCGCGATGTACGCGGTGACGGCGTCGGAGGACGAGGTCTCACAGTTGCCTCCAGGTGTGTCGCTGGCGGCTGTTAACGGGCCCCGGTCGGTAGTGATCTCCGGCACCGAAGCGGCGACCCTCGCGCTGGCGGAGCAGTTCCGTGCTCAGGGGCGCAGGACCAAGCGCCTGCAGGTCAGTCACGCTTTCCATTCCGCTTTGGTGGATCCCATACTCGACGAATTCCGCGCAGTCGCGGAGAGCCTGAGCTATCACCCACCCGAGATCCCCGTCGTGTCCGACCTGACGGGGCGCCTGGCCACAACCGAGGAGCTGTGTTCCCCCGAGTACTGGGTCCGCCAGGCACGGGGCACCGTCAGGTTCCTCGACGGAATGCGGACACTACAGGATGAGGACGTCACCACATTCCTGGAACTGGGACCTCAGACGACGCTCACCGAGATGGCCGCCGACTGCCTCAAAGAAAGCGGCGACGCGGCAGTGATCCCCACCCTGCTCCACAACGACGTGATCGTCGCCGTCGCGGCGCTACATGTCCGCGGCCACGGGCCGGACTGGTCGGCGTGGTATGCCGGAAGCGGGGCGCGAAGCGTGGACCTGCCCACGTACGCCTTCCAGCGCAAGCGATTCTGGCTGATGCCCGATGCGGTCGAGAACCGCTCCGCACGGACGGATTCGGCGTTCTGGGAAGCAGTCGAGCGCGGAGACCTTCAATGCCTCAACGACCTACTGGGCATGAGAACCGACCAGAAGTTCAGCGATCTGCTGCCCGCGATGGCGCAGTGGCGGCGAACCCATGACCGTAAGGCCGCGATGGACCGACTGCGATACCGCATAGCCTGGCACCCGGCGGCAGACCACGCCCCCAGTCGGAGGAACTGGCTGATCGCGCACTCCGAGGACCTGCCCGTTCCGGAACCACTCGGCGACACGCTTGGCGCCTGGCGGCTGCCGATCGGTATTGGCGCGAGCCGTACGGAGATCGTCGAGCGCCTCGCGTCGGTAACGGATGGCGTAGCGATCGACGGCGTGTTGTCCCTGCTCGCGCTGGAGGAGCGGGCTATTCCAGGAGCGGCCGTCGTACCCGCTGGGCTCGCAATGACCACGGCGTTGATCCAGGCCATGGGAGATGCCGAACTCGAAGTGCCGTTGTGGTGCGCGACGCAGGGGGCGGTGTCCACGGGCCACGACGACCGGCTCAACAGCCCGGGGCAGGCCATGGTCTGGGGACTTGGCCGGGTAGCGGCGCTGGAGCACCCTCAGCGGTGGGGCGGACTGGTCGATCTCCCTCCCACGGTAGATTCCGCGGCGGCGCAACGATTGGCGGGTGTACTCGCCTCAGCGGAGGATCAGGTCGCCGTGCGCTCCTGCGGAGTGTTCGTCCGACGCCTGCTGCACACGCCAGTCGGAGCCGGACCTCAACGCGACTGGCCGTTGCGCGGGACCACCCTCATCAGCGGAGCGTTCGGTGCGTTGGGCAGACACCTTGCCCGGTGGCTCGCTGCTGCAGGCGTCGAACGACTACTCCTGATAGGCAGGCATGCAAGTGATCCCGGGCTGGTCGCCGAACTGACCGCACTCGGAGCCGAGGTTGAGGTCGCTGCCTGTGACGTGGCCGACCGGGAAGCGGTGGCAGCCCTGCTCGCCGGGATCCCCGAGGATCGCCCTCTGGCCGCCGTTGCACACGCGGCCGGGGTGCTCGACGACGGCGTGATCGACGCGCTGGATCCGCAGCGGCTCGCGCGAGTCTTGCGTGCCAAGGTCGCAGGCGCGAGGAACTTCCACGAGCTAGCGGGGGAACTGAAGGCGTTCGTGCTGTTCTCCTCCGCCACAGGAGCGGTCGGCAACGCCAGCCAGGCAAACTATGCGGCAGCAAATGCGTACCTCGATGCGCTGGCTGAACAACGTCGCACCGACGGGCTGGCGGCCACGTCGGTGGCTTGGGGCCCATGGGGGGCCAGCGGCATGGCGGTGGACGGTGCGGACGCGGAGATCGTGGGCGCGCGACTACGCCGCAACGGCATGACTGTGCTTGACCCGGATTTGGCGATCGCTGCGCTGACCCTGGCCTTCGCACGGGACGAGTCCGGGCTGCTGATCGCGGACGTCGACTGGGCGCGATTCCTTTCTGTGTTCTCCATCACCCGGCACAGCCCCTTGCTCGCCGAGCTGCCCGAAGCACGGCAGACCAGGGCTGCTGTGCCGTCTGCGGAGAACTCCTCGCTCATGCAGCGGCTTGCCGGAATGTCGCGGGCCGCGCGTGTCCGTACGCTGCGCGATCTAGTGTGCCACCACACCCTCCAGGTACTCGGGCACGACTCGGTCACCACGGTCCGGCCCGGGAAGCCCTTCCATGAGCAGGGACTCAGCTCCCTGGGCCTAGTGGAGTTGCGCAACCAGCTGAGCGCGGTGACTGGACTGCGGGTTCCTGCCAGCACGTTGTTCGACCATCCCACGCCCAGCGCGCTGGCCGACTGGCTCCACGTCGAACTCGCCCCGGCCGCAGCTGTCGCACCTGAACGCCCGGCAGAGGCCGAAGGCGAGGCAGTGGATCGCGACACCGTACTGAGTCTCGCCGAACAAGAACTCGTCTTGGCAGCGAAGGGCAGCCTCGATGACTGACGACAGCAAGTTGCTCGACACCCTGCAGCGCCTCACCACCGCGCTGACGAATACCCGGGAACGGCTGCAAGCAGCCGAGGCGAGTGCACACGAGCCGATCGCCATCGTGGGCATGGGCTGCCGGTACCCCGGTGGAGTGAACGACCCGAACGGGCTCTGGCAGCTGATCGACGCCGGCCGGGACACGGTCACACCCTTCCCCACGGACCGCGGCTGGTCGGACGAGTTCACCGGCCTGGGGGCGTTCCTGTCCGACCCGGCCTGGTTCGACGCGGGCTTCTTCGGGATCGGTCCCCGTGAGGCCCTGTCGATGGACCCTCAGCAGAGGCTCATGCTGGAGATCTCGTGGGAGGCGGTGGAGCGTGCCGGAATTGACCCGCTGTCGCTGCGCGGCTCCCGGACCGGGGTGTTCACCGGGACCAGCGACCATGACTATCGCGGGTTGCTGGAGGCCGCCCACGACAACGAGCTTGGTGACCACCTGGCGACATCCACCGCGGCGAGCGTGCTGTCCGGGCGAGTCGCCTATTTGCTCGGATTGGAGGGCCCGTCGCTCTCGATTGACACTGCGTGCTCTTCCTCACTAGTGGCATTGCACCTGGCAGTTCGATCGCTGCGCTCCGGAGAGTGCGATCTCGCGCTGGCTGGAGGTGCCTTGGTGATGTCCACGCCCGGCGTGTTCGTCGCATTCAAGAGCATTGGCGGTCTCGCCGCGGACGGCCGCTGCAAAGCGTTCGCTGAGGCGGCGGATGGCGTGGGCTGGGGAGAGGGCGCCGGGGTCGTGCTCGTCGAGCGGCTGACAGACGCCCTTGCCCACGGTCACCCGGTGCTGGCCGTGATACGGGGTACCGCGATCAACTCCGACGGCGCTTCAAATGGGCTGGCCGCGCCGAATGGACTCTCGCAGCAGCGGGTCATCCGCGACGCGCTGGCCAATGCCGAGCTGCGCGGCTCGGAGGTGGACGCTGTCGAGGCACACGGGACAGGTACCCCGCTAGGCGACCCGATCGAGGCGTCCGCGTTGCAGGCCGTTTACGGCCGTGACCGGGAAACGCCGTTGGCACTCGGGTCAGTGAAGTCGAACATCGGGCACACTCAGGCCGCGGCTGGCATCGCCGGAGTACTCAAGGTGGTGCTGGCGCTGAGGCACCAGACCCTTCCGAAGACGTTGCACGTGGACAGCCCCTCGTCGCATGTGGACTGGAGCTCCGGTGCGGTGGAGTTGCTCACCGAAAGCCGCCAATGGCAGGCGAGCGACGGCCAGCCCCGGCGCGCGGGGGTATCCGCGTTCGGTATCAGTGGCACCAATGCCCATGTGATCCTCGAAGAGGCGCCGTCCGCCAAACCGTCGGAGACCGGCGAAGCGAAGCAGCTGCCCTGGGTGCTTTCGGCCCGGAGCGATTCCGCACTGCGCGCCCGGGCCAGACAGCTGCTGTCGGATGTGGACGGTACAGAACCGGCCCGTGTCGCGCACGCCCTGGTCACCTCCCGCAGCACGTTCGAGCGTCGTGCCGTGGTGCTCGACACCGATCCGCGGCCCGGATTGACCGCGTTGAGCCAGGGAAGCGCACTACCGGGACTGATCACAGGTACGGCTGACCTGACGGGCAAGGTGGTGTTCGTTTTTCCCGGCCAGGGCGGTCAGTGGGCGGGAATGGCACGCGACCTGCTGGAGGAGTCCCCGGTGTTCCGGGAGCACGTCCACCGCTGCGCCGACGCGCTGACGCCGCATGTCGACTGGGACCTGCTCGCGGTGCTGCGACAGCAGCCGGACGCACCCTCGCTGGAGCGAGTGGACGTCCTGCAGCCGACGTTGTTCGCAGTCATGGTCTCGCTCGCCGGCCTCTGGCGCTCCTGCGGTATCGAGCCGGATGCAGTAGTGGGGCACAGCCAGGGTGAGATCGCCGCCGCACACCTTGCCGGTGCTCTCTCCCTCGAAGACGCGGCATTGGTGGTCGCCCGGCGCGCGCACGCACTGACCGCGCTATCCGGCCGCGGTGGCATGGCTTCGGTGGACATGCCAGCAGACGAACTGCGGCCCCGCCTGGGCGAGCGGCTGTCGATCGCTACGGTCAACGGACCGGCGTCGGCGGTGATCGCCGGCGATACCGACGTGCTCGATGTCCTGTTGGCGGACTTGACCGAGTCAGGTGTCCGGGTACGCAAGCTGGCCGTGGACTACGCGTCCCATTCCCCTCAGGTAGAGCTCGTTCGCGACCTCGTTCTCACCGAGTTGGCGCCGATATCACCGAAGGCCACGGTCATCCCGTTCCACTCCGCAGTAGCGGGCGCCGTGCTCCCCGGAACCGAGTTGGACGCCGGTTACTGGTACCGGAACCTGCGCATGCCGGTGAGGTTCGACGAGGCCGTCGCTGGGCTCGCCGCGCAGGGATACTCGTTCTTCGTGGAGGTTAGTCCGCATCCCGTACTGGTCCCAGCGGTGCTCGAGACGGTCGGCGACAAGGGCGTGGTCGTAGGGTCACTGCGCCGCGAGGCTAACGGGCGCGGAACGCTCCTCGCCTCACTGGCCGAGCTATTCGTCCGCGGTCTCCGTCCGCGGTGGACGGCCTGGGCAGGACCGGAATCGCATGGCTTTACTGAGCTGCACACCTACCCCTTCGAACGCAAGCGGTACTGGCTGACACCGGGTGAGTCCAGAAGCGGTCGTCAACACCCCATCCTGGATACGGTAGTTGAGCTGGCAGACCGTGGCGAGCTGGTTCTGACCGGGCGTCTGTCGGTCCTGTCCTCCCCCTGGTTGGCCGATCACCGGGTGATGGAAGAGGTGATTCTGCCCGGAACCGCCTGGCTCGAATTCGCGCTGTGCGCTGGCGCTTCGGCCGGCTGCGCCACGGTGGAGGAACTCACTCTGGCACTGCCCTTGGTTCTGCCCGACGACGGTGCGGCCACCGTGCAGCTACGAGTCGGGAGTCCGGACAACTCCGGGCGGCGCAGACTGACCCTCCATGCAAGAGTCGATGGTGCAGACTGGGTGCGGCACGGTGAAGGCGTGCTCAGCACGGAACACGCCCAGCCTGAGATGCTTGACGCGTGGCCACCCGCTGGCGCGGAGGTGGTCCCGCACACAGGCCATTACTCCACGCTGGTGGGCCACGGGCTACGCTACGGCCCCACGTTCCAGGGGTTGCAAACTGTGTGGCGGCGGGACAACGAGGTCTTCGCCGAAGTGGTGTGTCCGCTCCACACAAGCGGCTTTGTGGTCCATCCGGCGCTGTTGGATGCTGCATTGCACGCCATCGGATTCAGCAGCGAGGCCGGAGAAGCCGACAGAACTGACGGACCTATGCTGCCCTTCGCGTGGAGCGGTGTGACCGCGCACACGACTGGACCGACCACGCTGCGGGTGCGGCTATGCAGGTCCGTCGACGAGAGGGTGCGACTGACCGTGACCGACGGCCAGGGCACGCCGGTGTTGTCGGTGGACTCTCTGGTATTGCGATCGGCGGCCGTACGAAGTGACATCCCACGAGACGCGCTCTTTCGGAACAAGTGGATCGACGTGCGCACAGCGAGCGGCGTCGCGTCGGAGACCATTGCGGCCGTGGGTTTCGACACGGACCACTTCCCTGTCTTTCCGGATCTACCGGCACTGGCGAGGGCGCTCTCGGCAGGTCTGCCAGCGCCGAGCGCGGTGCTCGTCGCCGGATCCAGCGGTTTGGTGCGGGAATCCGCACATCGCGCACTGAGGCTGGTCCAGCAGTGGAGCACGACTCCTGAGTTCGCCTACTCCAGGCTGGTTTTCCTCACCTCGGGCGCGGTGGCGGCCAGGACCGGCGACGACGTCCCTGATCTGGCCGGCGCGGCCGTTATCGGCTTGGTTCGGTCGGCCCAGACCGAGGAACCCGGCCGGTTCGTCCTACTCGACGCCGACGAGATCACGCCACTGACGATCACTGCTGCCCTGGCTGCGGATGAACCAGAGGTCGCCTTGCGGGGCGGGCAGGTGCTGGCACGCCGCCTGGTACGGGCCTACCCGCGGGTGTCGGCGAAGTTCGCCGGGGCTGAGGACAACGTGCTGATCACCGGAGGCACCGGCACGCTCGGGAAGCTGCTGGCCCGTCACCTGGTCACCGCGCACGGGGTGCGCCGGCTGATCCTGGTCAGCCGTCGGCGCGACGCGGCCGGGTTGCGGGACGAACTCACCGCACTGGGTGCCACCGTCACCGTAGCCGCTTGCGACGTCGCGGATCGGGCGGGAGTGGCCGAACTGTTCGATACACACCAGCCGACGATCGTCGTCCATGCGGCCGGGGTACTCGACGACGGCGTGGTGATGACCATGACGCGGGACCGCCTCGATGCTGTCCTTCGGCCGAAGGCGGAGGCCGCGATCATCCTGCACGAACTGACGCAAGACCTGCCTCTCAAGGCGTTCGTGCTGTTCTCCTCGGCCGCCGCCACTGCCGGCAGCGCGGGCCAGTCGAACTACGCCGCTGCGAACGCCGTGCTCGACGCGCTGGCCCACCACCGGCGTGCGCGAGGACTCCCCGCGGTCTCGCTTGCCTGGGGCCTGTGGGCGGAACGCAGCGACATGACCCGCCATCTCGACTCGGATGCCACATCACTGTCCACGGAGGAGGCGCTGGCGCTGTTCGATGCCGCGCTTGCGCTCCCCGACCCGGTGCTCGTGCCCGCGCGGCTTGACCTGCACGGCCAGACCAATCCGCTGCTGCGGGAGCTTGTCAGCGAGCCCGTGCACCCTGACTGGAATCTGCGTCAGCAGCTCGACCTCATTGGCCTGCCGGAGAGGGAACAGGCGCTGCTCGATCTGGTACTCGAGAAAGTCTCGGTGACCCTCGGGCACGACGGCACGGACGAGATCAGCCCGCGCTCGGGGTTCCTGGAGATGGGCGTGGACTCACTGGCCGCGGTCCGCATCCGTAACCACCTCAGTGACGCACTGGGCCTACGACTGCGGCCGACCCTCACCTTCGACCATCCCACACCGGTGTTGCTGGTCCGGCACCTGATGGAGGTGCTGGCCCGGGGTGAGGGCGAACCGGCCGCGGACAGGGGCACAGGGACCGTCCACGAGCTCGTCGTCCATGCCAAGGCCACCGGACGGGAGAAACAACGCGCGACATTCGCCTCGCTGGACGAGCTGCCGCGAATCCCCCAACCGATCCAGGTGGCCCGTGGCCCGGAAGGACCAGCACTGGTATGCGCCACCGCGCTCGCAGGCAAGTCCGATCCGGTGCATCTTGTACGCCTCGCGAGGTCGTTTCAACGCGAACGAGATGTCTGGGCCCTGCGAGAGCCGGGTTTCCTCACCAGTGAGGCCCTTCCCCAAACGCGGGATGTACTGCTGGAGATGCACGCAGCCGGTCTGCGTGCAGCACTGGGAAAGCGGCCGTTCATACTCACCGGTCATTCCTCCGGCGGTCTGGTGGCCCA
The DNA here is from genome assembly GCF_040681345.1 of Streptomyces sp. NPDC051776. Taxonomy (NCBI): domain Bacteria; kingdom Bacillati; phylum Actinomycetota; class Actinomycetes; order Kitasatosporales; family Streptomycetaceae; genus Streptomyces; species Streptomyces sp. NPDC051776. The sequence goes on along the minus strand of NZ_JBFAYQ010000069.1, from coordinate 995 downwards.
TGCACTCGCCCGCTTCCTGTGCGACCAGGGCACCCCACCGACCGGTGTCGTAGTGCTGGACAGCTACCCCCCCAGCCAGTACGAACAGTTGAAGGATCTGCTACCCGGTCTGGGCGAGGAACTGCAGCAACGGTTGAGGGACCCGAAATACGCGACGCCCGGTGATGACGGCTGGATCACCGCCATGTTGCACTACGGGACATTCGACTGGGCGCCCACCGAACTTCCGGTCCCGGAGCTGTTCGTGCGTGCCGGCACTCCGTTGGAGGGCTGGCCGGCGGACTGGGAACCCGTCTGGCCGCTCAACCATACAGTAGCCACCGCCCGCGGTAATCATTTCACGATGATGGAGGACCATGCCCCGGATACGGCGGCCTTGATACGTGACTGGATGCACGACATTGTCCTCTGAGCTCGTTCTTTATCTACCAAGTTCTTCCGGGCTTGCCGATGGCTTTGAGGGTCTCAGGGCGTTTGACGATCTTGCCGACGTCGTAGCGGGGTGCCCGGTGTTTGTTTTTGATGCCGCTTGGCTGTCCGGGGCCGGCGCCTTGGGGTTTGGGAACACGGGCCGGGCAGGCGAGGAGAGCGGATGTTCCGGAAACCTCCAGCAGACCGGGCCGGGGTGAGCCGGCCGAAGGTAGCGGGTTTCTCCCAGGGGGGCGGAGGTCCGCGGCGAGCGGCCGGGCGAGCCGGAGCTGGGTGTGAGCGAGGATCAGGATCCAGGTCCAGCGGTCCGCCGCTCCTCCGAATTCCTCCCTGATGAACCCCAGGCGATAGCGGCTCGTTGCCATCGCGCACGCATGAGTGGTGAGCGGAGCACGCGAGATGCGAGGACCGCCTGGCCAGCACGGCCTGTCCGGATAATGGGCGTGCGGCCCGGCCGTCGGCCCGGCCCTCTAAAGGTTGTCCCGTAACCCCTGGTCAGGGATGAGATGATCTTGTTGTGGCTGGTGTGATCACGGCGTCGGAGCCGTCCTGGATAGGTCCGTTCA
>NZ_JBFAYQ010000068.1:0-20545 GCF_040681345.1 Streptomyces sp. NPDC051776 | reverse complement strand
GCTGCGACGACGGTGTGGGTGTCGTTGCCGGTGGAGGTGTTGAAGTCGGTGGTGGCCACGTAGGTGGCGACGACGTTGTGTGTACCGACCGACAGCGTGTTGGTGGTGATGGTGGCTTGGCCCGCACCGTTCAGTGCTGCGGGTTGGTTGGGTCCGCCGTCGATGGAGAAGTTGACCGTGCCCGCCGGTGTGCCCGAGCCAGGGGCGTTCGCGGTCACCGCGGCGGTGATGGTGACGGTTTCGCCGGAGTCGCTCGGGTCGGGGTTGGAGGTGACGGTGGTGGTGGTGTCGGCTGCGACGACGGTGTGGGTGTCGTTGCCGGTGGAGGTGTTGAAGTCGGTGGTGGCGACGTAGGTGGCGAGGACGTTGTGGGTGCTGACCGACAGTGCACTGGTGGTGATGGATGCCTGGCCGGAGCCGTTCAGCGTTGCGGACTGCGCCGGTCCGCCGTCGATGGAGAAGTTGACGGTTCCGGCTGGTGTGCCGGATCCGGGTGCGTTCGCTGTCACCGTGGCGGTGATGGTGACCAGCTCGCCGAAGTCGGATGGGTCGGGCGAGGACGCAACCGTCGTGGTGGTGTCGGCCGCATCGACGTCATGCGTGTCCGCGCCGACCGAGGAGTTGAAGTTGCTGTCGCCGAGGTATGTGGCGGTGACGGTGTAAGTCCCGGCGCCCAGCGCATTCGTGCTCGCGGTCGCGACTCCACTGCCATTCAGGGTCCCCGACAGGTTCACCGTGGTGATGCCGTCAGTGACGACGAAGTTGACGGTTCCGGCCGGTGTGCCGGAGCCCGGTGCGTTCGTGGTGACGGTGGCCGTGAAGGTGACCGTCTGCCCGACGTCGGAGGGGTCGGGCGAGGATGTGACGTTGGTGGTGGTGTTGGCCTTGTTGACGTTGTGGGTGTCGGTGTCGCTGGAGCCGGTGTAGTTGCCGTCCCCGCCGTATGTGGCGGTGACGGTGTAACTGCCCGCAGGGAGAGGGGAGCTGGCGGTGGCGACGCCGCTGCCGTCCAGCGTCCCGCTGAGGGTCACGGTGGTGACGCCGTCGGTGACGACGAATCCGACCGTACCCGTCGGAACTCCGGCGCCCGGGAACACCGGCGCCACGAGGGCGGTGAAGGTGACCGACTGGCCCGAGACGGAGGGGTCGGGCGACGACGTCACGATGGTGGTCGTGTCGGCCGCCGCGACAGTGTGCGTGTCGTTGCCGGTGGAGGTGTTGAAGCTCGTCGTCCCGACGTAGGTGGCGACGATGGTGTGGTTGCCGGTCGACAGGGTGTTGGTGGTGATGGACGCCTGGCCGGAGCCGTTGAGCGTAGCCGGTTGGTTGGGTCCGCCGTCGATGGAGAAGTTGACGGTTCCGGTGGGTGTACCCGATCCGGGTGCGTTCGCGGTGACGGTGGCGGTGATGGTGACGGTTTCGCCGAAGTCGGAGGGGTCGGGCGAGGACGCGACCGTTGTGGTGGTGTCGGCTGCGACGACGTCATGGCTGTCGGTGTCGCTGGAGCCGTTGAAGGCGGAGTCCCCGACGTAGGTGGCGACGATGTTGTGGGTGCCGACGGTCAGGGTGTTGGTGGTGATGGATGCCTGGCCGGAGCCGTTGAGCGCGGCGGGCTGGTTGGGTCCGCCGTCGATGGAGAAGTTGACGGTTCCTGTGGGGGTCCCGGAACCCGGTGCAACTGCGGTGACGGTGGCTGTGATTGTGACCGTCTGCCCGAAGTCGGAGGGGTCGGGCGTCGAGGTGACGTTGGTGGTGGTGTCGGCCTTGTCGACGTTGTGGGTGTCGGTGTCGCTGGAGCCGTTGAAGTTGGAGTCCCCGACGTAGGTGGCGGTGATGGTGTACGTGGGGCCCGCGGGAAGCGGGGCGCTGGCGGTTGCGACTCCGCTGCCGTCCAGGGTTCCGCTGAGGTTCACGGTGGTGACGCCGTTGGTGACGACGAAGTTGACCGTACCCGTGGGGACGCCGCCCCCCGGGGCCACAGGCAGCACGAAGGCGGTGAAGGTGACCGACTGTCCAGAGTCGGAGGGGTCGGGCGACGACGTGACGGTCGTGGTGGTGTTGGCCTTGTTGACCTGGTGATTGTCGGTGTCGGCCGAGGCGTTGAAGTTGCTGTCCCCGAGGTACGCCGCGGCGATGAGGTAACTGCCCGCGGCCAGAGGCGAGCTGACGGTGGCGACTCCGCTGCCGTTCACGGTCCCGGAGAGTGACACCGTGGTGACGCCGTTGGTGATGAGGAAGTTGACGGTGCCCGTAGGCGTGCCGGCGCCGGGTGCGTTCGCGGTGACCGCGGCGGTGAAGGTGACCGACTGGCCCGAGACGGAGGGGTCGGGCGACGAGGTGACGGTCGTGGTCGTGTTGGCCTTGTTGACGTTGTGGGTGTCGGTGTCGCTGGAAGCGGTGTAGTTGCCGTCCCCGGCGTAGGCGGCGCTGATGTTGTGGGCGCCGACGGTCAGGGTGTTGGTGGTGATGGACGCCTGGCCGGAGCCGTTGAGCGTGGCGGACTGGTTGGGTCCGCCGTCGATGGAGAAGTTGACGGTGCCTGTGGGTGTGCCCGAGCCCGGCGGATTCGCGGTGACGATGGCCGTGAGCGTGACCGCCTGTCCGAACACGGACGGGTCGGGCGACGAGACCACTGTCGTGGTCGTGGACGCCTGATTGACGTTGTGCGTATCGGTGCCGCTGGACCCGTTGAAGTTGGTGTCCCCGACGTAGGTTGCCGCGACGGTATGGGGGCCCGCTGTGAGCGTGCTGGAGGTGATGGAGGCCTGGCCGGAGCCATTCAGGGTGGCGGGCTGGGCCGGGCCGCCGTCGATGGAGAAGTTGACGACCCCGGTCGGAGTGCCCGAGCCCGGCGGATTCGCCGTGACGCTCGCTGTGAAGGTGACGGTCTGCCCCGAGACGGAGGGGTCGGGCGAGGAAGTCACGATGGTGGTCGTCGCCGACTTGTTGACGGTCTGCGTATCCGTGCCGCTCGAGCCGTTGTAATTGACGTCGCCGTTGTACGTGGCGGTGATGTTGTGCGAGCCCGCGGTCAGCGCTCCGGTGGTCACCGTGGCGACACCCCCGACGAGTATTCCCGTCAGCGTTCCGCCTCCACCACCGCTGATGACGAAGGTGACGGTCCCGGTCGGTGTCGTTACGGCGGGCGGTACCGGCGACACGTTGGCGGTGATCGTGACCGTCTGGCCGAACGTCGAGGGGTCCGGCGTTGACGACACCGTCGTGGTGGAGGACGCCTTGTTCGACACGTTGTGGGTGTCGGTGTCGCTGGAGCTGTTGAAGTTGGCGTTTCCGTTGTACGTGGCGGTGATGTTGTGCGAGCCCGGTGCCAGCGAGCTGGTGGTGACCGTCGCCACTCCGCCGGACAGAGTCCCGGTCAGGGTGCCGCCCCCGCCGCCGCTGACGACGAATGTCACGGTGCCGGTCGGAGTCCCCGCGCCAGGAGCGTTCGGCGTGACGTTCGCGGTGAGCGTGACCGCCTGACCGAAGTTCGACGGGTCGGGCGAGGACGTCACCGTAGTGGTGGTCGATGCCTTGAGGACGAGCTGGTTCGCCGTGCCGCTGGACGGGTTGAAGTTGGAGTCGCCGCTGTACTGGGCGACGATCTGGCGGAGACCGGGGGTGATGGCGTTCGTGGTGACAGTGACTGAACCGCCGGAGAGCGTTCCGGTCAGGGTGGGCCCGCCCACGATGGTGAAGGTGACGGTGCCGGTGGGAGTTCCGAAACCGAGGGGGATGACTTGAGCGGTGATGGCGACTGTCTGCCCGAAGACCGTTGGATTCGGTGACGAAGTCACCCGGGTGATCGAGAATGCCACGAAGCGGCCCTCCGAGTGCGGTTGTGGAGGTGAGCCGCTCGCTGTTCCGACTGAACCGAAGCACGAGTGCGCGCGCATGATCCATCGAGGAAGGGTGCCAACTACGGGCGAATGACGATGAATTCACATCGGGTTTGCCTCGTCCCCCGGCCAGATGAGCAACCCACCGGTCGGTAGCACCAGTAGGCGCGCGGGCCGCTTCGGCACGCCATAGTCGTGACTCGGAATTGCCCTGATTGGCGGAGCGCTGAACCGGATCGCACGGCGCGGCCCGGGAAAGACGCCCGGCGCGCAATTGTCGTATCAGCGCCACATTGCGCTCGGGCGCGGAGCCAGAGTATTCGGGCGCGATCGCACCTCATAGGGGTTGGTGCTCCGGTACCCCCGCAACACACCCTGGGCGTGCGCGGATGGCGCCTCATGACGGCATCCTCGGATCCATGGAGGGCAGCAGGTCAGGCCGTCGGCCGGGAACTGGCAGGCCTCATGTCATCGAGGGGACGCCGGGCCGTCGAAGGATGAATTCCGCTGTCGGGACAATGCCCTGCCGTTGACCTCGCGCCGGGATAGTCCCTGAGCAGACGCATACAGGTCGGCGGTTCCGTTGGTGCGGACCGAACGGTCGGGAGACAGCCCGCCGCCGGTTCGGTGATCCCGCCACGGAACGGGTGCAGTCCATCCGCCCCCGGTTACCGACCGGAAACCTCAGATCTCGCGCAAATAATGCGGTTTCTCATTGCCCGATCCACTCCGGCACTGGAAGGGTTTCGTCAATTCCCCTCACGAGGTCCCGGAGGCTACATGGCTGTCCACCGCGCCGTCGTCGCTGCCGCATGCACCGCGGCTCTCGCCTGTCCCCTGCTGATCCCCGCGGCGTTCGGCTCCTCGCCCGCCGGCCACGACAGCCCCTCCGGATCCGAGCCGCCACCGAAGCAGGCGGTCGCCCGGGGCAGTGGCGGCGCGGTCTCCAGCGTGAACCCGTACGCGTCCGAGGCCGGTCTCAAGGTCTTGCGCAAGGGCGGCAACGCGGTTGACGCCGCGGTGGCCACCGCGGCGGCGCTCGGCGTCGTCGAGCCGTACTCGGCGGGCATCGGAGGCGGCGGCTTCTTCGTCTACTACAACGCCAAGTCCAAGAAGGTGCGCACGATCGACGGCCGGGAGACCGCGCCCGCCCGTATGGGTGAGGACGCCTTCGTCGACCCGTCGACCGGCAAGCCCATCCCCTTCGACGAGGCCGTCAATTCGGGCCTCTCCGTCGGTGTGCCCGGCACACCGGCGACCTGGGAGAAGGCCCTGGACGACTGGGGCACGGTGGGACTCGGCCGGGCCCTGCGTCCGGCCACCCGCCTCGCCCGCGACGGCTTCGTGGTGAACGAGGAGTTCCGGGCGCAGACGGAGATGAATGAGAAGCGCTTCCGCGATTTCAGCTCCACCGCCGAACTGTTCCTGCCGAACGGTGAACTCCCCGTCGTCGGCTCGCGCTTCCGCAACCCCGGTCTCGCCCGTACGTACAAGGAACTCGGCCGGAAGGGCGTGGACGCGCTCTACCGCGGCGACATCGGCCGCGACGTGGTCCGCACCGTACAGAAGCCGCCCGTGGCGCCCGGCTCGGAACGGAACGTCCGCCGAGGGCTCATGGAGCGGGGCGATCTCGCCGCCTACGAGACGGTGCGCAGGGCCCCGACACGGACGACCTATCGAGGCCACGACATCTACTCCATGGCGCCGTCTTCCTCCGGCGGCACGACCGTCGGCGAGGCCCTGAACATCCTGGAGAACTTCAAGCTCTCGCCGGAGGACCGGACGCAAGCCCTGCACCGGTACATCGAGGCGGGCCGGATCGCGTTCGCCGACCGCAACCGCTGGGTGGGCGACCCGGCCTTCTCCGACGTGCCCACCGAGGAACTGCTGTCGAAGAAGTTCGGCGAGGAGCGGGCGTGCCTGATCCGGCCCGACTCCGTTCTGAAGAGCCCGGTGGCACCGGCGGACCCGCGCTCGCCCGGCTCGGGCTGTACACAGGCCAAGGGAGGCAAGGAGCCGTACGAGGGCCCCTCGACGACTCATCTGGTCACGTCCGACCGCTGGGGCAACGTCGTCTCCTACACCCTGACCATCGAGCAGACCGGCGGCTCGGGCATCACCGTGCCCGGCCGCGGCTTCCTGCTCAACAATGAGCTGTCGGACTTCAATTTCACGCCGGTCACCGAAGGCGTGCCGGACCCGAACCTGCCCGGACCCGGCAAGCGTCCGCGGAGCAGCATGTCGCCGACGATCGTGCTGAAGGACGGGGAGCCGCAGATGGCGGTCGGCTCACCCGGCGGGGCCACGATCATCACCACGGTGCTGCAGACGCTGGTCAACCGTCTGGACCTCGGCATGTCGCTTCCGGAGGCGGTCGCCGCGCCGCGCATCTCGCAGCGCAACCGGGCCGACACCGAAGCCGAACCCGCCTTCCTGAAGTCACCGGAGAGCAAGGAACTGGAAAAGCTCGGCCACTCCTTCGTCCTGGCACCGGAGACCTTCACACCGTCCCCGGAGATCGGGGCCGTGGCCGCGCTGGAGTTCCTGCCGGACGGCAGGGTCGAGGCCGTCGCCGAACCGAAGCGCCGCGGCGGAGGCTCCGCCATGGTGCTGCACGAGGGCCGCTGACCCTCGGAACCCCGGCCTGTGTCTGCCCGCCCCTTCTCGACGGGCAGGCACGGTGCGGGCCCCGGCCGCCGTGGGGGATCACTCGGCCGGGGCCCGCTGCTTTTCCGGTGGCCGTTCCTGCTTCAGACTCCGCAGAACGGGACGCTGCCCACCGGGGCGCAATTGTTCGGCGAGTTACTGCGGACGAGCGTCGCCACGAGGTTCACCGAGCCCGACGCCTCGTAAATGCCCCCGCCCCCGCCCGCGGTGGTCGCGGTGTTGCCGACGACCGCACTTCCGACGAGGTTCGAGGTACCCGCGTCGTTGTAGAGCCCGCCGCCCTGGGCCGCCTCGTTGTTGCGCAGAGCGCTGCTGACCAGCATGAGGTCACCGCCGAGGTTGGCGACGCCGCCACCCGGCTGCCCGGCTGCGGCCTTGCCGCCCCGGACGGTCACGCCGCTGAGCTTGAGCTCCCCGCTGTTCAGGCCCTGCCCGTCCACCTTGAGGACACGGAAGTCGGCGGCGGCCTCGGAGCGGACGATCTCGGTGCTGACACCGGAGAGGCTGATCGGCGTGGTGATGTCCGGTAGCCCCGAGCCACCGTCGGCGCTGTGGGCCTGGGTGAGCGTGTAGGTGCAGAGCGGGGACAGCACCAGGTCGTCCCCTCCGATGAGATTCGCCGCGGTGATGGCGTTGACCAGCGCGTCCTCGCTGCAGCCGACGACCTGTACGGCCTGCGCGTTGGTCGGGACGAGCGCCAGGCCCATGGCCAGGGCTGCGGACCCGAACAGCGCCGAGATCCTGCGGGTAGCTCGCATGGGGGGCTCCTTCTGTCGGGAGAGGCGGGCCGCGCCGGGCGGCACCCGAAAGGCGCCGACCGGTTTTCCACCACTCCGCGGAGAAGCCTGCCCAGCGACTCGGCGGCCGGACTGCATTCCGCCGGTGAAAACCGACGGCAGACCGCCTGTCGTAACTCCCCCGGGAGGGTGGGCGGCCCGCCGGTTCGGATATGGCCAGGAAAGCACCGCGTCTCAAGGCCGTTCAAGGAAAGGAGAATTAGTCGTACCAGAGTGCACGGTGCGCGTGGTGCAATGCCGCTGGAAGTACCACCGGCCCGTACCACCCCCGCGATCCCGGCGTGCGCCCCGGCCGGCCCAGGAGTACCCGGTGCCAGGGAACCACAGGTCCTGGGCGTTCACGTAGTGCCCGGGCGCCCCAACTGTCGCGCACCGGACGCCTTCCTTGAACCGGCGTGTCATACGACGGCCTCCGGGATGCGGTCCGCAATTCAGCGGCCCGGAAAGCGATGGTGGCAAATTCCGTCGTCCGTTTTCGGGTAACCGCCGATGCCCGGACTCCGGTTGGCGGAGAGAGCCCGAATCCACGGAAACGATTCGCAATGCGCCCGCCGCGCGATACGTCTACGGGAATGCGAGGGGCGCAATGCCAGCCCGGCCACAACGCTCCGACGGCCACCAGCGCCGCCGCCACCATCAGACCAGCCTCGTAACCCTCCGGAAATGCGGCCGCCGCGGCCAGCGCCGCCATCCAGGTCGCGACACCGGCGGTCCGGGCCCGCGTCCCCAGATCCCGCGTCAGCACGGCAAGCGAAGCCGGGATGACGAGGGCCGCCCCGGGTGCCCTGAAGGCCGCGGCAGGAGATGAGCCGGCCGCCGGTCCGCACAGCCCGCAGAGCAGTGACACGGTGGTGAAAGGGCCAAGACCGGTCAGCAGGGTCGGCCGCCGCCCCCCCCAGACGTCGGCCGACCGGCCACCGGTGAGCAGCGCGGCGAAGGTCAGCGGATACGCCGCGGCCACCCACTCCAGATCGGCCAGGTGGAGGCCGAGGTCTTGCTGGACGAGCGGCAGCGCCACATTGACGACCGTGTTGTCGAGGCACGTCATGAATGCCGCGAACGCGAGCGCCGCCAGGAGCCCGTAGTCACCCGTCCGGCCCCTTGCGGCCACCCCTTTGCCGGTCGGCCCCCGGGGGACGCGGTGCATCCGGGGCCCGGTCGGAGGTGCCCCGCTCGTGCATGAGTTCGCCACCATTCGCAGTAATTCAAATGGACCATAGGTATTTGACATATACCAATGGCGACTTTAACGTCCAAAATATCAACTCTCGGACTATTGGCGTCTTATGCCTCGCCTCCGGTGGAGCTCGCTGCGGGAAGAGGGAAGCCATGCCGGATGATCCACCGGAGGGTGCAGCGACGATGTCCGCATGTCACGACACCGATGTGATGGGGGCCTCGAGCGCTGCCGGGGACACGCTCGTCACCCTCATGGCGCGCGCTGCGGCGACGATTCCGGACGAGCCCGCCTTCACCTTCGTCGACTACGCGGCCGATTCCGCCGGGCGCCGCACCACGCTCTCCTGGTCCGAACTCGACCGGCATGCGGGCACGATGGCCGGGCTCCTCGCCGAGGCCGGCGCGGCCCCCGGGGAGCGGGTCGCGGTGGTCTCCCCCCAGGGGCCCGAGTACGTCATCGGCTTCCTCGGGGCTCTGCGGGCCGGTGCGATCGCCGTGCCGTTGTTCCCGCCCACCCTCCCCGGCCATGACGAGAAGCTCGCCGCCGTGCTCACCGACACGCGCCCCGCCTGCGTTCTGACCACGGAGCCCGCCCGGGCGGCCCTCGAGGAGTTCCGCGCCAGTAAGCGGCTGTCCGGCCGGTCCCGCACGGTCACCGCGGGCCTCGCCGAACTCGAGAGCCGGGCGGCCGACCTGCCCGGCGCACAGGAGGCGGTGCTCGTACGGCCGGAGGACTGCGCGTACCTCCAGTACACCTCCGGGTCCACCCGCAACCCGTCCGGCGTGGAGGTCACACACGCGAGCGTCGTGGCCAACTGCCGGCAGCTGATCACGGCTTACGGCATCGACCGCGAGCGGAACACCTTCGTCTCGTGGCTTCCGCTCTTCCACGACATGGGTCTCGTGGTGACCGTGGCCGTACCCGTCGTCAGCGGCGCCCACTCGGTGATCACCGAACCACTGGCCTTCGTGCAGGAGCCGGTGCGGTGGCTGCATCTGCTCTCCGCCCACCCCGGTGCCGTGACCGCTGCTCCGAACTTCGCGTACGACTTCTGCGCGCGGCGCGTGAAGGAGGAGCAGCGGGCGAGCCTGGCACTGCAGGACGTGGCGGTCATGATCAACGCCGCCGAGCCGGTCCGGGCCGACACCCTCGACCGTTTCCAGCAGGCTTTCGCCGCCTGCGGGATGCGCCCGGAGATGATCCGGCCCTCGTACGGCCTCGCGGAGGCCACCGTCTTCGTCTCCGCCCCGCCGATCGGCAGCGCCCCGCGGGTGACCGCGTTCGACCGGGAGTCGCTGGGGCAGGGCACGGCCCGCCCCGTCGCGGCCGACGCCGAGCCCGGAACCTTCACCGAGCTCGTCGCGTGCGGGCGTCCGGTCGGCCAGGAAGTCGCCATTGTCGACCCCACGAACTGCCACGGACTGGCGGACGGCGCCGTGGGCGAGATCTGGGTACGCGGCCCGAACGTCGCGCGAGGCTACTGGCGCAGTCCCTCGCGCAGCGCCGAGATCTTCGCCGCGGTGCTCGCCGGTGACCCGGACGGCGAGCCGTCCCGCGGTGCCTCGTCACACACGGGTACGGAGGAAGCCGGTGCGCGGCGGTGGATGCGTACGGGCGACCTCGGGGCGATGCACGACGGCCAGTTGTATGTCACCGGCAGGATCAAGGACTTGATCATTGTCGACGGCACGAACCACTACCCGCAGGACATCGAGTCGGTCGCCCAGGAAGCGCACGCCCTCATCCGGTACGACCACGTGGCCGCGTTCGCCCTGACCGTGGACGGCACGGAGCGACTGGTCATCGTCGCTGAGCACTCCCGCCACGTCGCCGACCCCGGGAGGGAGCGCGAGGCCGCCGAGCGGGCCGTACGGGACGCCGTCTTCTTCGAACACGGCCTGCCCGTGTACGACTTCGTCCTCGCGCCGCCCGGCACGGTACCGCGCACCAGCAGCGGGAAGGTCGCGCGCAGTGCCTGCCGTCAGGACTACTTGGCGGGCACGTGGTCGGAGCCCGTGGGCCTGAACCGGGCAGGAGCCGGGGGAGCCGAATGACCCCGGAGGACAGGGAATCCGACGCAGCGCCGGACACGGACGGTACGGCGGGGGAGCCGGGGGTCCGCGCACTGCTGCTGCGCCTCGTCGCCGAGCGGTGTGCCGTCGCCCCGGAGGACATCGACACCGACCGGCCGCTGGCCGACTACGGGCTGTCCTCCCGCGACGCGGTCGGTCTCTCGGAAGAGTTGCAGGAGGCGCTCGGCCGCACCCTCCCGGCCACACTGCTGTGGGAGAACCCGAGCGTCACCGCTCTGGTGCGCCGCCTCACCGGCACCACGCCCGGGTGGTCCCCAGAGGGCCGGACCGAAACGGCACGGGCTGCGGCGAAGGACACGAGGCGTCCCGAGACGCGCCGCGGAGGGGAGCCCGTCGCCGTCGTGGGCATCGGCTGCCGCCTCCCGGGCGGCATCGAGGGCCCGGACTCCTTCTGGGAGTTCCTGCTGAACGGCCGGGACGCCGTGAGCGTGGTGCCGGAGGAGCGCTGGCAGGACTACGACGACGGCTCGGCCGCCGTCTCCGCGGCTCTCGCCCGCACCCCGCGCTGGGGCGGATTCCTCACCGACATTGCCGGGTTCGATGCCGAGTTCTTCGGCATCACCCCCCGCGAGGCTCAGTTGATGGACCCTCAGCAGCGCCTGCTTCTGGAGGTCGCCTGGGAAGCCCTGGACCACGCGGGCATCCCTGCACCCTCGCTGCGCGCCGGCCCGACGGGCGTGTTCGTCGGCCTCAGCTCCCTCGACTACGGATTGCTGACCACGGCCGACCCCGCGCGGGTGAGCGAGTGGACCAGCACCGGTGCGGCGGCCAGCATCGTGGCGAACCGGCTGTCGTACATCCTCGATCTGCGCGGACCCAGCCTCACGATCGACACGGCCTGCTCGGCGTCGCTCGTCGCGCTGCACCAGGCGTGCCGCAGCCTCCGCGCGGAGGAGTGCGACACGGCACTGGCCGCCGGGGTCAACGTCCTGCTCTCCCCGGCCGTCACGGCCGGCTTCGAACTGGCGGGCGCGCTCGCACCGGACGGTCGGTGCAAGGCGTTCGACGCCTCCGCCGACGGCATCGCACGCGGTGAGGGGTGCGGAGTCGTGGTGCTCAAACGCCTGGACGACGCGCTGCGCGACGGCGACCGGGTGCTCGCGCTGGTCCGCGGCTCCGCCGTCAACTCCGACGGACGCTCGGCCGGCATGGTGGCCCCGAACCCCGAAGCCCAGCAGGCCCTGCTCCGTACGGCCACCAAGGACGCCGGAGTCGACCCCGCGGACATCGACTACGTGGAGGCGCACGGCACCGGCACACTGCTCGGCGACCCGATCGAGGCGAGTGCGCTCAGCGCCGTCATGGGAACCGAACGGCCCGCCGGACGACCGCTGTTGATCGGATCGGTCAAGAGCAACATCGGACATCTGGAGGGCGCCGCGGGCATCACCGGCGTCATCAAGACCGTACTGTCCCTGCACCACGGCACGCTCCCGGCGAGCCTGCACTTCCGTACGCCCAATCCGCACATCGACTTCGAGGCATCGCGCCTGCGCGTGGTCGACGAGACCACGCCGCTGGCCGGCGAGGGCGGGCGCCCGGCGCGTGCGGGCGTGTCCGCCTTCGGATTCGGCGGGACCAACGCCCACGCCGTCCTCGAACAGTGGAAGGCAGACACACCTGCTTCCGCACAGCCCACGGAGTCCGGGGACCGGGCGACCGCGCCCCCGCACACCCTCCTCCTCTCGGCGGGCTCCGCCGGCCGGTTGCGCGACACCGCCCTGGCGCTCGCCGACTGGATCACCTCCCCGGCAGGGCTGGGTACGCCCGCCGAGGATCTGGCCCACACCCTCGGCCGCCATCGATACGGCCCGGCGTGCGCCGCCGTCGTCGGCCGCGACCGTGACGCCCTGGCCGCCGGACTGCGCGCACTCGGCAACGGTCGGCCGGCCGCGGGCGTCTTCGGACCGCGCACCCTCGACACGGGTGAACTCGGCGACGCCGGACCGGTGTTCGTCTTCTCCGGCTACGGCTCCCAGTGGGACGGCATGGGCCGCGGCATGCTGGAGGGCGACGAGGAGTTCGCCGCCGCCGTCCGCGCCCTCGACCCGGTCTTCGAGGCGGAGACCGGCACGACGCTCAGCGACCGCATCACCCGCGGCGTCCCGCCGACCGCCGTGGAGCAGGTCCAACCGCTGCTGTACGGGCTTCAGTTGGCGCTCGCCCGCACCTGGCAGGCGTACGGCGTCGAACCCGAGGCGGTCATCGGCCACTCCATGGGCGAGGTGGCTGCCGCCGTCGTCGCCGGAGCGCTCGATCCGCGCGACGGCCTGCGGGTCATGCTCCGCCGTGCCGAACTGCTCGCCACCGTCGATGCCGCGCAGGCCGGTTCCATGGCCGCGATCGATGTTCCCGAGGACGAACGCGCCGCTCTCCTCGCCCGCTTCCCGGGTGTCGCGGTCGCCGTCGACGCCTCCCCGCTGCGCTGCACGGTGACCGGCCCGGCCGGGCCGGTCGGCCGACTCGTCGCGGAACTCGAGGAGTCGGGGGCCGGCGCCCGCCTTCTCGACGTCGGCGGTGCTGGACACTCGGCCGCCGTCGACCCCGTACTGCCGCGTCTGCGCACGGCGTTCGAGGGGATCGAGGCGCGAGAGCCCGCCATTCCCTGGTACGGCACCGTGCACGACGACCCACGCCGCACGACCCTTGCCGATGCCGGCCACTGGTGCGACAACGCCCGCCGTCCGGTCCTGCTGCGCCAGGCCGTCACCGCCGCGGCCGAGGACGGACACCGGACCTTCCTGGAGATCTCGCCGCACCCCGTCGCCGCCCTGCCCGTGAGCGAGACGGCCGAGGCCACGGCCGGGCGCCACACTGTGGTGCTCCCCACGCTGCGGCGGGACAGCGACGAGCCCGTGGCGCTGCGGACGAGTCTTGCGGCCCTCCACGCGGCCGGAGTCCAGGAGCGGCCGGAGGTGTTGTGGCCGGCGGGGAAGCGGACGGCCCTGCCCACCGCTCCGTGGAGACATGTGCGGCACTGGGTGCACGACGGCCCGGCGGCCCGGCGGACGGCCCGGCCCGCGGGCGGCCACCCACTCCTGGGCTCCCGCGCCGACATCCCGGGCACCCGGTGCACGCTGTGGCACGGCGATGTGGGCACCGAGGGCTGGTACCGCCCCGAACAGGAGGTGCACGGAACCGCGGTGCTGACCCTGGCCGCCTGCGCCGAGATGGTGCTCGCCGCGGCCGCCGAGATCTTCGGCGCACCCGTCGAGGACATCGTCGTACGCGATCTGGCGCTGCGGCATCTCCAGCCGCTGTCCGCCAGTACGCCCGTGACGACGCTGCTCGAACCGACCGGACCGGGATGCGCGTCGGTGAGCATCAACGCCCGTTCGGACGCCGGGAGTTGGACATCGCCGGCCACTGCCGTCGTGGAGTGCCTGGCCTGGGAGGGCTTCGCACCGGACGGCCTGTCACCGGAGACCTTCGCACCGGGGAGCCCCGGACCGCAGGGCGCGCCCGCCCCCGGTGAGCCGGGCCCCGAGTCGTACACCGTCCGCCTGCTGCCGCCGGACGGAACCGAGCCCGACAACGCCTCGGCGGGCTGGCACTTGCACCCCGCGCTGTTCGACGCCTGCCTGCGGGCGCCCGCCTCCGCCTCCGCCGTGGAGACGGCGGACGCGGAGGCCGCGCCGGACCGTCCCCGACCGGTCGTGCGTGCGGCCGCTCCCGACGAGGCCCTGCCCGTCGGCATCGGCACCCTCCGGGTACGGCGTACGGGGCCGGCCGCCACCCAGTGCCGCATCAGGCCCGCTTCCCCCCGGAGCGCGGACACGGAGACGGAGGGCGACACCGCGCCGGTGCGGAGCCGCTGGTCCCTGTGGATGGAGGACAGCGGGGGAACGGCGCTCGTCGAGGCGGAGGACGTCCTGCTGCGCGTTCCCACGCCCGGTGAAGTGCCTCTCCCGCTGCACGAGACGGTCTTCGAGATCGCCTGGGACAAGACCACCCTCCCCGCGTCGGCAACGGCCGGCGCCGCACCGACGGACTGGCTGCTGCTCACCGTCGGTCCCGGAGAGGAGGGCCGGCAGGCCACCGCACTGCGGGCGGCCCTCGAACAGGAGGGGACCAGGGTCACCGTCGCCCCGGCCGACCCCGGTTCGGTGGACCGCACCCTCACCGCCTGGCGGAACGGTGTGGCGGAGGGAGACGCGGCGGCTGTGGCCGTGCTCTTCGCGGAAGCGGCGGGCGCGACGAGCGCCCGCGAGGCCGTCCTCGGCTGCGCGGCGGTCGCCAGCGCCCTCGCCGCGGTCACCGACGGCGGTACGACACGTACGGCCCCGCGCCTGTGCCTGGTCACCGAACGCTCGCTGGCCGTCAACGCGGCGGAGAAAGGGGACCCGGACCGCGCGTGCCTGCGCGGACTGCTCCGCGTCCTCGCCCTGGAGCACCCCCATCTCCGGCCCTGTCTCATCGACATCGACCGTTCCCCGGGCGCCGTCGAGGACCTGGCCCGCGAGCTGCTCGGGGACGGCGACGCCGACCAGGTCGCCTGGCGGGCGGGCACGCGGTTCACCGCCCGGCTGGCCCCGGCCGACCTCGGCAAGGACGCCGTCGAGGTGACCTTCGCGCGCGCGGGCGGCGCGTACATCGTCACCGGCGGGCTCGGGGGCCTCGGCCTCGCAACGGCCCGCCGGCTCGCCGAGCGCGGCGCGGGCCGGCTGGTCCTCAACGGCCGCCGCGCACCGGGCCCCGAGGCGGAGGCCGAACTCGCGGAGATGCGCGGACTCGGCGTCTCGGTGGAGGTCGTCCAGGGCGACATCGCCGAACCCGGCACCGCGTCGCGGCTCGTGGAGGCCGCCGTACGCGAGGGCCACCGGCTGTGCGGAGTCGCCCACGCGGCCGGTGTCCTGCGTGACCGTGTCGTCACCGGACTCGAACCGGCGGACCTGGACGCTGTGTTCCGGCCGAAGGTCGACGGAGCACGCCACCTCGACGAGGCCACGGCGGGCCACGACCTCGACTGGTGGCTGGCGTTCAGCTCCGCCGCCGCGCTGTTCGGCTCCCCGGGGCAGGCCGCCTACGCGGCCGCCAACGCCTGGCTCGACGCGCTCGTGCAGCAGCGCCGCGCCCGCGGCGCCCCGGGCGAGTCGATCGCCTGGGGCCCCTGGGCCGGGCTCGGCGCCGCCCCCGACATGACCACCCTCGCCCTTGAACCGATCACCCCCGGCGAGGGGCTGGACGCCCTCCAGCTCATCGTCACCGGCGGCCGGCCGTACACCGGCGTCGTACGCCTGGACGTACGACGCGTCGTGGAGGCCTTCCCCGGGCTCGAATCCGTGCCGTACTTCGCGGGACTCGTCCGCGGTGCCACCGACGAGGCAGCGGACTGGGGCGGCCCCGAGGCGCTGCGGGCGCTCCCGGCCGCAGCCGCGCTCGATGCGGTGCGCGCACGGCTGGCACAGCGCACCGCGACGGTCATGGGCTATCCCGACCAGCAGATCGACACCACGGTGCCGCTCACCCGCCTCGGCCTCGACTCGCTCATGGCCGTCCGCATCCGCAACGCCGTCAAACAGGACTTCGGCACCGTCCTCTCCGAGACCCTGCTGCTGCGGGACGGCACCCTCGACGATGTGGCCGAGGCCCTGTCGGCCGCACTCGGCATGCACGCCGCGCCCGTCCCCGCGGAGAAGGCCAGGACCGCCGCCCGGCCCGCCCTTCCGCGCGGCGTGCTGCCCCGGGACGCCGCCGAACGCCTCGTGGCGGGCGTGTGGACCCACCTCTCGGGCGAAGCCCCGGACGGAGTCCACCAGGAACTGCCCGGACTGCGCGATGACGCGGCCGGGGCCGGGGCCCTTGCCGCAGGCATCCGTGCCCGGCTCGAAGCCACGGACGTGGCACCGACGGCCGAGCAGATCCGGCAGTCGCCCACCGTCGCCGCACTGGCCGATCTGATCCGCCCCTCCCTCGAAGGCAGCACGGGCGGGACGCCCCTGCGGGTCCTGCGGGACCCCGGTTCCGCGACCGACCGCCTCCCGCTGTTCGTCTTCCATCCCGCCGGCGGGCCCACGAGCGTCTACCGGCCGCTGACCGGACTTCTGCCCGCCGAACTGCCCGTCTACGGGCTCGACCGCGTGGACGCGATGGCCACGGTGGAGGAGAAGGCGGAGTACTACATGGGCCTCATCCGCGGCGTGCAGCCCCAGGGCCCGTACCGGCTGCTCGGCTGGTCCTTCGGCGGCTGCCTGGCGTACGAGACCGCACTGCGGCTCCACGACCGGGGCGAGCACGTCGGGTTCGTCGGCCTGATCGACACCATCCTGCCCGCCGCTCTGCCGGGACCGGAGCCGGAGGACATCCTGCTGGAGCGGTTCGCACGGTTCGCGGAGTACGTCGAGACCGCCTACGGCCGGCCGCTTCGGTTGCCGTACGAGGAGATGGCCCGCATGGACGAGCAGAACCAGATCGACACCCTGATGCGTCATGTGGCAGACGCCGGGCTCGACATGAGCCCCGGTGTGCTGGAACACCAGCGCACCTCGTACATCGACGCCCGTATCGGCGAGCGATATCTGCCACGTCCGTACTCCGGGCCGGTCGTCCTCTACCGGGCGCAGGAGGCGCAGGTGCTCACCACCGCCATCGATCCCCGGTACCTGCGGGACGACCGGGACCTGGGCTGGGCACCGCTGTGCCCCGGGCTGCAGGTCGTCCCCGTGCCCGGTGACCATCTGTCGCTGATCGACCCGCCTCATGTGGAGGTCATCGCCCAGCACCTCACGGCGTCCCTGGACGAACACACCTGACCTGTACCGCAGGCGGCCGTGGGGCTCAAGGCCCGGTCCGGCGCACCGCCCGGAACGCCCTTGCCGGTACCGCGGCTTTCCGCACCCCAGCCTCACCGTACGCGACAAGTCTCGACGACGAAGGAAGGAAGCCTTGGCCCCCGAAGCAGGCCCCTCCGGCAAGACGATGCGCTCCGCGCCCAGCCGCCGAGCCCCGGACCCCGACAGCCCCGCGGCCGCCCCCACCGGCCCCGGCTCCGCGCCGAGCGGTCCCGCCGTCGCGCGCCGGCGACGCTCCCGGCACCCGATGACCGTCCTTCTGGCGTGCCTGGTGGCCGTATCCGCCCTGGTCGCCGCGCCTGCCGCGATGGCCGACGACGGCAAGCCCGCGACCCCGTACGTCTTCCCCAAGGCGAAGGCGGCGAGCGGCGCGCGCGTCGTCGACGTCAAGCGGCTCGACGAGCGCACCGCCGACCTCGTCATCGCCTCGCCCGCGATGGGCGCCGACATGCCGGTACGGGTGATCCTGCCGCGCTCGTGGCACGCGACGTCCAAGCGCACCTACCCCACCGTCTACCTGCTCCAGGGGGCGAGCGACGACTACACCTCCTGGACCCGGGAGACCGACGTCGAGCAACTCGCCGCCGACAGCGATGCCATCATCGTGACGCCCGAGGGCGGCCGGGCGGGCTTCTACACCAACTGGTACGACGGCGGCCGCAAGGACGGCCCCAAGTGGGAGACCTTTCACACACTCGAACTTCCGCAGATCCTCGAGAGCGGATACAAGGCGAACAAGCGCAGAGCACTGATCGGCCTCTCCGAGGGCGGACTCGGCGCGCTCAACTACGCGGGTCGCCACCCCGGCGAATACGCCTACGCCGCCTCCTTCAGCGGGGTCGTCGATATCGAGGAACAGGCCACCCGTACCTTCATCTACCTCACCTGCGCACGGGAAGGCATCGACGCGAACAAGCTGTGGGGCGAACCCGCGCGCCAGGCGAGCGTGTGGGAGGCCCACAACCCCGCCCGCCACCCCCGGCGGCTACGCGGCGTCAAGGTCCATCTGTCGGCCGCGACGGGATTGCCGGGCGGGCTGGAGGGGGCCTTCGACCCCTTCGCCGGGATGCTCGAAGGACCGACCTACACCCCCAACGTCCGGTTCGCGAGCGTCCTGCGCGAGGAGGGCGTGGACGTCACCTCCAACTTCCATGTGACCGGTACGCACGCCTGGCCGTACTGGCAGCGCGAGCTGCACACGGTGTGGCCGGCGGTGCTCGGTGCGCTCCGGGTGAACCGATGAGCACAGCGCCCGACAGGAGCACGGCGGAACGGCTCGCCGAGCTCGCCCGGCGGAACGAGCAGCTGGCGCCCTCCGAGACCGCCGTCGAACGGCAGCACGCCAAGGGGAAGATGACCGCGCGCGAACGCATCGCGGCTCTGCTGGATCCCGGATCGTTCGTCGAACTCGACGCGCTGGTCCGCCACCGCTGCCACGACTTCGGCATGCATGAGCACCGGCCGCTCGGCGACGGTGTGGTCACCGGGTACGGCGAAGTCAATGGCCGTCAGGTATTCGTTTACGCCCAGGATTTCACCGTCTTCGGCGGCAGCCTGGGCGAAATGTACGGCCACAAGGTCGTCAAGGTGATGGACCTGGCGATCCGCACCGGCTGCCCGGTGATCGGCATCAACGACTCCGGTGGCGCCCGCATCCAGGAAGGGGTCGAATCCCTCGCCCTCTATGCGGAGATGGTCAAGCGCCATGTCCAGGCGTCCGGCGTCATCCCGCAGATCTCGCTCATGATGGGGCCGTGCGCGGGCGGGGCCGTGTACGCGCCCGCGATCACCGAGTTCGTCGTGATGGTCGACGCCATCTCCCACATGTTCGTCACCGGCCCCGAGGTCCTGCGCACCATCACCGGGCAGTCGGTGGACCGGGAGGAGCTGGGCGGGGCGCTGGGTCACAACGCCTTCTCGGGCAGCGCCCATTACATGGCCGAGGACGAGAAGGACGCCCTCGACTACGTCCGCGCCCTGCTCGGTCATCTGCCCTCGAACAACATGGACGACCCGCCCGTTTACGCCTCCCCCGAGGAGCCCGGCATCCGGGTCGAGGACGAGGCGCTGGACTCCCTCATCCCCGACGACCCCGGCCGACCGTACGACATGCAGCAGGTGGTGTGCAGCGTCCTGGACGGCGGTGAACTCCTCGAAGTCCAGCAGCTGTTCGCGCAGAACATCATCTGCGGCTTCGGCCGCGTCGAGGGCCGCAGCGTCGGGGTGGTCGCCAACCAGCCCCTCTGCGCGGCCGGCGCCCTCGACATCGACGCGAGCGAGAAGGCCGCCCGGTTCATCCGCACCTGCGACGCCTTCCACATCCCGGTGCTGACGTTCGTCGACGTGCCGGGCTTCCTGCCCGGGATCGACCAGGAGCGCGGCGGCATCATCCGCCGCGGTGCCAAGCTGATCTACGCCTACGCCGAGGCCACCGTCCCCCTCGTCACCGTCGTCACCCGCAAGGCCTACGGCGGTGGTTACGGAGTCATGGGCTCCAAGCACCTGGGCACCGACATCAACCTGGCGTGGCCCACGGCGGAGATCGCCGTCATGGGCGGCGACGGAGCGGTGAGCGTGCTCCACCGGGACGCCCTTCAGCGGGCCGGCGACCCGGACGCGGAGCGGGAGCGGCTGCGTGAGCGTTACGAACAGGCGCTGTGCAACCCGTACGTCGCGGCCGAACGCGGATACATGGACGCGGTGATCATGCCTCGGGAGACCAGGAGCCAGGTTGCACGCGCTCTTCGCATGCTGCGCACGAAGCGCGTCACGCGGCTGCCCCGCAAGCACGGGAACATCCCGCTGTGAGCAACGCCGCGGCGCCGGGCGCACGGAGCGGGGTGCGGATCGTCCGCGGCAGTCCGACGGACGAGGAACTGGCCGCGCTCGTCGTGGCGGTGACCGCCGCGGTCTCCGTGGCCGCGGCGCGGGCGGAGGCCCGACAGCGCCCGGATGCGCGCCGGTGGCACCCGCGTGCGCACCACATGACTCCGACGACGGAGCCCGGTCCGGCCGCCTGGGTCATGAGCGCCCTGCAGTAGCGGAACGGCAACGAGAAACGAATCGTGAGGAGAGGGGACCGTCATCGTGCGCAAGGTGCTCATCGCCAACCGTGGCGAAATCGCTGTCCGCGTTGCCCGAGCCTGTCGGGACGCCGGGATTGCGAGCGTAGCCGTCT
>NZ_JBFAYQ010000067.1:0-20721 GCF_040681345.1 Streptomyces sp. NPDC051776 | reverse complement strand
CCACGACGAACCGGGACCTGCTACCGGGCACTCCGGTGTCTACCCGGACGGGACTTCCACCCGCGAGCCTGAACCAGCTTTCAGGACGCAACATGGCCTCACCGTACCGGCGGGTGCCGACCGTCGTATCGGACCGGAGCAGGCCCCGGCTTCGGCCCCTGGGCCTAGGCCGAAGTGACCCGGCCGGACGCGACCGCCGGACGAGGCGGGGGCCCGGCCGCCCTTCCTACCGTGTGGAGACCTCGACGGGAGCAACGACGAAAAGGGGTGAGTCGAATGCCGGTTGCGATCATCACGGGGGCTTCGAAAGGGCTGGGCCGGGCTATGGCCGCGGCCCTGGCGGGGCGGGGCTGGGATCTGGTACTGGACGCGCGCTCGCAGGGGCCCCTCGAATCCGCGGCGCAGGAGATCGGCCGGGTGGGTGTGCGGGTCGTGGCGCTGCCGGGGGACGTCACGGATCCGGAGCACCGGGCAGCGCTGGTGTCGGCGGCCCGCGAGCTGGGCGGCCTGGATCTGCTGGTGAACAACGCGAGCGCGCTGGGCGCCGAGCCTCTCGTCCGGCTGGCCGACCTGACGCCCGAGGGCCTGCGTACGGCGCTGGAGACCAACGTGGTGGCGCCGCTCGGCCTGGTGCGCGAGGCGCTGCCACTGCTGGCGGCCGCCTCCGGGGCCGTGATCAACGTGAGCTCGGACGCGGCGGTGGAGGCGTACGGGACCTGGGGCGGCTACGGGGCGTCCAAGGCGGCGCTGGACCAGCTCTCGGCCGCGCTCTCGGCGGCCGAGCGGTGAGCGTGCTGGGGGCGCTGAGGGTCCCCGATGAGCTGTCGGCGCGGCTGCCCGCGGAGCAGCGCGGGAGCGGCCGGGGCCGGGACTCGGTGCGGCTGCTGGTGAGCCGCGGCGCGGAGGTGTCGCACCACGCGTTCCGGGAGCTGCCCGGGCTGCTCGGGGCCGGGGACGTCCTGGTGGTGAACACCTCGCTCACGCTCCCCGCGGCGGTCGACGGGCGGCTCGGGGACGGGCGCGGCGAGAGGGTCGTCGTGCACTTCTCGACGCGCGGGGACGACGGTCGCCGGTCGGTGGAGCTGCGGAGCCCGGACGGGCGGGGCAGCACACGACCACGGCCGGTGGACCGGCCCGGGGTGTTCGTACGCCTGCCGGGTGGAGCGTCGCTGGTACTGGAGGAGCCGGTGGACGGGCCGGGCGGGCGGTTGTGGTGGGCGCGGGTGTCCGGGGCCGAGGTGCCGGAGCTGCTGCGCCGGTACGGGCGTCCGATCCGCTACGCGTACACGCAGCGGGACCAGGCGCTGTCGGTGTACCAGACGGTGTTCGGAGTGGTGTCGCCGGACGGGGACGGGTCGGCGGAGATGCCCAGCGCGGCCCGGCCCTTCACCGCGCCGCTCGTGGCCGAGCTGGTGAGCCGTGGTGTGCACATCGCGCCGGTCACGCTGCACACGGGCGTCGCCTCACTGGAAGCGCACGAGCCGCCGTATCCGGAGCGGTTCGGCGTCCCGGAGGCGACGGCGCGGCTGGTGAACGCCGTGCGCTCGCGCGAGTGGTGCGGGCGCGTCACACACGCGCGGGACGAAATCGGGCGCGGCGAAACCGGGCACGGCGTGGGCGGGAGCGCCGGTTGCGGCCGCGTGGTGGCCGTCGGGACCACGGTGGTGCGGGCTCTGGAGACGGCTGCCCTGCCGTCGGGGCTCGTACGGGCCGCTTCGGGCTGGACGGATCTGGTGGTCACGCCGGAGCGAGGAGTACGGGCGGTGGACGGGCTGCTGACCGGCCTGCACGAGCCGGAGGCCTCGCACCTTCTGATGCTGGCCGCTGTGGCCGGCCCGGAGGCGCCGGCCCGCGCTTACGAAGCGGCTCTGGCACATCGCTATCTATGGCACGAGTTCGGGGATGTGCATCTGATGCTTCCTGCGTCGCCAGGGTGACCTGCGAATTCGCTGCCTCGATTTCCCCGAACCCCGATCGGAGACCCGATTCGGGGTTCCTTTATGCCCGATTTAACCCCACCTGTTCATTTTCCCAGGTCAGTGCACGATTGGGCTGCACACGCTATGCGCATCCGCGAATTCAGAAGGTAAGGCGCACCCTCTTCGATTGTGAGCCGCCCCATGTAACGCACATCACTTACGACCCCTCCTAGTGGGGTCAAAATCCCTGTTACAACCGCTCAACAAAGCTTTTCAACGTATTCCCGGCCTCGGCGCACCCACGATCCGGCGTAGTACATCACACCTTTGCAAGGGCCTTTTGCCGCCGCTAAGAATTCTTCACGTCGCACGGCGCCGCAGAACGAACGCGGCGCTTTTGCCGGACCGGCGAGCGTATCTGCCCCCACCGCTCGGGGGGATTCGCGCGCCTCTCGAAGATCCGGCCTCTGCGGCACCGAGCGATTTGGAAGAGGTCCACTTCATGCCCGTCCCCACGTTCTCCGGTTATCGCCGTCTGACCAAGACCCACAAGCTGTCGGCAGCGGGTGTTGCCGCTGCGGGCGCAGCCGCGGCCCTGGCCTTCACGGTCGTTCCCGGATCGGCCGAGGCCGAGCAGCCGGAGTCCTCCCAGGCGCTCTCCGCCAAGCCGGTCGCCGAGCTTCAGACGGACAGCGTTGGCAAGATCCAGAAGGACAGCGCCACGCAGAAGTCCGCCGAGGCCGCGAAGAAGGCGAAGGCCGAGGCCGAGAAGAAGAAGCTCGCCGACCTTGCGGCGAAGCAGAAGAAGGCCGCTGCGGACATGGCCAAGAAGAAGGCCGCGTTCGCTGCGAAGGCCAAGAAGGCGCACGCCGCCAAGGACGCCGCGAACCGTTCGCAGGTCCGTGCGGCTGTCCCGACGAAGAGCTACCCGAACAACCTCGACGGTTGGATCCGGGAGTCTCTCGACATCATGAAGAAGCACAACATCCCGGGTTCCTACGAGGGCATTCACCGCAACATCATGCGTGAGTCCGGCGGTAACCCGAACGCGATCAACAACTGGGACATCAATGCCCAGAACGGCGTTCCGTCCATTGGTCTGCTGCAGGTGATCAAGCCGACCTTCGACCAGTACCACGTCGAGGGCACCAAGAACTCGCAGTACGACCCGGTGGCCAACATCGTCGCGGCCTGCAACTACGCCGCCGACCGGTACGGCTCCATGGACAACGTGAACTCCGCGTACTGAACGTGGACTCCGCGTACTGAGAGTCGCGACGCACGCGACACTTCAGGAGACCGCGACACGCGCCAGGGCGGCGGCCCCGAGAGGGCGCGGCCGCCCCCGCGCTTTCCCGGGCCACGGACGCGCCGACGCGCATGCCGGGTGGTGGCCCGGGAGCACAGGCGCCACGGACGCGCGTGCGCGGTGGGGCGCCACGGACGCGCGTGCGCGGTGGGGCGCCACGGACGCGCGTGCGCGGTGGGGCGCCACGGACGCGCATGCGTCGGTGGCCCGGGGACGCCGCTACTTGCGCATCACCTACTTGTGCATCTACTTGCGCATCACCTCGGGCTCGTGCCGCCGCAGCAGCCGCTGCACGGCCAGGCCGCACAGAACGCCGATGGTCAGCAGGACGCCCATGTCGAGCAGGTAGGTGCCCGCCGTGTGCTCCCACAGGGGGTCGGGGTTGCCCTTGTCCCACGGCAGCAGCACGTTCAGCTCGGCCGTCGCCCCCATCGCCGAGACCGCCCACCGCGACGGCATCAGCCAGGCGAGCTGCTCCACGCCCGGGGAGTCGTAGAGCTGGAAGAGCACGCCGGTGAAGACCACTTGGACGATGGCGAACATCACCAGAAGGGGCATGGTCTTCTCGGCCGTCTTGACCAGCGAGGAGATGATCAGGCCGAACATCATCGAGGTGAAGCCGAGCGCGGTGATCGCGGCGGCCATCTCGACGGCCGGCAGGTCCTCGAAGAGGACGCCTTCGGCCGGCAGGTCGCGCGAGGCGAAGCCGATCGCGCTGATGATCACGCCCTGGACGGCGGTGATCAGTCCGAGCACCAGCACCTTGGACGCCAGATACGCGGAGCGTGACAGCCCTGTGGCCCGCTCTCGCTCGTAGATCACCCGTTCCTTGATCAGCTCGCGTACGGAGTTGGCCGCACCGGCGAAGCAGGCGCCGACGGCGAGGATCAGCATGATCGTGGAGGCGTCGCGGTTGGTGAACCCCCGGACCGCAGGTCCCCGCGCCAGGCCGAAGTCCGTCGGGATCAAGGTGGAGACCACACCGAGGACGGCCGGGAGCAGCAGCATCAGAGCCATGAAGCCGCGGTCCGAGGCGATCACCGACAGATAGCGCCGGACCAGGGTGAAGAACTGCGCGCCCCAACTCTGCGGCTTGGGCGGCCGGATCTGCTGCGGAGGCGGCATGTGCACGGGCTGCGGGGCGACGGCGTCGAAGTCCGCGGCGTACATCTGGTAGTGCTGCGAGCCGCGCCAGCGGCCCGCCCAGTCGTAGTCGCGGTAGTTCTCGAACGCCGAGAAGACGTCCGCCCAGGTCTGGTAGCCGAAGAAGTTGAGCGCCTCCTCCGGCGGGCCGCAGTATGCCACCGCGCCGCCCGGCGCCATCACCAGCAGCTTGTCGCAGAGGGCCAGCTCGGCCACGGAGTGGGTGACCACCAGGACCGTACGGCCGTCGTCGGCGAGGCCGCGCAGGAGCTGCATCACATCGCGGTCCATGCCCGGGTCGAGGCCGGAGGTCGGCTCGTCCAGGAAGATCAGCGACGGCTTGGTCAGCAGCTCCAGCGCCACCGAGACCCGCTTGCGCTGACCGCCGGAGAGCGAGGTGACCCGCTTCTCCTTGTGGATGTCGAGCTTGAGCTCGCGCAGCACCTCGTCGATTCGGGCGTCGCGCTCGGCCGCCGTGGTGTCCGCCGGGAAGCGGAGCTTGGCCGCGTACTTGAGGGCGGTCCGTACGGTCAGCTCCTTGTGCAGGATGTCGTCCTGCGGGACCAGACCGATGCGCTGGCGCAGCTCGGCGAACTGCTTGTAGAGGTTCCGGTTGTCGTAGAGGACATCGCCCTGGTCGGCCGGGCGGTAGCCGGTGAGCGCCTTCAGCAGGGTGGACTTACCGGAGCCGGAGGGGCCGATGACCGCGATCAGCGACTTCTCCGGGACGCCGAACGAGACGTCCTTGAGGATCTGCTTGCCACCGTCGACCGTGACGGTCAAGTGGCGAGCGGAGAAGGAGATCTCACCGGTGTCGACGAACTCTTCGAGCCGGTCACCGACGAGGCGGAACGTGGAGTGGCCGACGCCGACCGTGTCGTTGGGGCCGATGAGGGCGGCGCCCGACTTGGCCAGCGGCTGGCCGTTGACGTACGTGCCGTTGTGGCTGCCGAGGTCGCGGATTTCGAAGCGGCCGTCGGGTGTGGAGTGGAACTCCGCGTGGTGGCGCGAGACCTGGAGGTCGGAGACGACCAACTCGTTGTCCAGGGCACGGCCGATGCGCATCACGTGGCCGACGGCGAGCTGGTGGAAGCCGGTCGGCCCGCGGTCGCTGTAGCCGGAGGGGGCTCCGCCCTGCCCCGCCCCCGTGGAGGGCTGGTGGTGGGCGCCGCCCTGGTGCGGTCCGTGCGGGGGCTGGTACCCGGCGGGCGGAGCGGCCTGCTGGTGCGGGATGTGCGCCGCCGGGGCGGCCTGCTGCTGCGGCTGCTGGTGAACCTGCTGCTGCGGAGCCTGCGCGGGAGGCTGCTGCGGCGCGGCCTGCTGCCCGGCCCTGCCGGCCGTAGCCTGCTGCGCCTGGTGGGCCACCTGGTGGCCAGCCGCCTGCTGGTGCGCCGGCGCCTGCTGTGCCTGCTGCGGCGCGGACGCCGACGACGGCGCGCCCTTGGCCGCCGCGGCGGAACCGGAGACGGTCAGCCTGGGACCGTCGGTCGCGTTGCCGAGGTGGAGGACCGACCCCGGCCCGATCTCCACGTGCTGGATCTTCCGGCCCTGCAAATACGTGCCGTTGGTGCTTCCGTGGTCGTGGAGCACCCAACTGCCGCCGCCCCAATGGACGGTGGCGTGCCTCCAGGACACTCTCGCGTCGTCGACCACCACGTCGCCCTGCGGGTCACGCCCCAGCGTGTACGACCGTGACGCATCGAGCGTCCAGGTCCGTCCGTTCAATTCCAGTACGAGTTCCGGCACTCCATGCCCCACTAGTTGTCCCCCGAGTGACCCCTGCAACGGAGTCTAGGGATGGCGAACATCGTGAGGAACTATTTCAGGCTCAGTCGCACAACTGAAAGTCGCCCCGTGGCGTGTTCGCACCCTTGCGTCGGCGACTCATGAGAAACGCCCCGGAGCGCTGCATCCGCCCATGGATCGCCCTCGATCATGAGCAATCGGCTCAACTCGGCGCCCCGAACGGCGAGGACGGGGTGGAGGCGGGGCGCGAGGGAGATGGGAGAGGCCCCGGCCGGCCGTCGATATCACGCCATGCCTGCGTGCCGCCCCACACCCGAGCCGGGGCGGCAGGCGGCGGCCGTCGCGGTGGGCGGGCGCCCCAGCCATGTGCTCACGATCGGCGAGGGCAGCATCGGCCCTGGAGCTGCGGGGAGGGGGAGGGTGGGCCGGTCCCGTACGGACGCGGGCCGGCCCCGTACGGACGCGGGGCGGCCCCGTACGGACGCGGGGCGGCCCCGTACGGACGCGGGGCGGTACCGCACGGACCCTTGGCCCGTCCCGTACCCCCGCGGAGACGATCCCATCCCGTACCCCGGCAGAGCCGGCCCCGTACGGACGCGGAGCCGGTCCCGTACGGAGCCGGTCCCGTACGCGCGGCGAACCAGGAACCGTACGAGCCGCGAGCCGGGACCGAGGTCCGCGACCGGCCCTTGCCCCTCCCCACCGGGGCCCTCCCCCGTGCCGCGTCCCGCCTCCCCCGCCCCGCCCGCTGGGACCGTCCGCAGAGCGGGACAGGTGGGGCGGGCAGCACCGCGGACGGATACGGTGGAAGCACCATGAGCGCATCGCAGAACACCCCTGCCGCGGCCGTACCGGGCGACGACACCCCCACCCTCCTCGTCAAGATCTTCGGGAAGGACCGTCCGGGCATCACGGCCGGGCTCTTCGACACCCTCGCCGCCTTCGCGGTCGACGTCGTCGACATCGAGCAGGTGGTTACCCGGGGACGGATAGTGCTGTGCGCACTGGTCACGGCACCGGCGTCGGTGAGTGCCACCGAGGGTGACCTGCGCTCCACGGTCCACGGCTGGGCCGAGTCGATGAAGCTCCAGGCCGAGATCATCTCGGGCCGGGGCGACAACCGGCCGCGCGGAACCGGCCGTTCGCACGTCACCGTGCTGGGACGACCGCTGACCGCCGAGTCCGCGGCGGCCATCGCGGCGCGCATCACCGGGGCGGGCGGCAACATCGACCGGATCTTCCGGCTGGCGAAGTACCCGGTGACGGCGGTGGAGTTCGAGGTGTCGGGCGCCCAGACCGGGCCGCTGCGCACCGCCCTGGCCACGGAGGCCGCCGCCCGCGGGGTCGACGTAGCGGTCGTCTCCTCGGGTCTGCAGCGCCGGGCCCAGCGCCTGGTCATCATGGATGTGGACTCCACTCTCATCCAGGACGAGGTGATCGAGCTCTTCGCGGAACACGCGGGAGTCGGGGCCGAGGTCGCCGACGTGACGGCGGCCGCGATGCGCGGCGAGCTGGACTTCGAGCAGTCGCTGCACGCGCGGGTGAAGCTGCTCGCGGGGCTGGACGCATCCGTCGTCGACAAGGTGCGCGCCGAGGTCCGGCTGACCCCCGGCGCCCGTACGCTCATCCGCACCCTCAAGCGCCTCGGCTACCAAGTCGGTGTCGTCTCGGGCGGATTCACCCAGGTCACCGACGACCTCAAGGAGCGGCTTGGGCTGGATTTCGCCTCGGCCAACACCCTTGAGGTGGTGGACGGCAAGCTCACCGGCCGGGTGGTCGGCGAGGTCGTGGACCGTGCGGGCAAGGCCCGTCTGCTGCGGCGCTTCGCCGCCGAGGCGGGGGTGCCGCTCGCGCAGACGGTGGCCATCGGCGACGGCGCCAATGACTTGGACATGCTGAACGCGGCGGGGCTGGGGGTGGCCTTCAACGCGAAGCCGGTCGTGCGCGAGGCGGCCCACACCGCCGTCAACGTGCCGTTCCTCGACACCGTTCTCTATCTGCTGGGCATCACGCGCGAAGAGGTCGAGACCGCGGAGACCGACGACGGCTGAGCCGGGCCTCGGCGGGCTCACGGCGACCGCAAGAGGAGAGGCCCCGGCGCGCGTGTGTCGCGCCGGGGCCCTGCGTTGAGCGGACTCGCGGTCTCCCGCGGGGCTCGCGAAGTCCGCTGGGCTGTCTAGTCGTGCGGCGCCCAGTAGTCGAGCAGCTTCCCGACACCGTGTTCCACCGACTTCCACGAGCCGTTGAAGCCGACGACAGCCACCGCCGCCGTCGGGAACCCGCCCCGGTTCATCCGTACCGCCGCGTCTCCCTCGGCCTCGCCCGCGAGGGCGTCGGCGAGCGCGTGCATGCCCGGGTTGTGCCCGACGAGGAGCAGGTCCCGCACGTCGTCGGGGGTCTCGTTGAGGAGGGCGATGAGCTCGCCGAGCGAGGCTTCGTAGAGCCGCTCCTCGTAGACGGTCCTCGGCCGCTCGGGCAGCTCGTGCACCACGAGCTTCCAGGTCTCGCGGGTACGGGTGGAGGTTGAGCAGAGGGTGAGGCCGGGGCTGATGCCGGTCCCGGCGAGCCAGCGCCCGGCGACCGGCGCTTCCTTGCGGCCGCGCTCGGCGAGCGGACGTTCGTGGTCGGACACCTGCGGCCAGTCGGCCTTGGCGTGCCGGAGGAGGACGAGCCTGCGGGTCTCCGGGGATCCTGGGGTGCTTTCCGGGGGAGTTGCAGCGACGCTCATGCGTCCCAGCTTCGCATGAAACCCGCGGTGGGGCGCGGGGTGTTGGGAGGTCACCCGGGAAAGGTGACCTGCGCACGCCCACCGGGCCGTACGGGACCGACGCATACGAATCGGCGCATACGGACCGGTGTGCAGGGGCGGGCGCACACGGGGCGAGCGGCGCCGGCGGGCATGCCCGGCGCCGCGTGCGGCGGTCGGTGCACGGTCTCAACCGAGCCGGGTGCACAGTCTCAACCGAGCCGGGGGCGCGGTCTCAGCCGAGCCGGGTGCGGTCTCAACGACCGGGTCCACGGTCTCAGCCGAGCTGATGGAGCAGGATTTCCCGGGCCCGGTCCAGTGCGTGGACGAGCACGGGCTGCGGTCCTGCCGCCGCGTGCGCCTCGGCCGGCCCGGCGATCAGGAGCAGCAGCGCGGCAAAAGCCACGGCGGGCAGCGCAATGGCCCACCACGGCAACCGGATCTCGTAGGCGTCGCGCGACGGGGGTGCGGTGCGGCTCTGTGCGGGGGCCCGCATGGGGACCACCTCCGTGGAGTCCGTCGGGTGGCGCGGCCGCCTGCCACGACCGCGCCGGCCGCTTCGGCGCGGCTACGAAGAACCTACGGAAGGAAGATCGCCGGGCCCATCCGGTGATCCACCCACTTCACCCTGACTCCGTCCCCCTAGGGGATGGTGGTGCCTGCCCACCCCCGCCCCGCGCCGGGCGCGGGGGTGGTGCGCCGGGTGCACGGATGTGCACGAGCCCGGGTCGTTCAGGGCGAGGCGATGGACGCGATCACGCCGATGACGACCGTGATGAGAAGCATCACGCCGAGGATGGTGAGCAGCTTCCTCTGGCTGTTCTGCGGGTTCGGTTCGAGGACGGGCATGCGCACCAGTCTCGCACCCGGTCCCGGGAGCGGGAGACGCAGGGGTGCGCCGTCCCGGCCTGTCCCCCGCACGCCACGCCGCGGGCGATCGCACGCCGTACGGTCCGCCTGCGCGCGCCCGTACCGCCCACCGGACTGCCGGTACTGCCCGTCCTGCCCGTACGCGGCTCAGGCGGCCCCCGTCATGGCCGCGCGCTCGTCCTCGACGGTCCGGTTGCGCCCCGCCAGAAAGCCCAGCACGATCTGCGGCACCATCAGCGCGGTCATCAGCGCGAGCGGCAGCCCCCATCCGCCGCTGTGCTGGTAGAGCACGCCGATCAGCAGCGGTCCGGGGACCGAGATGAGGTAGCCGGTGCTCTGCACGAAGGCGGACAGGCCGGTCACCCCGGCGCCGGTCCGCGAGCGCATCCCGATCAGCGTGAGGACCAGCGGGAAGGCGCAGTTGGAGATCCCGAGCAGCAGCGCCCAGGCCCAGGCTCCGGCAGCAGGGGCGAAGAGCAGGCCCGCGTAACCGGACAGCCCGCACAGGCCCAGTGTCACGGCGATCGCGCCCTGGTGCCGCAGACGGGCGGCGATCTGCGGCAGCACGAAGGACAGCGGAACCCCGAGACCCATGGTCACGGCGAGCAGCACCCCGGCGGTGGAGGCCGGGACTCCGGCATCCCGGAAGATCTGCGGGAGCCAGCCCATGGTGATGTACGCAGCGGTGGCCTGGAGGCCGAAGAAGCAGGCCAGCGACCAGGCGATGCGGCTGCGGACGGGGTTGAAGGGCAGCTCCCGCCGGCCCGCCGGTGCGGTCACCGGGGCCGCCGCCGTCGCGGCCGGCTCTCCGGCGCCCCGCCTGTCGCGGAGCAGCAGCCAGGGCACGGCGGCGAGTACAGCGGGCACGGCCCACGCCACCAGCCCGGTGCGCCAACTTCCGCCCAGGGCATCGGTCATGGGCACGGTGACAGCGGCGGCGAGCGCCGTACCGAGGGCCACGGCCATCGAGTACAGACCGGTCATCGAGCCGACCCGGTCGGGGAACCAGCGCTTGACGATCACCGGCATGAGGACATTGCTGACGGCGATGCCCGCGAGCGCCAGAGCGCTGGCGGCGAGGAAGCCGGTGGTGCCGCCCGCCCACGGCCGTATGAGCAGTCCGGTCGCTATCGCGGCCATCCCGGCGCAGACGACCGCGCCCGGGCCCCAGCGGCGTGCGGCCTTGGGTGCGATCACCCCGAACGCGGCGAAGCAGAGCGGCGGTACGGACGTGAGCAGCCCGGCGACGCTTCCGCTCATCCCGAGCCCGTCGCGGACCTCTTCGAGCAGCGCGCCGAGGCTGGTGATGGCCGGGCGCAGGTTGAGGGCGGCCAGGACGAGTCCGGTGATGACAGGGGGAGTGATCCGGCGGATGGCGGCCTTCGTGGTGGTCCCGGCCTCCTCGGTCGCGCCCCCGGCCGTCTCTCCTGCCCTGCCGACAGCGGTGGTCCCCACCGCTCCCCGGTCCCTGGTCGCGGTACCCCGGTCCGTCGTGCGGGCCGGGGCGGGGGCTGTCGTTGGGGTCTCGTCGGCTGCCATGGCAGCCATCATAGAATCATGGGATGATTGCCTGTCCAATCCTCCGACGCCCCGTCTCACGTTCAGGAGAGCCATGCCGCTGACCACCACTCGCCGCTCCGCGCTCTCCGACCAGGTGATCACGGCCCTGCGGAACCAGATCACCTCCGGCGAATGGCCGGTCGGCTTCCGGATCCCGACCGAGCCGGAGCTGGTGGAGCAGCTCGGCGTCGCCCGCAACACCGTCCGCGAGGCCGTCCGGGCCCTCGCGCACAACGGGCTCCTCGACATCCGGCAGGGCTCGGGCACGTACGTGATCGCGACCAGCGAGCTGGCCGGGGTCATGCACCGGCGCTTCGCCGGGGCCGATCCACGCCACATCGCCGAATTGCGCAGCACCCTGGAGGCATCCGCGGCACGGCTGGCCGCCCAGCGCCGCACCGAGCGCGATCTGCAGCAGCTCGACGCCCTGCTGCGACGCCGCGAGGAGGCGTGGGAGTCGGGGGACGCGGAGGCGTTCGTGGCGGCCGACAGCACCTTCCATCTCGCGGTCGTGGCGGCCTCGCACAACGAGGTGATGTCCGAGATCTACGCCGACCTGGGCGATGTCGTACGCGAGTGGCTGCGCAGCGACGTCGGGCGGGAGCTGCGCCCCGAGCGCCATGTGGATCACGCGCGGCTGGTGCGGGCGATCCGGGAAGGGGACGCGGAGAGCGCGGCCGCCGAGGCGGCGAGCTACTCGTTCATGTGCCAGAGCGGTGGTGAGTGACCCAGGCCCTGCGGATCTCCATCCAGCAGCGGCCCGTCATCTCGACGGTCTCCGCGGGCCCGGCCTCGGCGGGCTCGGTGTCGATGTCCGGATCCCACCAGCGCTCGCACTCGATGTGCAGCTGGACGGCGTCGTTCGCGGTGTACGGATTGTGGCAGCTCACCGTGGCGCGGGAGCCGTGGACGTAGGTCCTGCACGTGGCGCCGAAGGGCTCCTCCTCCCCGCCGGTGCGGGCCACGGCCGCGGGCGGAGCGAGCCCGGCGACCAGGGCCAGGGCCAAGACGGCGAGACGACGAAGCCTGCGCAACCCGGACCTCCTCGGCCGTACCACGGCGGACCCGCCGCTGAGCACCACAAGGGGGAAGCACCACAGGGGGCCGTACTCCGTTCAGCGTGGACGCCGCGGCGCCGCGGCGCTCCCGGGCTGGGCCGAACGGGCGACGCCCCGGCCTCCGCGAAGGAGACCGGGGCGTCGGTGTCCCGAGGCCGAGGCCGGATCAGGCACCCATCATGTGCACGCCGCCGTCGACGTGGACGATCTCGCCGGTGGTCTTGGGGAACCAGTCGGAGAGCAGCGCGATGACACCGCGCGCGGCCGGCTCCGGGTCCGCGAGGTCCCAGCCGATGGGGGCGCGAGTGTTCCACACGTCCGCCAGCTCGTCGAAGCCCGGGATGGACTTGGCCGCCATCGACTTGATCGGCCCGGCCGAGACCAGGTTGCAGCGGATCCCCTTGGCGCCGAGGTCACGGGCCAGGTAGCGGGAGGTGGCCTCCAGGGCCGCCTTGGAGACTCCCATCCAGTCGTACTTCGGCCACGCCATCTGCGCGTCGAAGTCCATGCCGACGACCGAACCGCCGCGCTTCTCCAGCAGCGGGAGCACCGCCATCGTCAGGGACTTCAGCGAGTAGGCCGAGACCTCGACGGCCGTGGCGACCGACTCCCAGCCGGTGTTGAGGAAGTTGCCCCCCAGCGCGTCCTGTGGCGCGAAGCCGATGGAGTGCACGACGCCGTCGAGGGAGGCGTCCGGGCCGAAGTGCTCGGCGACCTTGCCCGCCAGGCTCTCCAGGTGCTCCTTGTCCTGCACGTCGAGTTCGATGACCGGGACGGGCTTGGGCAGCCGCTTGGCGATCCGCTCGACCAGGCTCAGCCGCCCGTAGCCGGTGAGGACCACGTCGGCGCCCTCTTCCTGGGCGAGCTTGGCGACGTGGAAGGCGATCGAGGAGTCGGTGAGGACCCCGGTGACGAGGATGCGCTTTCCGGCGAGGATTCCGCTCATGTCGTTCAGTGACCCATGCCCAATCCGCCGTCAACGGGGATGACGGCTCCAGTGATGTACGAGGCTTCGTCCGAGGCGAGGAAGCGCACGGTGGCGGCGATCTCCTCGGGCTGCGCGTACCGGCCGAGCGGCACCTGGCTCATGATGTTCTGCCGCTGCTCGTCGCCCAGCGCCTTCGTCATGTCGGTGTCGACGAAGCCGGGCGCGACGACGTTGAAGGTGATGTTGCGGGAACCGAGTTCGCGGGCGAGCGAGCGGGCGAAACCGATCAGACCGGCTTTGGACGCGGCGTAGTTCGCCTGGCCTGCCGACCCGAGGAGACCGACCACGGAGGAGATCAGCACGACGCGGCCCTTCTTGGCGCGCAGCATGCCGCGGTTGGCGCGCTTCACCACACGGAAGGTCCCGGTGAGGTTGGTCTCCAGGACGGCGCCGAAGTCCTCCTCGGTCATACGCATCAGCAGCTGGTCGCGGGTGATGCCCGCGTTGGCCACGAGCACCTCGACCGGGCCGTGCCGCTCCTCGATCTCCTTGTAGGCCTGCTCGACCTGTTCCGCATCGGTGATGTCGCAGCGGACGGCCAGGAAGCCCTCCGGCGGCTCACCCGAGCGGTACGTTATGGCGACCTTGTCGCCGGCATCGGCGAAGGCGCGGGCGATGGCGAGGCCGATGCCCCGGTTTCCTCCGGTGACGAGAACCGAGCGGCTCAACGGATCACCCTTTCAGTAGTGGTCGGCTACCACGAAAACTATCGGTCCGCGGCCCGTGACGGAGAATCCGGGCCCGACAGGGGCATCCGGCGCACACTGTCGGGTCCCTACAGAAAACACTGGGCAGCCACCCCCGTGACACGACATGATCGGTTACGACGACAACGGGAGGATGCCGTGCCCTATTCCATCGACGAGTCCTTCAGGGCGCTGCCGCTGCGCGCGCTCGCCGACGCGGCGCTCGCACGCGCCCGTTCACTGGGCGCCGATCACGCCGACTTCCGCTTCGAGCGGATCCGCAGCGCCGCGTGGCGGCTGCGGGACGCAAGACTCGCGGGCTCGTCGGACACCACGGACCTGGGGTATGCGGTGCGTGTGGTGCACGGCGGTTCATGGGGTTTCGCTTCGGGCGTGGACATGACTCCGGACGCGGCGGCGCGGGTCGCGAGCCAGGCCGTGGCGATGGCGAAGCTGTCGGCACAGGTGATCGCTGCGGCCGGATCGGACGAGCGGGTGGAGCTGGCCGACGAGCCGGTGCACGCCGACCGGACGTGGATCTCCGCGTACGACATCAACCCCTTCGATGTGCCCGATGCCGACAAGACCGGGCTGCTGGCGGAGTGGAGCGGCCGACTGCTCGCGGCACCGGGCGTCGACCATGTGGACGCGGGGCTGCTGACCGTCCAGGAAAACAAGTTCTACGCCGACACGGCCGGCACCACCACCACCCAGCAGCGCGTCCGTCTCCACCCCCACCTCACCGCCGTCGCAGTCGACCCGAAGAGCGGCGAGTTCGACTCGATGCGCACCATCGCCCCGCCTGTCGGGCGCGGATGGGAGTACATGACGGGCACCGGCTGGGACTGGGACGGCGAGCTCGCGGAGATTCCCGGGCACCTGGCGGAGAAGCTGCGCGCGCCGAGCGTCGAGGCGGGGGCGTACGACCTGGTCGTCGACCCGTCGAATCTGTGGCTGACGATCCATGAGTCGATCGGCCACGCCACCGAGCTGGACCGGGCTCTGGGATACGAAGCGGCCTACGCCGGCACTTCGTTCGCCACCTTCGACCAGCTCGGCACGCTCACGTACGGCTCCGAGATCATGAACGTGACCGGGGACCGGACCGCCGAGCACGGTCTTGCCACCATCGGCTACGACGACGAGGGCGTGGCCGCGCAGTCCTGGGACCTGGTCAGGGACGGCATCCTCACCGGCTACCAACTCGACCGCAGGATCGCCCGGTTGACCGGGTTCGAGCGGTCCAACGGCTGCGCCTACGCGGACTCCCCCGGCCATGTGCCCGTCCAGCGGATGGCGAACGTCTCGCTGCAGCCCGCGCCCGGCGGCCCCTCCACCGAGGAGCTCGTCTCCGGTGTGGAGCGGGGCATCTACGTCGTCGGGGACCGCTCGTGGTCCATCGACATGCAGCGCTACAACTTCCAGTTCACCGGGCAGCGCTTCTTCCTCATCGAGAACGGCCGGCTCGCCGGGCAGCTCCGCGATGTCGCCTACCAGGCGACCACGACCGACTTCTGGGGCTCGATGGCGGCCGTGGGCGGGCCGCAGACCTACGTCCTGGGCGGCGCGTTCAACTGCGGCAAGGCCCAGCCCGGCCAGGTCGCCGCCGTCAGCCACGGCTGCCCTTCCGCGCTGTTCCGCGGCGTCAACATCCTCAACACCACGCAGGAGGCCGGCCGATGAGCCGTACGACCGCACCGCATGAGGTCGTCGAGCGCGCCCTCGCACTGTCCCGCTCCGACGGCTGCGTGGTGATCGCGGACGAGGAGTCGACGGCGAATCTGCGCTGGGCCGGCAACGCGCTGACGACGAACGGCGTGACGCGCGGACGTACCCTCACCGTCATCGCCACGGTGAACGGCGCGCAGGGCACGGCGTCCGGCGTCGTCTCGCGCGGCGCCGTCACCGCCGAGGAGTTGGAACCGCTGGTGCGGGCCGCCGAAGCTGTGGCGCGCGACGCGGGCCCGGCCGAGGACGCCCAGCCCCTCGTCGAGGGCGCACCTGCCTCCGCCGCTTTCACCGAGGCCCCTGCCGAGACCTCCTCCGAGGTGTTCGCCGCCTTCGCGCCCGCGCTCGGGGAGGCGTTCGCGCGGGCCCGCGC
Source organism: Streptomyces sp. NPDC051776 (assembly GCF_040681345.1). Lineage (NCBI taxonomy): Bacteria > Bacillati > Actinomycetota > Actinomycetes > Kitasatosporales > Streptomycetaceae > Streptomyces > Streptomyces sp. NPDC051776. Next base: position 4,595 of record NZ_JBFAYQ010000067.1, on the reverse strand, counting down.
GGGCAGCCGGGAGCTGTACGGCTTCGCACGCCACGAGATGGTCTCCAGCTACCTCGGCACGTCCAGCGGGCTGCGGCTGCGTCACGACCAGCCCACCGGCACGCTCGAACTCAACGCCAAGTCCCCGGACCGTACGCGTTCGGCCTGGGCGGGTCGGGCCACCCGTGATTTCAGGGACGTCGATCCGGCCTCGATGGACGCCGATCTCGCGCAGCGGCTGGCCTGGGCGGAGCGGCGTGTGGACCTGCCCGCCGGCCGCTACGAGACGCTGCTGCCGCCCTCGGCCGTGGCGGACCTCCTCGTCTACCAGTTGTGGTCGTCCTCGGCGCGGGACGCGGTAGAGGGCCGGAACGTCTTCAGCAAGCCCGGCGGCGGCACCCGCATCGGCGAGAAGCTCTCCGAGCTACCGCTGACGCTGCGCAGCGACCCGCGAGAGCCGGGCCTGGAAGCGGCGCCTTTCGTGCTGGCGCACGCCTCCGGCGACGACACCTCGGTCTTCGACAACGGTCTGCCGCTGGCCCCGACCGACTGGATGCGGGACGGCGAGCTGACCCGGCTGCTCACCAGCCGGCACACCGCCGGGCTGACCCGCCTCCCCGTCGCCCCCGGCATCGACAACCTGATCCTCGACGCGGGCGGTACGCGCTCGCTGGAGGAGATGACCGCGAATACCGAGCGCGGACTGCTGCTGACCTGCCTCTGGTACATCCGCGAGGTCGACCCGGCCACGCTGCTGCTCACCGGGCTCACCCGGGACGGTGTCTACCTCGTCGAGAACGGCGAGGTGACCGGCGCGGTGAACAACTTCCGCTTCAACGAGTCCCCGGTGAGCCTGCTGTCGCGGGCCTCGGAGGCGGGCCGCACGGAGCGGACGCTGCCGCGCGAGTGGAGCGACTGGTTCACGCGGTCTGCGATGCCCGCCCTGCGCGTCCCGGACTTCAACATGAGTTCCGTCAGCCGGGGCGTGTGAACGAACCGCATAGAATCGGCCCAGTCCTCCTTCCGACCCGACCACCTCCACAGGAACGCCATGACACGCCTCGGCGACTCCGTCGCTCGCACCCGCGACCTGCTGGTGCAGGACCTCTCTTCCGACAAGACCGTCGAGCAGTTGCTCACGGAGACGAAGGCGAGGCGCTATCTGGACCTGTCGGACCTGTCGGCGAAAGAACAGGCGGAGCTGATCGCCTCGCGTACGGTCGAGGTGCTGCCGGCGGTCGCCAAGCTGGCCGAGCGGATCGAGGAGCGCCGGGCCGAGGGCCGCGGGCTGCACATCAAGCTCGGCATCGACCCAACGGCCACCGATGTGCACCTCGGCCACGCGGTGCCGCTGATCATCCTCAGCCGGTTCCAACGGCTGGGCCACGATGTCACGCTGATCATCGGTGACTTCACGGCCAGGATCGGCGACCCCTCCGGGCGTACGGCGGAGCGCCCGCCGCTGACCGACGAGGACATCGCGGCCAACCTCGCGGGCTACCGGGAGCAGGTGCGGCCGTTCTTCGACTTCGAGAAGGTCAGCTTCCGCCAGAACAGCGAGTGGCTCGCGCCGTACACCTTCCCCGAGCTTCTCGGGCTGCTCACCCAGGTGCCGGTCTCGACGCTGCTGCAGCGCGACGACTTCCGCAACCGTCTGGCGTCGGGCGCCGGGCTGACGATGACCGAGATGCTCTACCCCATCGCCCAGGGCCTGGACTCGGTGGCCCTGAACTGCGACGTCGAACTGGGCGGCGCGGACCAGCTGCTGAATCTGCAGATGGGCCGAAGGCTCATGGAACTCAAGGGGTTGCAGCCGCAGCTCGTCGTCACCATGCCGCTCATCGAGGGCACGGACGGCTCGGGCGCCAAGATGTCGAAGTCCAAGGGCAATTACGTCGGACTGACCGCGACCGCGGACGATGTCTTCGGCAAGATCATGTCGGTGCCCGACCGGCTGATGGAGCCGTATCTGAAGGCCTGGACCGAGTGGACGGACGAGGAGGTCGCGCTCGCGCTGTCCCGGATCGAGGAGAAGTCACTGCACCCCATGGACCTCAAGAAGGTCCTCGCGGGCGAGGTCGTGGCAGCCCTGTACGGCGTAGAGGCGGCGATGGCGGCGCGCGCGGGCTTCGTCGCCCAGTTCTCGAAGAAGGCCTTCGCCGAGGTCGAGTCCCTGCCATCGGTCGACACCGCCGAGCACGGCACCGAGACCGTGGCGGCCGTCCTGACCAAGGTGCTGGAGTTCACGCAGAGCGCCTCGGCCGCCCGCCGGCTCGCCAAGCAGAACGGCCTGCGGCTGGTCGTGGAGGCCGACGGCGGCCAGCGGACGTTCGTGCTCGACGAGGCCGCGGCCACCCGGCCGCTGGCCGAGTCGGTGGGGCAGACCCTGGCCGGTGCCGGCCTGTCCGTGTCCGCGGGCACGGTGTACCTCAAGGCCGGGCGCAAGATCGCGGAACTGCGGGGCTTGGCAGGCGCGTAGATTCTGCGGGGGCTTCTGAGGCGGCGGCCCGGCCGGATGCGTCCCCGGTGCGCGTACGGCGGCCGCGGCCGCCCCCTCGGGCCCGGCACGGCCGGTACCGGACGTGCCCACGGGCTGTACGCGACCGGCTCGCCGGGGCCCGGTCTCCTGCGCAGTGCGGCGGCGTACCGTGGAAGATGTCCGGGACCGGGGCGGTACCGGCGGATGCGCAGGTGGTGAAGCGGGATGCGGAAGCACAGCGGCCCCAAGGTCTTCCGGATCACCGGGGCCCGCGCGGGGCTGGCCGACGACGTCAAAGGCCGGCAGCGGCGCTATGTCATCTCGATGTCCGTGCGCACGGTCTCCTTCCTCCTGGCCGTGGCGCTGTGGAACATCGAGCGGCATGTGGCGATCGTTGCCCTTGTGCTGGGCTTCATCCTCCCGTACATCGCCGTGGTCATCGCCAACGCGGGCCGGGAGAACGCCCCTTCGGTGCCCGACTCCTTCATCGCGACGCCGGTCCCGCCCATGTTGGAGAGCGATGCACGCAGTGGACCGCCCGGGCAAGTGGCGGAGCAGAACGGGGCCGAGGAGAAAGAGCGGTCGCGGGATGAGAGCTGATTTCGAGCGAGTGTGACCGCAGTCTGCATAGCTCAAGAAAAGCTCAGATCAATCATGTGGATCGGCTGCCCCGGCCAGGGTCCCCCGTGCCATACTGCGTACGCGCTCCGCATCCCCCGTCGGAGCGACGGACCGACGCCGGGCGGCTCCCCCCGTGGCTGCCCGGCGTCGCCATGTTCACAGGGCCCGGGCACGCCGCTCCGCCGGGGCGGAGGCAGACTGAAGGACTGTGAACGACGAAACTCCGATCTGCTCGGCCAAGGGGTGCCGTACCGCCGCGGTGTGGGTGCTGGCCTGGAACAACCCGAAGATCCACACGCCGGAGCGCCGGAAGACCTGGCTGGCGTGCGAGGAGCACCGCGAGCACCTGTCGGCCTTCCTCGGCGTGCGGAACTTCCTCAAGGACGTGGTCTCGCTGGAGGAGTGGGAGCGGAGGTCAGCCGCCGATGGCTGACATGGGGCGGTCCGGCTGAAGGAAGGACGGGTCGTCAAGCCCCGATCCTGCCTTCTTGCCCCACATCGCGAGCTTCCACCGCTCCGCGATCTCCTCGTCGGCCGCACCGGATCGCAGCAGCTCGCGCAAGTCCGTCTCCTCGCGGGCGAACAGGCACGTACGGACCTGGCCGTCGGCGGTCAGCCGGGTGCGGTCGCAGGCCCGGCAGAACGGGCGGGTGACCGAGGCGATCACCCCGACGCGCGCGGGACCGCCGTCGACAAGCCAGCGCTCGGCTGGGGCCGAGCCGCGGGCCTCGCCCCCCTCGGGGGTGAGGGCGAAGCGGGTGCGCAGACTCGCCAGGATGTCGCCCGCGGTGATCATGCTGTCGCGCTTCCAGCCGTGCTGGGCGTCGAGCGGCATCTGCTCGATGAAGCGCAGCTCGTAGTCGTTCGCCACGGCCCAGGCGAGGAGTTCGGGGGCCTCGTCCCCGTTGAGCCCCGGCATGAGAACGGTGTTGACCTTGACCGGGGTGAGACCGGCGGCGCGGGCCGCGTCCAGCCCGTCCAGCACGTCCTGGTGGCGCTTGCGGCGGGTGAGGGCCCGGAAGACCTCGGGGCGGAGCGTGTCGAGCGAGACGTTGACCCGGTCCAGACCGGCGTCCTTGAGGGCCTGTGCGGTGCGCCGCAGACCAATGCCGTTGGTGGTCAGGGACATCTGGGGGCGCGGCTCCAGAGCGGCGCACCGCTCGACGATGCCGACGAGACCGGGGCGCAGCATGGGCTCGCCGCCCGTGAAGCGGACCTCGGTGACTCCGAGGTCGGTGACGGCGTTACGGATGAGGCGGACGATTTCGTCGTCGCTGAGGAGTTCGGACTTGCCCAGCCACTGCAGGCCCTCTTCCGGCATGCAGTAGGTGCATCGGAGATTGCACTTGTCGGTCAGCGAAACACGCAGGTCGGTGGCCACACGACCGTATGTGTCCATCAGCACCTGGGCCACTCCCCGACCCTCACCGACGATGTTGGCGGCGACCGTGCGCGGCTCCTGGAGCGCGTTGTCCCAGTGGTGTACGAGCAGGCGCACCCCGTAGCGGCCGGACGG
>NZ_JBFAYQ010000066.1:0-21449 GCF_040681345.1 Streptomyces sp. NPDC051776 | reverse complement strand
AAGTTGCACCTGCGTCATGCATGACGATCTACAGGAACCCGCCCCGCTGCGGGAGCGGAGCCCACAGATTGATCACAACTGGATACGCCCCCTAGGGCGACGGTGCTTGCACTGAAAAACGATCTTGCATCCGTCCGGGGTGCTGGCAATGACGTCAGCCCCCAGGTCGCGAGCACCGCCGTGGCGCTGACTCACAGTGTGTCCGTCTCGCTGGACCAGGTCGGCGACGGCCTGCTCGAACTCCAGAGGCGCCATGCCGTCGAACTGCTCGAGGTCGATACTGGCCGAGGTCGCGGCGAATGCCCGGAATTCAGCGTCCTTGAGGGCCAGGTCGTGCATCTCATCCCGGTACTGCCACAGGATGTCGATCAGGCGCCCCCACATGGCGTCCAGCGCCCGCATTTGGGGGCCAATGGCCTCCAGTCCGGACTCTGCCGGATCGGCCGCGGGCCGGTAGCGGTGGTTGAGGTCTTTCGTCGTGGCTTCACGGAGCGAGTGCCAGAGGCCCCCAGCCTCGTCTCTGATCCTCTCGGCCTCCACGGCTTCAGTGCGCAGGTCGCGTTGGAGCCGGTAGTTGGCTTGCCTGTACTCGAAGCACAAGTGGGAGTCGTCGTCCCCGACCAGCTTCTCAGCGTGGGACTCCTCGCGACGTAGAACAAAGAGCAGGTCGTCGAAGTCTCGGTAGAGCGACAACGCGACGCGACCCTCCAGGAAGTGCAGGAGCGACGCCAGCAGGTCGTCATCCGTCGCGGCACTGACCTTCTCCTGCACAGCCGCGGTCATCTCCCCGTCGCGATGCACCGGCAGCGCCACTCCGGTCTTCCAGTTGAGGTGCATCACGCAACGGCCCCCTCGTGGTGGTCCCCGACACAATCCAGCGGTCCCTCCCACTCAGCCCACCGCTGCAGTTCGCTGCGGTCCCACAGACACATGTCGTGTTCCTCGGCATAGCGGCGCGCCGGCGCGGAGAAGCTGCCGTTGGTCACCACGACAAGGTCGTCGAATCGAAGGCGCTCGGCGGCAAGACGGACGGTGTGCAGATCCGGGGCGCCGAGTGCATCAGCGGGCTCCGGCCTCCACCCGCGCGGGCCAGATACACGGTGGGCACTGAAAAGGAGGCTGTGCCCCCTGGAGCACGTGGCCGACACGAGGCCGTCCACGCCCGCACCCTCCGGGCGAGCTGTCTCGAATCCATCACGCCGCAGCAACGCCTCCACCAGGCTGACGAACTCCCGCGGGCGCATCCCGTCGATGTCGTGCAAGAACACAGCGGAGCCGCTGGCAGCGCTCCGCCGCCGAGAGTGCTCGTGCAAGGCGAGTTCCTTCAGCTCCTCGCGGTCCTGCGCGATCAAGGCCGTCAAGCGCGCTCTGGCCTCAGCCAGTTGCTGTCGCAGAGGAACCAGCGCGTCGAGCAGAGTCACCCCTGACGAACCAGGGACCGGTACCTTCATCGGCAGCTTGCCCAGCTGGCGACTCAACTGGTCGAGCACCTCGTCGCATTCCCGTTCCGCTTCTTTGGCCTCGCCCAGTTCACGGTTCAGCTTGGCCGCAAGCGTTGAACTTGCCGAGTGGCAGGCTCTGGATATCTGGTCGCGTGGATCTGGTTCCCACGAACGAGGGTGGGCCGTCGAAGCCTGCCGATAGTCGGCGTTCTCATACTCCCGGTCCAGGACGTCGATATGTTCCTTCCAGGCTTGGAGGATCTCGTGAGCGATCCGGCATTCGCTCACCCACAAGAAGGCACGCAGGGCGTCATCGCGGTTGGCCTTTCCGATCAGCCAGCCGATCTCCCGCCGAAGATCCCGGTCAACGAAGCGGGTCGGTGTAACCCGCGCAGCTCTATCTATGATCACCGCGCGAGGGTACCTACCCCCTCTGACGTGGCGTCTTCATGCCTCCCTGTTCCGGAGCGCTACCGTCCGCGCCCCGGGTGAGATCTGAACCGTCCCGTGAATCGCATGGCCTCGACTCGGCCGGGCAACTCGATGGGGTGGAGGTATGCATCAGGGGGTCCCTCATCTCTGGCATGGGCTCGTAACGTTCCACGCCGTACGCTGCACCCGCCGTGATCGGCATGCGCGGGGCAGGAGTTGGTGTCGGTGCCTTCCAGCGCCGATCCGCGGGGCCCGGCGGGGAGACCAGCAGCCCACTCCGGGTTACTCACGGTGTCTCCTGGCCGGGCCGCTGCACTGAGGGAGGGATTTCGGTCCTCGGCCCTACCAGGTGGCGTTTCGGCTGACCACCGGCGACCCCGAGCCGAACAGGCCCTCGGGAGCGCCATCTACCCGACTCGAGCGCCGGTGCAGGGGCATTGATCAACCACATTCCGAGTCATTACGGTGTGTGAGTGGATGATGACGAGGGGGATCGCTTCTCCGATGCCATTCGGCTGCTGCTGCTCATCGCGGCGGTGTCCGAACCGTTGAACGAAGCAGAGCAGCAAGCCGCACCGAAGGATGCGGTGGCTGTACTGCGCGCCGAAGGCCGACTGCAGAAGCTGGACTTCTGGCTGCGCAACCCGGACTACCTGGCCGATGAGCTTCTCAACGACTACGAGCGCGAGAAGGAAGCCGTCAACCTGGAGCTGGCCGGCAGCATCCTGGATTCTGATGAGCCGGAGATCTGCGCCATCCCCATGCTGCGCTACCTGTTCGGGGCCTTCGAGTACATCGACCAGGCGATGAGCATCCTGGCCGCCCCGCGGCTGGTGGTGGTCGTGGCGCGGCGCACCGCCAAGCGGGTGCTCCAGGACAACTACTACCTCACAGCCAAGGGACGCGAGGTCGCCGAACGGGCTACGGAACAGTTCCCGGTCCTGGCCTGGTACACCGAACGCGCCCGCCTCGTCCGGGCGCTCGCCGAGGCCACCGGGCACTCCGCCCTGGCGCTGCGTAAACGGCAGTACCTGCAGCGCGACTACGCCCAGACCCCGCTGAACGAGGTCATCCCGTCGATTGCCGACCGGGCCCGCGCACGCCTGGCCCGGTTACGCGCCGAAGCAGAGCAAGGGGACGCCGCGTGACCACAGAGCCTTTGCCGGTCCCGTCCGACGCTGAGCTGTATGAACAGATCGCCGCCCGCGTGCGGTCGGCTGACGCGGAGGGGGTCCGTGAGGCTCTGTCTGCCCATGGCATCCGGCTCACCAGCCCGCTACCCGCCCGACGGCAGCTGGTCGTGCACCGCCTTTACTGCGAGGGCAGCAAGACCGGCACGGACGGCAACGACGGCACCTTCACCGTCGACATGACGCTGGGGCCGGCCCGTGGGCGATCGCCAGCACCCTGAACAACGTCGGAAAGTCGAGCCTTCTGTGGGCGCTGAGCTACGCCTTGCGCGGTGATGGTTTCGAAGCTTTCAAACGCCCCGAAACGGTGGGCTGGTTCTCCTACGTCCGCGCGGACATCGAGGTCGCCGGCGTCGCCGCGTCTATCCGCCTGACCTTCGCCAAACCCGACCGCCCCAGTTGTCGGCTCCTGAGCGCCGATACCCTCGAGCACCTCGCAGCCCTCGACGGCGCCCAGGAGGCCGGTCCCGGCGTACGTGTGGCGGCGGCCGCGGAGCCCGACGGTGTCAAAGAGCTCATCGACCGCTTCATGCTGGACCGCCTGGGTCTGCGACCGCTGTCCCTGTGGGCGGCCGAGGCCGGCGCTCCGAAGGATGCCGACGGTATGCGCGACAGCGCGGAGCAGGTGCACGGCTGGGCCAGCTACTTCTACGCGATTGCCCTGAACTCGGGCAACTCGAGTGTTCTGCTGGGCCCGACGGCGTACAACCAGCTCCCCGTGAAGCTGATGCAGCTCTTCCTCGACGTCCCCTACGCGTCCGAGCTGACCCAGATCAATACGGCCCGCAAGAAGGACACCCAGGAGAGCAACCGTGTTCAGCGCCGGGCGCGAGAGGATGCCCAGGCCCGCGAGCGGCAGACCGAGCCGCTGCGCCAGGCGCTCAGGGCTGCCGAGGAGAAGGTTGCGGCCCTGGAAGCAGGTCAGCCCGACGTGACGGGCCTGCTCGCCGAGGTCGACGCCGCCGCACGCCGGCTCGCGCACGACCAGGCAGCTCTCCAGGAGGCCGAGGAAGGCCTCGCTCTGGCGCGCAAGGCGCGCCTGAAGGACGAGAGAGCCGTCCGCCGGGCCCAGCAAAGCAATGCGGCCCGAGCTCTGTTGGGAGCGCTTGAGCCGGAGTCATGCCCGCGCTGTGACCACGAGATCGACGATGCCCGGCATGCCGCAGAGGAGAGCGACCACCGGTGCTCGGTGTGCGCGAGCCCTCTGCCGGAGGCGCAGGACGACCCAGAGGAGCGGGCCGCGCTGCTCAGCAGGCTGGAGGATCGGGTGAACGCCTCCCGTTCAGCTGAAGAGACAGCCGGGCAGGCAGTCGAGAGGACCACCACCGCCTGCGACAACAGTCGTGCCGCGTACGACCTGGCGAACGCCCGCCTCACCTCGGCACGCGCTGGCAGCTGGTACACGCGCCTCGATTCCGCCCGGGAGGACGTCTACCAGCTGCGCGGCGCACTGGCAGTCGCCACCGGAAACGGGACGGGACTGCCGGAAGTGGTCGGTGACTACGTCACCGCAACGACGAGCCCGTCGGACACCGAGGACTACTTCGTCGAAGGCGAGGACATCCTTGACGCAGCCGCCGGGGTGTTGTCGAAGGTGGTCGCCGACCACAGCAAGGCCCTGTTCGCCGACCTGAACGATGAGATCGTCAACATCGCGCACGACCTGGGTGTAGCGAACCTGACCAGTGTCGACCTGAGCCTGAACGGAAACCTCAACGCCCGCAAGACAGGCGCCAAACACCCATTCAAGGCCTTCAGCCCCACCGACCGCCTGCGCATGCGCATCGCAGCCATCATCGGCATGATCAAAGTCGGCCGCAAACGCGGAATCATGTCCCACCCCGGCCTGCTGCTCATCGACGCGCCCACAGCCGAAGAGCTCTCCCACGACAACGCGCGCCAGGCCATCAAGACCCTGTACGACACCGCGGCAGACGACCCCGGCATCCAGATCGTGATCACATCGATCGACGACGCTGTCTGGGAGATCTTCCCCGATGACCGCACCGTGACCGGCCCAGACAAACGACAGCTCTTCTAGGCCAGCCCACCAGCGGCATCCAGCGACGATAGGGGAGGAGGCGCCGTGCACGACATCGACGAACGCCTGGCCCAGTGGGCAGCGCACGCCTCCCGCCCCCAACTGCGAGCCGGCCCCACAGTGGAGGACCTCGGAGGCCTCGACGCCGTCCTCGGCGCCGCGGACCACCTCGCCCAAGGCCCTTTCCTCCACCACCTCATCCAGGCGACCGCACACCACCTCGACACCTGCGGCACCGAAGCATGCAAGCCGCTGTACGACGCCGTCCTCAACGGCCTTCGGACCAACAACAACCACGCCGCCTTCGCCAGCGCCACCGACACCCTCGCCGGCCGCCCGGCCCTGGCGCGTGAACTCGGCACGCCCCTGACCCGCGTGCTACTCGCCCGCCTCCAGCAAGCCCAGGACGCCGACGACGACCCTGCCCCGGCCTCATCGGGGTGGAAGCCGCCGACTGTCTCGTCCAACTCACCCTGGCCGGCGTCACCAAGGCCGCCCGTCTCCTCGGCGCCCTGGACGAAGCAACCGAGGACCCAGCCGCCCTTCCCGAAGCAATGGCCACCCGCCTGCCCCGTCTCCTCGGCGTCCTCGACGCCCACCACCCTGGTGCCGGCCTCCGCGAAGCCCTCGAACGCTGCCTGATGCTCGACCGCACCTGCCGGGACGCCGCATTCGAACTCGCCCTCGGCGACCTGCGCCAGGCCCTGGAACAGGACCAACACGCGCCCATGGCCGAACAACTCCACAAGACCCAGGACCGGCTGACCGAACTGATCACCCTCGCCCCCGACCGCCTGGACGCCCAGCTCTACCACGCCGCCATCGAAGCCGTCCTCGGCCTGTCCGCCCCCGACGCCCCCGCACGCGTCCACACCGCGGCATCCACCCTGCGCGACACCCTCCATCTCTACCGGGACTATCGCTACCGCACCCACACCCCGGCCTGGGCACGACCACGCCAGAACGACGTCATCGCCTGGTCAGAACTCACCGTCATGCTCGACGGCGCAGCCGCACACCTCGCACACGATGACCCCTGGTACGAAGGCGGCCACGGCATCCTCACCGCGCTGCTCCGGGCGTACACCGCGCACAACACGATCGCCGTACTCACCGACACCCCCGCGGCTGCCGCCGTGGAGACCCTGGTGGCCCCCGTCATCGAGGACGCCTTCCTCCAGCACGAGCACCGTCAGCGCCTCCTCCAGCACGCCTTGGCCCACGACGAAGAACTCCGCGACGATCCCGCGGCCCAGCAACTCCAGGCCGCCCTCCTCCACCGCACCAAGACCCGCGAGAACTCCACCGATCAAGCGAGTGATCCGGGAAAAGCGCGACGCTGGCAGCGGCTGGCACACCAAATCAAGGACGACTTCGCTGCGTTCGTTGACCAAACGCCCGAGCACGTCCTCGACCGCCTGGAACTGGGCCTGCGCACCCACGACGACGCCCTCGCGGCCATCGCCGACCCCAAGTACGCCCGCCTCCAGGCCAGGCTCCTCAACCAGCTGAAAAACTCCCGCGACTGGCTCCCCGGAATCGCCGACGAGTTCACCACTCTCCTCGAAACCACGATCCGCTACGCCTACCTCTGCTACGACATCGGGCGGAAGATGGGCGGCTCCTACACCGAACACCTTCGCAAGCGAGATAAAGACGGCAAGAAGCAAAAAGTAGACGAAGCTCTATTCCACCAGCACTACCGAGAAGTTCTACAGTTCTCAGCACTCTTCAGCGTCATCAACTCAGAAGTCATCGACAAGGCAGGCGGAAGAACCGACATACTCATCTCCTTCGGCGCCGTCCAATTCAACGTCGAATGCAAAATCGAGGAAGACAACGCCAGCGAAACCGCACTACGCCAATACGTCGCCCAAGCCGCCGAATACCAAAACACCAACGCCGGCTTCGCCATCCTGCTCGCCCTGGACAAAACCGTCGACGCCGAAGGCGCCGCCAACCTCTTCGACAGTATCTGGATCGAACCCGTCCAAGGTCCCGGCGAAACCGAACCATGCCTTGTCGTCATCATCCGCATCCCCGGAGGACGCGAAAACCCCAACCAGCTGCGCCCGCCCCCCGCTTCGTAGCGGCTGCCGTACCGGGCGACAGCACCGCCACGGTGGTGGCACTGTCAGCGGTGGCCCCGGGGACGCGGGCGGGGCCGCGGCGCACCCGCCAACTGCGAACTGGTCGTTGGTTGGAGGGTGGAGAGTGAGTCGATGGAGTGGCGGACGGAAGCGCGGATCACCCCGAGCAGCTGCTCGCCGGGCAGCGCGTCGCGCTGTCGGCTGGTCAACAGCTCGCTCGCCCTGGCCCCGTTGGAAACCCAGAAAGCCAGGAGCGCTCGATCCCGGTTGTGACGCAGCGGCGAACAGCTCATTGAAGCGATCATCGGGAATCCGTCGGGGTAAGCGATGTGGCACCGGGGGGCGATACCGCCCGCCCGTTGAGAGCCGGGAAAACCTGCCGGCCGCCACCGGCAGAAGCCGCCGCTCCCGTGCCGCAGGGAACGGATTTATGATCGGGCCGGTGCCTTCCTCCAAGTGGAAGGCGTAGAAGGACCGCAGCACGGTCTCGCAGTGAGCCCGCGTCGACACCGAGTACAGGCTGCCGGGCGAGGCCCGCCCGGTCACCGGATTCGGCACGCTCGTCGCTGACCGCACCGATCGGACGGGCTGGCTCTCGCCGGAGGCCCGGCGGCGCCAGTGCACTCGCACCGGCTTCGGCGCGATCTGCATCCAGCGCGCGAAGTCCCTCGCGTCCACGCGGGTTGCCCGGTTCCAGGCGATCCCCCAACCGGACAGGAACCGCCACCACCGCAACAGGTCCATCCCATACGAGCGGATCGTTGCCGGAGGGCGTGCACAGGCCCGCAGCTCTGCGAAGAACGCCATCACGGGGACAACCACGATGCCCTGTGAGTCGAGCAGTACGTAGGGGCGGGCGGGGTCACCCGTCTCCGCAAGCGCACCAGTCTCCGGCAGCACGAAGCTCGCCAGATCCCGGGCGGAATCACCGGTCTCAAGCACAGCCGGAAGCTAGCAGATACAGGCTCTGACCTGCGAATATACGTCCTGTAGTTCAGTCAACGGTACAGGCCAAATGAGACAACACCTCTCCAAATTGATCTTGGCACGACAGACCCTTTCACCTGGATTGCCATGCTATGGCGACGCCCCGCATGCTGCGCCCGAGAGCGCATTTGCCAGCCGCCTGGGCGAGCGCGCCCCGCTGTGACCGTTCGCGATAGGCGGAGACTGTTCGCGAGGTGGCGGAGGCCGCCGAGTCAATCACCTGAGCTACGCCGTACCAGGGTGAACAGCGAGACCTCATGACCTCATGCGCTGCGCCTCTTGCCGTGGCGAACTTCGCGGGGTTGTATCCGGACATGCCCCGCACACCGTCCACCGGCGCCGACGCCCAGATCATCGCCAGGATGGCCGCCCGTGGAGTGAAGGTGTCGGTGTACCAGCTCGAACGCTGGCGCGCCGCGGGCCTGTTGCCCCGCAACTCGCGCCGCTCGCTGGGGCGTGGCCGTGGCACGACCGCAGACCTGAAACCCGAAGTCATCCGCACCGCAGAGACGTTGGCCCGCTCCGCCCAGCAGGGACGCAAGTACGTGCCCACCGACCTCCTTCAAGCCGTGCAGGCCGGGGACCCGGCCGCGGTGCGCGCCGCCGTCATCGAGGGACTGACCAGCTTCGCCACCCGAGCAGGCGCCGCACTCAGCACTGACAGCGGCCGCGGTGACGACGGTGTCGACGACCGGCTCGATGCCGCCGCCCGCCTGTCCCGAGCGCATCGGCACTACGGAGGCATTCACAGCGTTCTGTGGGACACCGGGCGCTGTCGCTCCCGATCGACAACCGGTGTCAGCACTCACTGATAAAGCCAGTGCACGTTCACTTGCACGCCGACACCCACAAAGGCTTCGCAACACTTCCCTGGGCGCACCCCGAGAGAAAAGGCCTGGGCCGTCAGGGTGAGGGACCATTAGGGACCATGTCCGAGAAGACCGGAACGACGTTCAGCATGAAAGGGGGCGTGACGGCTTACCCGGCTAGTGACAGAAGGAGAACGGGGATGCGGCTACACAAGATCGCGACCGCCACCATGCTGGTCCTGGCGGTCAGCGGAGGGACAGCAGCAGCAGGAACCGGAACGGCCCTCGCCGACACCGGCTCCACCCACGGGAAGACGAAGGCAAAGACGCGGGCGGAGGGAGGGTCCTCCACCGGAGAGGCCCTTTTCCAGCAGAACACCGCACAATCCTCCCGCCAGAACAACAACTGCAACAACCCCAACACCGGGGTGGACGCCGGAGATGAGGTCACGCTCACCAATGCCCGCGTAACGGGCCGGTGCGTGACCACCGACGGCTCCCTGACCGCGTTCTCCCACATCCACAACGGCCCCGCAGAAGCCGAAGGCGGCTCCTCGACCGCAAGCATTGCCCAGCAGAACACCGCCCAACGCGGCTGGCAGAACAACAACTGCAACAACCCCAACGACTCGGACATCACCGTGGACAGCAGCCGGGTAGAGGGACACTGCACCGACCAGGACCACTCCTTCAGCAAGCACATCCTCATCGAGGGTGGCGGCGCCCGAGCCGACGGCGGCTCCAGTACGGGCGGCAATGTGTGGCAGCAGAACATCGCCCAAGAAGGGCGGCAGAACAACAACTGCAACAGCCCCAATGACGCGTTCCTCACGGTGGAGGCGGGGGGCCTGGTGGAAGGCCGTTGCGGGAACAAGGACGCCTCGTTCAGCAAGCACACCCGTATCAGGGGCGGCGGCGCCCGAGCTGAAGGCGGTACCTCGACCGCAGGCCTGGATCAGCAGAACATCGCGCAAGAAGGCCGGCAGAACAACAACTGCAACAGCCTCAACTTCTCGATCGGCACGAACGTCACCGGTGGCCAGGAGAGGAGCCGTTGCGGGAACAAGGACCGCTCCTTCAGCAAGCACACCTGGGTCAAGAGCGCTGGCGCCGAAGCCACCGGCGGCGCGGTAGGCTCCGCCGAGCAGCAGAACAACGCCCAGGAAGGTCGGCAGAACAACACCTGCAACAATCCCAACCGCCCTCGTATTGATTTGGTGCCTGGCCGCGAGACGAGCCGTTGCGGGAACAAGGACGCCTCCTTCAACAAACACACTCGCATCAAGAGCGGCGGCGCCCGGGCAGAAGGGGGTTCAGCGTCCGCTGATGCACCGGTCGCTGATCATCAGAACGTCGCGCAGGAAGGCCGGCAGAACAACACTTGCGCCCACACCAACTTGTTCTCTCCGACCTTGACCGCTGGTGGCGAGGCGACGAGCCATTGCGGGAACAAGGACGTCTCCATCAGCAAGCACACGTGGGTCAAGGGCGACGGCGCCCGAGCCGAAGGCGGCAGCGCTACGGCCGGCCGCGTGGTCCAGCAGAACTTTGCCCAAGAAGGGCTGCAGAACAACACCTGCGCCAACCCCAATTCCGCGGGCCTCGATGTGACAGGGGGCCGGGAGACGAGCCGTTGCGGGAACAAGGACGCCTCCTTCAGCAAGCACACCCTCATCAAAGGCGGCGGCGCCCGAGCCGAAGGCGGCAGCGCTACCGCAGGCCTGGAGCAGCAGAACACCGCTCAAGAAGGCCGGCAGAACAACAACTGCGCCAACCCCAACTTCCCTTCTACGACCCTGGACCCCGGCCGTGAGACCAGCCATTGCGGGAACAAGGACGCCTCCTTCAGCAAGCACACCCTCATCAAAGGTGGCGGCGCCCGAGCCGAAGGCGGCAGCGCAGGCGAAGATGTGATCCAACAGAACATCGCCCAGGAAGGCCGGCAGAACAACAACTGCAACAACAGCAACGAGCGTATTGGCGGACTTACCGTGACCGGGGGCCGGTTCGAGGGCCGTTGCGGGAACAAGGACGCCTCCTTCAGCAAGCACACGTGGGTCAAGGGCGGCGGCGCCCGAGCCGAAGGCGGCAGCGCTACTGGCGATGTAAGCCAGCAGAACATCGCCCAGGAAGGACCGCAGAACAACAGCTGCAACAACCGCAACAGCGACGCGCAACTCACCGTGACAGGAGGCCGGGTCAGAACGCGTTGCGGGAACAAGGACTTCTCCTTCAACCACAAAACCTTCATCAAGGGCGGCGGCGCCCACGCCGAAGGAGGCTCCACCACAGGTGGCAACCTGAACCAGCAGAACATCGCTCAGGAAGGCCGGCAGAACAACGCCTGCGCCAACCCCAACTTCCCGCTCACGGATATCGACTTGACCGGCAGCCGGTCGAACGTGGGCTGTAAGACCGTGGACGGCTCCGCCAACCTCCACACAGCCGACATCGGCGGCGGAGCCAAGGCCGAAGGCGGCTCCAGCACGGCCGCCCTCTTCCAGCAGAACACCGCGCAAGAAGGCCGCCAGAGCAACAACTGCGCCAACCCCAACAACCTCACCATCACCACCTCCAACAGCCGCACACAGGCCAAGTGCACCGCCGTAGACCGCTCCACCAACATCGCCACGGAATACCGGTAACCGGCCCGCACGCGGTGTAGATCTCCGGCCAGCCCAGCCACCACGGCACCGGCCAGGCCTGCACCCACTCGAGGGCCCTTGAGCGTGCCCCATCCAGCCCAGGCGGTCGCATGCCGGGGCCCTATCGCGAGCTGCTGCCCGCGCCGTCAGGAAGGCCCCCGCACCGGACGTCAACTGCGTCAGGCGCGGGGGCCCTTGTCTTCACTTGCCGATCAGCGTAAGGCCCCGATCGTGCTCGACCCCGGACAGTGCAGCCCACCGCCCAAACCCGCGGAGCCGACCTCGTGAAGCTGACCCAGTCCGCGACCATCACTGGGTCACGCGGGGCGGCAAAACGGAGCAGGAGACGTGAGTCTTCCTCGCCTCTGCCCTGCCGTAGGGCCGCTCGCCTGCACAAATAGGGCAGAGGTCTGCACTGACAGGGCAGGTGTCTGCACCGTCGGATGGTGCCGTGACGATCTTCCCGCCCGACCCGGACCTCGACGCGCTACGCCTTGAGCTGGCGCGCCTGCGGGCCGAGCGGGGGGATGGACCTACGACGAGCTCGCCGACCGCACCGGCCTGGCCAGGCGCACTCTCATCGAGATCGAACAAGGCCGCACCATCGGCACTCTGAAGACCTGGCACGCTCTGGCTCACGCCCTGAACACCCCGCTCGACGAACTCTTCGGCGCCCTGTGCCAGGGCCATGAGCCACCCGAAAAGCCCGTCACCTGACCGCCTCCGGCAACGGATCCAGGGACCACCCGAACCGGTACCAGGCGCGAATATGTGAACGACTGGTCGCATGCACGTCCCGCACGGTTGGGCCGTTCGCGGGACACCACGGCACCGACGCACCCTCAGCGGCGCGCCGCCTGGCACGTTCACCGCCATGTGCCCCACCCACTCTTCACCGAGTCACCGCTGGGACGGCAGCCTGGCCACCGGCCGGCGCCGACGAGCCCTGCGCGTCTCCACCTGTACCAGCCCACTCCTGCGCGCCGGCCAGACCGCCCGCTGCCGGGACTGCGGCAACCTCCTCGAGTGGTACCACCGCACCGACCACCGGCCCGTTCCCCTGCACCCGCGCGAACTGCCCACCTCAGCAGTCCCCGCGAACTGCCGATGGCACATCAGCTCCGGCATCGCCCACCCCGCAGACGACGGCACCGCCTGGTGCCGCCTGACCCACCACCTGCTCTGCCCCGCCCGCGACACCCCCCGCCCCTGCACGCCGCTCCTGGCCGAGGTGCGCCGCGGCCTCGCCATGAACACCCGTCGCCTCCTGAACGCCGGAACCTTCACCCCACCCACCGCCCCAGCCGACATCCACCCCACCGCCACGTGCCGCCCCAAGCGACCGGTCGTGCAACTCCTCTACGTGCGCTACCTCGCCGCGCGCCCGATCGAGGACATCCAATGCATCGCCCAGACCCGCCGACGCGGCCGCTGCACCAACCCCCTCCTCACTACCGACGCCCCAACCGGAACGTGGACCCTGCAGCCAGCCACAGCGTCACGCGGCCAACTCGCCCTACCCGCAACCACCATGGCCGTCTACGACATCAGCCACCTGCCCTACACCGAGCAGATCCGCTGGCGCTCCCAACACTGCGCCCAACACCCCACCACCCACGCTCCAGACATCGCCGTCACCGAGTGGGAGCCCTTCGACCCACTCATCCACCACCAGCACATCCACCCCCGCCTGCCGAACCTCGCACCCCACTCCCGGGCCAAGGCGCCCTCCGCCCGCACCTGACCACCCTGCGCCCCCGCCGGCGGCCGCCGCTCCGGCAACGCAGCCCTGCCGGACCACGCGCTGCAAACCCACCCGGAGCCACCCCTTGCTCAAGACCACCGACGAACAGGCAGCCGCTGCCGATGCCTTCAACCAAGGCGACCACCTCGTGCTCCAAGCCGGAGCCGGCACCGGAAAGACCACCACCCTGGCTCTGCTCGCCACCGGAACCCGCCGCCGCGGCCGCTACCTCGCCTTCAACAAAGCCATCGCACAAGAAGCCACCCGCCGCTTCCCACGCACCGTCATCTGCAAAACCCCGCACGCCCTGGCCTTCGCCGCCCTCGGCCACCGCTACGCCGCCCGCCTCAACGGCCCCCGCCGACCCGCCTGGCGAAGCGGCCAGGACCTCGGCATCAGCAAACCCGTCCGCATCGGCGACCGCGACGTAACCCCCCTCGTCCTCTCCCACACCACGCTGCGCACCGTGACGCGCTACTGCCACACAGCCGAACCTGCCCTCACCCGCCACCACCTCCCACACCTGCGCGGCCTCGAAGCCCCAGAACTTCACACTCAACTCGCCCAGGCTGTCCTGCCCTTCGCCTCCAAAGCATGGACCGACCTGCAACATCCCGAGAACGGCGTGGTCCGCTTCGACCACGACCACTACCTGAAGATGTGGGCTCTGACCGAGCCCAGGATCGACGCCGACTTCCTCCTTCTGGACGAAGCCCAGGACACCAACCCCGTCCTCGAGCAGGTCTTCAACAACCAGCGCGACCACGCCCAGTTGGTGATGGTCGGAGACTCGGCCCAGGCAATCTACGGCTGGCGAGGCGCCAAAGACGTGATGACCGGCTTCAAAGGCACCGCCCTCACCCTTTCCAAATCCTTCCGCTTCGGCCCCGACCTCGCCGCAGAGGCCAACCGCTGGCTGGCCATCGCAGACGCTCCCATCCGCCTGAACGGCACCGACACCATTCCCACCGAACTCACCACCGTCGACCACCCCGACGCGGTGCTGTGCCGCTCCAACGTCGGCGCCATCGCCGAGGTCATCCGACTCCTTGAAGCCAACCAGCAAGTAGCACTGGTCGGAGGAGGGGAGAGCCTTCGAGCCCTGGCACTCGCCGCCCGCGACCTCAAGGAAGGACGACGCACCTCCCACCCCGAACTGGTCCTCTTCCGCACCTGGAGCGAACTGCAGGACTACGCCGAGCACGACCCTGCCGGGGGAGACCTCCAGCCCCTGGTCGACCTGATCGACCACCACGGACCCGACGCCATCCCGGCCGCAGTCGATCAACTCTCCCAGGAACACGATGCCGACGTGATGGTCTCCACCGCCCACAAAGCCAAAGGCCGGGAATGGTCAGCGGTGAGGATCGGGGACGACTTCCTCCCGCCCAAGGACAGCGACCAACTCGATGAGACCGGTCAACCGGTGCCGGGACCGATCGACGACGCCGAAGCCCGCCTCGCCTACGTCGCCGTCACCCGCGCCCGCCACCGACTCGACCTCGGCGGCCTCTCCTGGATCCACGACCACCCCAATGCGACTCCTCTCTCTAGATGAGGGGGAACCGCACCACGGCCAATGCGCAGGGTTACGACGTCCTGATCCGAAGCGGCCCCTGGCGAATCTCGTCCTGCGCCCAGTCCGCCAAGAGGGACTGTAAGAAATTCGGTGTAACTCCCGATCATGGAAGAGTGCACCTGTGACCAGCGAGAACATAGCGACGCCGTCGGAGAGCGAGGCCGCTTCGTCAGCGGTGGACGACCGGTTCGTTGAGGAGCTTGTCTCCCGGGCCCAGGCCGAGGGGCTGCAGCTGACCGGGGAGGGCGGGCTGCTGCAGCAGCTGACGAAGCGGCTGCTGGAGTCCGCCCTCGAGGGCGAGATGGCCGACCACCTGGGCTATGACCGGCATGATCCGGTGGGGAAGAACGGCGGCAACTCACGCAACGGCAAGCGGTCCAAGACCGTTCTGACCGACGTCGGCCCAGTCAGCGTTGAGGTGCCCCGAGACCGGGACGGCGCCTTCGAGCCGCAGATCGTGAAGAAGCACCAGCGCCGGCTCACTGGCGTCGACGAAATGGTCCTGTCCCTGTCCGCGAAGGGCTTCACCCACGGGGAGATCTCCTCCCACTTGGCCGAGGTCTATGGGGCTGAGGTGTCCAAGCAGACCATCTCCACCATCACGGACGCGGTCATGGAGGGCATGGGCGAGTGGCAGGCCCGTCCGCTGGACCGTGTCCACCCGGTCCTCTTCATCGACTGTGTGAACGTGAAGATCCGCGACGGCCAGGTGGCCAACCGCCCCATCTACATGGCGCTTGCGGTCACCGCCGAAGGGCACCGGGACATCCTGGGGCTATGGACCGGCGGCGAGGGCGGCGAAGGCGCCAAGCACTGGCTGCGGGTCCTGACCGAACTGAAGAACCGCGGCGTCGAAGCAATGCCACGGAGTTAAGCGTCCGCTGCGGCCGTCAAACTGGTCGTCTTCCACTCGTCGGCGAGCGTGTAGGTCCCATAGGCGATCTTCTTCAGGAGGCCCTCGGCCGCCCACTGACTCATCTGGGTCGCGAAGCTTGCCGCGCTGTGAATCCCCAGAGCGATGGTGACTTCCCGGGGACGCCAGGCGCGTTCGGGATCGGCCGCCATCAGATGGAACACTCTGTTCCTGTTGCCCGAACCCATCCGCCTGAAGCCGGTGACCGCCTTGCGCTGGTCTTCCCGGCGATCGTGCACGGAGCTGGGCGGCGCTGCGGGGGCCGGTCGGAGAGTTACCGTCAAGCCGGTGATTGTTGTGCTCTGGCGTGGTCTGGGCTCGGTGGGCCGGACGGGGTAACGCGTGCGTCCGGACTTCACCGAGCGGGCACTGGTGCGCGGGCGTCGTGGTGGCAGCAGGGTCTCCAGCACAGCTGTTCCGATGCGACCGACCAAGGGGTCCTGTGCGGTCGTGGCACCGTTCATGCTGATGAGAATGACCTGGTCACGTGCCGCTTCCAGAGCCACGGTGAAGCTGGCGCGGTCTGCGTCGATGCCCGGTCGGGACTCCACCGCATCGACCATGGCCATCCGCAAGAGCTGATAGACGAGCAGCTGAGCCCACAGCTCCTGTTCCAGACCGGCAGGGTCCTGCGAGCGGAGTACGAACCCCTGCTGCAAGGTGTGACGCAGGGCGTAGTAGGCCGACTCGGCTTCCCACCGCTCGTGGTAGAGCCGCACCAGTGTCTCGGCGGGGTCCCTGCGGTGATCCAGCAGCGTGGTGGCAATCCGGTACTGCTCATGGAGCGTCGTGCCGTCCGCGGTGACCATCGTGACCGCCGAGTCGATGACGCGTACCTTCAGCGTCCCCAGCCGCGTGAGATACGAGCCGTCCGGCAGCGCCGCCAAGACGGCCGGGCGGCGGCGGGCGGTCACTCGGACCACGAGTACGGGAAGTTCGCCGAGGAGCCGACCCGCCCCGAGCTGGAGCGGTTCTTCTTCCTGGACGACGTCGACCGCGATCTGATCGCGCGGCGCCGCTCAGCGCACCACCAACTCGGCTTCGCCCTTCAGATGTGCACGGTGCGCTACATCGGCCGGTTCCTCCCGGACGATCCGCTCGATGCGCCGTGGCAGGTGGTCGAGCATCTCGCCGCGCAGCTCGGCATTGAGGACGCGTCGTTGGTGAAGCGGTACACCGAGCGGCCCAAGACGGCGTACGAGCACGCGTGGGAGATCCGGGACGCCTACGAGTACCGCGAGTACGAGGACGCGGAGTGGTCGCGGCGGTTCCGGACGTTCCTGCACGGCGGGCGTGGACGCACGCCGAGGGGCCGGTGGCGCTGTTCAACCAGGCGGTGGGCTGGCTGCGCCGTCACCGGGTGCTGCTGCCCGGGGTGAGTGTGCTGGCGCGGCAGGTGTCGGAGGCCCGGAAGGTCGCGGAGAAGCGGCTGCACGCCACGGTCGCGGGCGCGGCCCGTCGCGCCGACCCGGCGTTGCCCGGGGATCTGGTGGCGACGTTGAAGACGCCGGAGGCGGCGCGGTTCTCGGAGCTGGAGCGGCTGCGCCGGCCGCCGACGCGGACGACGGGGACGGCGTTCGCCCGGGCGTTGGAGCGGGTGGACGAGATCGGCGCGTACCGGCTCGGGCGGCTGAGGCTGTCGCAAATCCCGCCGAACCGGATGGCCGCTTTGGCGCGGTACGCGCTGGGGTCGAAGGCGCCGTTGCTGGAGCGGGCGGCGGAGCCGAAGCGCACGGCGATGCTGACCGCGGTGATGCGGCACCTGGAGGCGAAGGCGATCGATGAGACCCTGGACCTGTTCCAGGTCCTGATGGCCGCCCGGCTGCTGAACACCGCGAAGCGCAAGACGGAGAAGGAGCGCCTGTCGACGCTGCCGCAGTTGGAGAAGGCGTCCCGGCTCATCGCCCGCGCGTGGACGGTGCTGGTCGAGGAGCTGGAGTTGGTCGAGGAGCACGGCGCGGACCTGGACGTGGGCGCGCTGTGGGCGGCGTTGGAGGAAGTCGGCCCGCGGGTGGCGGTGACGACCGCCGCGGCGACCGTGGTGACGCTGGTGCCCGAGGACGAGAACACGGCCGATGTCGCGATGCGGGCCGCGCTGGCGACCCGGTACGCCACGGTCCGCCCGTTCCTCGCGCTGCTGGGCGAGTCGAAGGCCCTGGACGCGGCGAGCGCGGGCAAGCGGGTCCTGGCCGGGGTGCGGGGTCTTCCGGCGCTGGCGCGGCGGAAGGTGGGCATCAAGCCGCTGCTGCCGCGCGAGGTGGACGACCAGCTGGTGCCGCCGGTGTGGCGCAAGACTGTGTACGCCAACCCGGACCTGCCGCAGGGATCGGTCGACCGGGACGCGTACGTGGTGTGCGTGCTGGAGCAGCTGCACCGGGCGTTGAACAACCGCGACGTGTTCGCCTCGCCCTCGCACCGCTGGTCCAACCCGCGGGCCCGCCTGCTGGAGGGCCCGGACTGGGACGCGGTCGAGGAGGACGTCCTGGCGGCCCTGAGCCTGGACATGCCCGTCACCGAGCACCTGGCGGAGCTGGTGCGCGGCCTGGACGCCGGATGGAAGCAGCTCGCCGAACGCCTCGCGGAGGCCGGGCCGGCGGCGAAGGTGTCCATCGAGGTCCAGGACGACGGGCGGGTGAAGCTGAACGTCGACAAACTCGGCGCGCTCGGCGAGCCCAAGTCGCTGACCTGGCTGCGCCGGCGGGTCGAGAAGATGCTCCCGAAGATCGACCTGCCAGACTTTTCGTTTCGAGGTGAACGCCTGGACCGGGTTCCTCGACGCCTTCGTCCACCTCGGCGACCGCACGACCCGGATGAAGGACCTGCCCACCTCCATGGTCGCGCTGCTCGTCTCCGAGGCGTGCAACATCGGCCTGATTCCGGTCGTGAACCCCGGCTACGAGGCCCTGACCCGGGCCCGGCGCGTGCACGTCGACCAGTACTACCTGCGCGCCGACACCATCACCGCGGCGAACGCCGCTCTCATCGCCGCCCATGCCGATATCCCAATCGTGAAGTTCTGGGGTGACGGGCTGCTCGCCTCCGTGGACGGGCTGCGCTTCCAGGTACCGGTGCGCACCATCAACGCCGGCGGGTCCCGGATACAGGGCGAGCACGGCACGTGTGGATCATGGAGTTCTCTACGCTGCCACGATCTGCAAGGGTGCCGTGCTCGTCGCTTCATCTTCCCCCATGTCCGTTGCGTGCCCGGACGCGCCCGGTCTGGCCGCGTCGCCCGCCTGCGCGGACCTGGTCGTTCCCGAGGGGCTGCTGCAGGTCCTGGCACAGGTGCCGGACCCGCGTGATCCGCGCGGAGTGCGCTATCAACTGGCCACTCTGCTGGCGATCGGGGTCTGCGCAATGACCACGGTGGGCCACAACTCCCTTGTCTCGGTGGGCGAGTGGGTCCGCCGCTGCGATCAGCAGACCCTGGCCGACCTCGGATGTCCCTACGATCCACTGGCCGGGCGGATTCGCTGCCCCGACGAGAAGACCCTGCGCGACGCCTACGCCAAGGTCAGTCCCGGCGACTGACCCGGGCCGGCTATCAGCGCCTGGCCGCCCTGGCCGAGACGGCAGCCGCCGGTGAAGCGAGCGCGCTGACACCCCAGGGCCTGCCCGAACGAGAACAGCGCCGGGCCCAGCGTGCCGCCCGTCTCGACCCGCCGCCACCACACAGGCGAGCCGTGTTCGCCGCCGACGGCAAATGCCTGCGCGGCGCCAAGCGCCCCGACGGCTCCCAGCTCTACATCTTCTCCGCGGTCCGCCACCATGACGCGCTGACCGTGGCCGCCCGCGAGGTCGGGGCCAAGACCAACGAAATTCCCGAGTTCCAGCCGCTGATGGAACAGATCGAAGACAAGAACCTCGACAACGCCGTGGTCACCCTCGACGCTCTGCACGCTCAGCGCGAGCACGCCCACTACCTGGTCGAGGAACGCGGCGCCCACTACCTGCTCAGTGTCAAGGGCAACCAGAAGAACCTCGCCCGCCAGCTCAAATCCCTTCCCTGGAAACAGATCCCGGTCCTGCACCGAACCTCCGAGCGAGGTCACGGCCGGGAGGAGATCCGTGAACTGCAAGTCGCCAGCGTCAACGGGCTTCTGTTCCCCCACGCCCGCCAGGTCGTACGCATCCGCCGCCGAAGCCGCCCGCTCGGGGAGAAGAAGTGGACCCAGGAGATCGTCTACGCGGTCACCGACCTGACCGCTGAACAGGCCACCCCCGCCGAGATCGCCGCCTGGGCCAGCGGCCACTGGACCATCGAGAATGCCGTCCACTGGATCCGCGACGTCGTCTTCGGCGAGGACGCCCGCACGATCGGCACCCGCAACACCCCCGCCGTCATGGCCACCCTGGGCGACATCGTCCGTGGCACGCTGCGGGCCGTCGGCTGGGCCAACACCGCCAGCGCCAGACGCGCCCACACCACCCCCCGCCACCATCCTCAAGCTCCACGGCATCACATGACCAACCGGACAATCCCGGAATACTCTGGGCTGTGTCCAGAGCCCTGACGTGGGAGTCCGCCGACAAGGAAAAATGAGCGCCGTGAACGACACAGTCGCGGTGGCCCTGATCACGTCCCTGTCCACGCTGAGCGCTGCGGGATTGGCCGGTGTCGCTTCGGCATGGGTGGTCGGCCGGCAGCTAAGACACCAGAGCGTCCTGGCCCGTGAGGAACGAGCCGAGCGGCGAGCGATCGACCATCGGGAGATACGCCGTGAGGCGTATGAGAAGTTCTTGTCCCAGGCTGACGCGGCCTACCGTGTCCTGGACGACGGATGGTTCGCACTGCCGTTCAGGGAACTGCGCCGCTGGGAAGCGGGATTCGCTGCGCGCAGGGCGCTGGATGAAGCGTACATCCGGGTTCGGCTGGTAGGGCCAGACGACGTCGCGGAGCGGGGAGCTGAAGTTCTCCGCAGCATAGGTGACGAGTTTCGGCTGCATGCACGCATCGTGAACGACAGCCCAGACACGGCTGGCAGCGCCGCCGAGCTCGAACCCCCAGCTCGCTCAGCAGCGCTCCGTGCACGGGTCGCCAGCACCACGGAGTTCGTTACCGTGGCCCGGCGAGCGCTGGGAAGCCAGTTGTTGGCCATACCGCAGACGGGCCCCGACTCAACGGAGCAGGACGAACTTGTTTGACTCCTGCCGACTGCCTCGGACCACGGCATTACGTGATCAAACCAGATATTCCCGGAACTCTCCGGGGCCCTGGTCCCCGGGAGCCTGGTTTCCGGGGTATTTGGTCCAGCCCACCACAGAGGCCCCCAGGCACTCAGCAGCACGGCACGGATGCTGGTGTCAGCCGCTGAATGATCGTCCCCGTCGCCAGCGCGCCACCCGCACACATGGTAACGAGCGCAAACTCCTTGTCCGCCCGCTCGAGTTCGTGCAGCGCCGTGGTGATCAGCCGGGCGCCCGTCGCGCCCACGGGGTGGCCGAGCGCGATGGCCCCGCCGTTCACATTGACCTTCTCCAAGTCCTGGTCGAAGACCTGCGCCCACGACAGCACGACCGACGCGAACGCCTCGTTGATCTCGACGAGATCGATGTCCGCGAGCGTCATCCCCGCCT
>NZ_JBFAYQ010000065.1:0-21512 GCF_040681345.1 Streptomyces sp. NPDC051776 | reverse complement strand
GCCCCCCCGCGGGGCGGCCTTCGTCGACACCGTGCGGCTGCACCGCCGCAGCGGCCGGCCCCCAGGGTGCTCGGTGGTGTCCAGGCGTCTCAGCCCTCGAAGTAGTTGGACTTGTCCGAGTCGTTGAACGTCTGACGGCCCAGGGTCAGGGTCGCCACCGGGTGGGTACTGACCTGCGGCGCGAAGCCGCCCGTGCTCGGCGCCACGACGGCGGTGTCCTCGACGGCGGGCTGGGTGGTGACGATGGTCCGCTCGGCCATGACCGGCCTCCCTTGTTCTCGGTGAATGTGGAAGTGGTGCTGCCTCTATGCCACCGCGATCGAAGATCCGTTCCCAGAGACGAAGATGGGGACTTGCTGGGAGCGGATTTGGGAGGAAGTTGGGACGCTGTTGGGACGTCAGCCGCCCAGGAGGCCGAGGACGGCCCGCTGGTACACCGCGTAGACCTGCGGCAACTCGGCCAGGTGGGCGCGCTCGTCGATGCCGTGCAGCCCCTCGTACGGCACCCCGAAGCCCGCCGTGGCCGCGATGCCCTCGCCAGCGAGCAGGTTGCCGATGTTCGACGGACCCGCGGTCTTCGACCGGACTGTGAGCCCCGCCTCGGCGGTGGCGCCCAGAAGGGCGGCGGCGGGCTGCTCGTCCTCGGCCAGGCGGAACGGCGGCCACGTAGCGACCGGGGTGACCTCCGTGGGCATCGGGGCGGGCAGCTCCGCGTCGAGCTCGGCGACGGCCTTGCGCACCAGCGTCTCGGCGTCGTGGGCGTCGAAGGCCGGGGTGGTGCGCACGTCGACGTTGATGTCGACCCGGTCCGGGGTGACGGAGAAGCCCTGGCCGCCGTGGAAGGAGGTCACCGACAGCTTCGGCGGCAGCGGGAACCCCGCGCCCTCCACCACGCCGGGAAGTTCGGCCGCGTCCAGGAGCCGTACGAGGTGAGCGGCCCGGGTGATGGCGCCGATGACGGTCTTGCTGGACCCGGAGTGCCCGGAGGGGGCGTGCACGGCGATCGACGCCCGCCACAGGCCCCGGCCGCCGACCACCACCTCGTCCATACCGGGGTAACCGATCATCACCCCGGCCGGGCGGGCCGCGGCAGGATCGGCGAGGTAGGCGCGGGCACCGCCGAAGCCACCCGTGTGCTCGTCGACGTCCAAGAGCACGGCGAGCCCGCCGCATAGCGTCTCGGCGCGGGGGGCGAGGTCGGCGGCGATGTGGCAGAACATCGCCGCAGCGAGCTTGGAATCGGCCGCCCCCCGGCCGCGCAGCCAGCCGTCCACGATGTCGCCGCAAGCCGGGGGGAAGGACCAGGCGGTCTCGTCGCCGTACGGGGCGGTGTCCACGCACGCGTCCAGCGTCCACCAGGAGCCCGGCCGGCCGCCGGGGATCTCCACCAGCAGCCCCACCAACTCGCCAGCACCGTCGTGCAAGCGGCGGTGCGGCAGCTCACGAGCGGTTAGCCAGTCCTCCAGCACGCCCAGGACGGGCCCGTAGTCGTCGATCCCGCCCCGGCTCGGCCGCCGGATCAGCTCGCTCGCCAGCTCGACCACGGACGCCGTACGGGCCTTGGCCTGCTGAAGGTCCTCGATCACGCTTCTCCCTCGCCCCCTAGTTGTGCCGCACCGGCAGCGCGCGGACGGCCTCGATCGTCTCCACCGGCCGCGCCGAGGCGCACGCCTCCCGCCCATGGTGGACCAGACCCACCGCCGCCTCGCGACCGAGTAAGACGCCGCAGTCGAACCCCTCCGCCCCGTGAAACGACGGCAGCGGCACCACCGCAGCGGTCTCCGACGCGACGAAGAACCGCTCCAGCGCCTCCGTCGGCTCCACCATCCCGATGTGCAGCGTCTTGACCCCGTTGTGGCGCGCGGACGGATCGCGCAGCTCCAGCAGCCGCAGCAGGTGGTCGGCGAGTGCCCGGTGCCGCGGGGGCCCGTACAGCACCCGGTAGTGGACCAGGTCCGGGTGCTGGGCCACAGCCGTCTCGATCGCCGCCAGATACGCCTTCTCCCGCGACCGGGAGCCGATGACGACCAGCTGCTCCCGCGCCCCGGCGACGACGTCGACCATCGCCTCGACCAGGTCCGTCCAGCGGGTGAGCACCTTGACCACCACGGCCGTGCCGGAGGTCTCCAGCACGCTGGTGGCCTCCCCATCCTGATGCGCGAACAGCACCTCCGGGTGCTCGCGGTACAGCTGGCACAGGCCCGCACGGTTCCGCTTGCCCGTACGGCGCCGACCGGACTCCCACGCGCTCATCAGGCTCGCGTCCGTCGCCCCGCCCGTGATCGCGTTCAGCGCGTCGGCGGCCTCCTCCAGCGTCATGTTCCGTGCGTTCCGGGCCCGCTTGAGCGCCGAATCCCCGCTACTTGCCGCGGCCACGAACACCGCCCCCTCCCCTTGAGTCGGCATGTGTCCGCAGTCTTCCCCACCGGGGGCAGTCCAGCGACGAGGCGGTCCTGGCGGTCTGCGGTCCGTGCCGAGGCGGGCAGATGCTCAGGTAATCATGAGGCGGTGGTAGTCCTCGACCTGCTGGGCGTGCCGCGGTATGACCGGCGCGGTCGCCGCCCGCCAAGGTTGCGGGCCGCCGCCCGGTACGCCGCTGACGTCGCTCCCTCCGGGCCCGGCCTGCCCGGCGAGCTGGCCGGTGCTGTCTGTCGTGTGCTGCCCCGTGCCTCGCGAACCAGGGCGTACTGGGCGGCGAACTGGCCCAGCCTGGTCATGACCCTGCTGCCGTTGCCCGTGGGACACGGGACGGGATCAACGGGGGCCGAACCCCGGAACTGTCAGAGCTGGGGGCCATCATGGGCGCCATGACCGACACGGAGCCTTCGGACCTCGAAGTCGTGGTGACCTTCTCGCCGGAAGAGCATGCGCTCATCAGCGAGCGCGCAGCCGAGCTCAACGTTTCCGTCGAAACCTACGTCCAGCAAGCCGCCGCGCGACAGGCACGCGACGGACAGCTCAAGCGTCAGCTCCTCCAGGAAGCGGCGCAAAGACAGCAGTCGAGCGCTGAGCGATTCGGGACCTTCGGCCCGCTCATCGACGACGTCCTCGCCACCCGCAGGGACCCCGACACCCTCACCGAGGCAGAGAAGGTAGCCCGAGTTCGGGAGGCGGCCCGGGAATGCGGGATCGACTACACCGACGAGGTCCGAGACCTGGGCGACGCACTCTGGGCGAAGATCGACGCCCTCCACCACGACATCTCACCCAGAAGCACGAACCCGAAGCGCGACTGACGGGAAGACACCGAAGGCCGTTGTCAGTTGGCGGGCCGCGGGGCTGGATGCGGGCCGAACAGGGACGGCCAACTCCACAGAGCTGCCGGGGATGTGCCTCCACAGGCCCGCCTCTACCCGGCAGGGGTCTTCTTCGCGTGGCAGCGCTGGTCGGCAGAATGGATTTCGGAACGGGCAACAGCCGCCGAGGCGAAGAAGGAGATGTGGCCGTGGCCGATACCTGGAACGGCGTGCCCCTGGCGGAGGTGAAGCCCATCAGCCAGGACATCCACTATCGGATCCACGACGCCGACACCGGCGAGTTGATGGGGTTCGGAACCGGCCGTGGCGGTTCGCTGGGAGCCGTGGTGGCCCACTGCCGACGCGTGGAAGACGCCTGCCCGGGGCGCCACCTGGTCATCCGGGCATACGACGGCCCAGCCGGGCCGGGGTTCGACCGCCCAGTCGGGCCGTGAGTCTCCGCTGTCAAGTCCCTGTGGCCGTGCAGTCGTCCTGGTTGCCGCGAATCTTGTTCCAGGCGGCCCGGCCGGGGTGCCGGACGTCCTCGGTGTGGTCGATGCCCAGTTCGCGCGCTGCTTCGGCGACGCGCTGTTCCACTCCTCTGGCAGGCCGCCGGAGGCGTGCATGTGTGCCGTGGACCGGGATCTGGCGGGCCTGCTACATGTGCGGGCTCCTTGGCCTTCCTCTCAATGAACGGTTGCCTTCATGACGGCCTGCCCGGTGGGGCGGCTCCGCGCTACCCGAGGGAGGCGGGCGGGGCGGTGTCATCGGTCCAGTCGCCGTCGAACAGGGAGGAGACCAGGGCTTCCTGCTCGGGGGCTAGTTGGCCGGCGCGTTGTTTGGTGCGGGTCTTGGCGAGCCACGGGCCGATCTTGACGCGCTCGCCGTCGACGGTGATCTCTTCACGGGCGGTCGGCGCGCGGCCTTCGCGGTGAAGGAAGAGTTCCAGGAGTTGGACGGTCTGTTCGAAGGTGCGGCGGGTGCGGCGCGCCGGGGCGAGCGGGTTGCTGGCGGGGGTCAGGCCGAGGGAGGTCAGCATCTGCTGCTGGCTGCGGTGGAGGGCGTGCCAGGTGGTGAGTTGGCGGTGCAGCCAGGAGCCGATCTTCACACCTTGCAGGAGGGTGTCGTGGGTGAGGGCGGCGAGGTCGGCGCCGCCGGCGAGATGGGCGCGCAGCAGGTGGTACTTGCGGTGCCAATCCGCGCCGTGGGGCAGGCGCCAGTCGTGGGCGAGGGCGGTCAGGGCGTCGGCGCGGGCCGGATCGAGCTGATTTTTGGCGGCGAGGTGGCGTTGTTCGGCGAGCCAGGCGCCGACGGGGGTGGTGGCGGGGGCGGCGATGTGGCCGTGGGTTCGCAGGTAGTCGGCTGCGGCGGCCAGGCGGGCGCGCCAGGCGGCGTCGTGCTTGTCCCAGATCATGCCGAGGGCGTCGAGTTCGGCGATCCAGTCTGCTTCCAGGCGGCCGGCTGTGCGGGCGTCGCGCATGGTGGTGATGAAGGTGCCGAGCGCGTAGCCGGTGGGGTCGGTGTAGTCGGTGGGGACGTCGAGGTGGCCGTGTTCGTCGTGGTAGGACTGGGCGGCGGCAAGGCCGAGGCGGCGGGTGCGGGAGACAGCCCGGTCGCGGGGGTCGAAGGATGCCAGGTCCATGGCGCGGGCGATGCGCTCGGGGTGGACGGTGAAGTCGAAGTGCCAGCGGCGTTCGATCACGTCGCTGGTCTCCTTGGGCAGGCGGTTGGCCTTGTCGGGCAGGCGCTCCAGGATGCGGTGGTCGTGGCTGGCCAGTGCCGTGGCGATCGCCCAGACGGGTTCGTAGGCGGTGCCGAGGATGTTCTCGGGCTCCGCACCGGGCGGGACGTAGACGGGGACGATCAGTGAGGCGGTTTTGCCGGAGACGTCCAGGCGCAGGGCGCGGCCGAGGGCCTGGACGCAGCGGATGACGCTGCGGGTGGGGTCGGCGAAGACGACGGCGTCGACGCTGGGAATGTCGACGCCTTCGGCGATCAGGCGGGAGTTGGCCAGGACCGCGCAGTCGGCGGCGCGGAAGTCGGCGAAGATGTCGGCGCGCTGGGCCGGGGTGTGCTCGCCGTGGGCGAAGAACAGCTGCGGTGTGATATCGGGGCACAGGTCGGGGTCCGTGTGGCGGAGCAGGCGCAAGGTGTGGGGCAGTTCGCGGGCGAAGCGGCGAGCGTCGGAGACGAGGTTGAAGTAGACCAGCACCTTCTTCAGACCGTGCTCGGTCATGGCGCGCAGCACCGCGAGGTTCAGGGCGGTGGTGCGCAGCGCACCGTCGTCTTTGTTGTCCTCGGCGGTGCTGCGGTTAGTGGCGGGGGTGGGGAGGTTCAGGCGGCGGCGCAGGTCGGCGTCGGTGAGAGTGGGCACCACGATGCGGTAGTCCGCGGCGCGGCCGTCCTCGACTGCCTGGGCGAGCGGGTACTCGAAGACCTTCGGGCCGTAGACGGCCTCGTTGTCCATGGAATTGGCGAACGCGTCTGCGGCCACTGCCGTGGCGCGGCGGCGGCGCGGGCGAGTGGTGTCGGCGGACTCGGCCAGTTCCGGCGCGGCGAAGATGCGCGGGGTGGCCGTCATGTAGAGGCGGCGCTCCGCATGGATCCGCTTCGCGTCGTTGACGATGGCCCACTTCTTGTCGGCGCGGCCGGCGATCCGGTGCGCCTCGTCCATGACCGCCAGATCGAACGGCGGCACCGCGTACTTCGTGCTCTGGGTTTGTTCGATCTTGTCCAGGGAGTCGTAGGTGCAGATCACCGTCAGCGCCGGAATCTGGTCCTCCCTCTCCCCCACCACCGACATCAGCGCGGCCAGCGCGTGCGGGTCGGTGGTCGACATGACGCGGGCGGCCAGCAGATCGTCCCGGCCCGCGGCATCCAGGGAGGAGACGATCACCATGTGCTCGGCGTGCCCGTCCCGGCGCCAGGCCAGCGCCGTCTGCGCCGCCAGGTCCAGGGTGGGCACCACGAACAGCACCAGGCGTGCGCCGAGTTCGTCCGCCACCCGGATGGACACCAGGGTTTTGCCGGTCCCTGTCGCCGATACGTACAGCCCGCGCGTACCCGCACGCCGCAGATGCCGCACCAGCCGCTGAACGGCCTGGATCTGGTCGGCGAACAGCGGCCGCTTCTCAGGCCGGCCGGATGCGGCAACAGCAGCCACGGTCATGCAGGTCTTCCTCGGTCCGAAGCGGGACGGCGCCCCCGGGCAGGCCGGGGCGGTGAGGCCGTAGCGGGAGCTTCCAGGCGGGCACCATACCACTCCCAACTCCCTTCGTACGCTCGATGCGCGGAAAATGGACGTGAAAGGTACGCGATAAGTTCGTTTCATGGGCTAGGGTGCGAGCGGAGGTATCTCATGTCCGAGTTGTTCGACGCCGTTGATGCGCTGGTGGCGTCGCGGTCTGCGCTGCCGCCGCCGGCGCAGCGCAAGCGGCTGCGTCAGGCCCATGCGCTCACCCTTGATGAAGTGGCCGCCGCTCTGGGCGTGCGGCGCGCGACCGTCGGCGACTGGGAGTCGGGCAGGACCGAGCCGCGGCCGCCGCAGCGGGAGGCGTACGCGCGCCTGCTGGAGCAGCTCGCGCAGCTCTACCCGGCCCCCGCCGCCGAGAGCGTCGGCGCACCGCAGGAGGACAGCGCTGTGCCGGAAACGTTTACCGGACCGGCGCCCACGGCGGCGCCCGTGCCCACGGGCGGGGAGACCAAGGCGGCGGACCAGACCGCGTCCGGCAGCACCCCTCCCGCTGCCCGCACCGCTGTTCCTGCACCGGCTGCCGCGTCACGTGTGGCGCGTACCGCCCGCCCGTCGCAGACATCTCGCCGCCCAGGGGGGAAGAAGGCCGCCCGGGCGAACAACCCCGCGCCCGGCGGCGCGTACGCGCACGGTCCGCTGCTCGTCCTCGACGCCGGCGCCGACCGGGAGGTGACCGGCTACGGCATCGGCGGCCTCCTCCTGGACGTACCCGCCACGTCCCTGCCTGCCCTGGTCGAGTGGACGCTGACCGAGGCGCAGCTGGGGGCTGCGAGGCTGCACGGCTGCGGGAAGGACGCCGACCCTCTGCTGGTCCTCACGCCGGCCGCGTGCGAGCGGTACGGACTGCCGGCTGCGCTGTCGCAGGAGGAGCGGCTCGCCGGGCGGCTCGGGGACGGGCACAAGGTCATCAAGCAGCTGAAGCGTGCCAACTGGCAGCTCACCAAGCGCGGGTTCGGGCCGTGGGCGCGGATCTACCGCCCCGCCCAGGGCGGCCGACGGCGTTGCGTGCAGCTGTGCATCCCCTCGTGGCGCGCTCTTGATGACCGCGCCTGGGGCCATGCCGCGCAGCTGGAGCCGGCGCAGCTCGCCCGCGTGCTGGGCGTGTACGCGATGCGGGTGATGACGCCTGTCGGCTCCGCCGCCGTCACCGGACTTGAGCTGATGACCGCGCTGGGCCCGCCGACCCGCGCGAGCGACCCGGACGCCGACGGCCAGCGGCACCGCGAGCACCGGCCCGGGTCGCTGGGTACGGAGCCGATGGACCCGGCGCCGTGCGAGGCGACCGACGGACACCCCGTCCTGGCCGACCTGCCCCGGTTCCACGTGCGCGGCCCCGGCGAGAAGCTGTTCGAGGAGGCCTACGACTGGGCGCGGGATCTGACCGACAGCGAGTGCATGCAGCGCTACCTGGTCGGCATCGACGTGAACCTGGCCTTCGGCGCGGCCGCCAACGGCGCCCTCGTGGGCCTGGCATCGCCGCCCGTGCACGTCACCAACCCCATCTTCGATGCGGCGCTGCCCGGTTCCTGGCTGGTCGACCTTTCCCACGTCGACCTTGGCCGTGTGAAGGTCGCAAAGCAATGGCGTGAGCTCGACGGCGCGTTGCTGCCCAGCCCGTTCACCCCGACCGGCGAACGTCCCCAGGGCCCGGCCTGGTACGCCACCCCCACGGTGGCGTACGCCGTGGAGCTCGGCTACGACGTCACCCCGCTTGAGGCCTGGGTACGGCCGGAGGCCGGCCGGTTCCTGGACGGCTGGTACAAGCGGCTGCGCGACGCCTACGTCGCCACCATGGCGGACCTCGGCGTCACGGAGAACCTGACCCCTCACGAGTTCCTGAAGGCGATGGACGGCTACCGCAGCCGTGATGCGGAGATGGGAATCGTCCTGGACGCGATCAAGATGACCGTCAAGGGTGGCATCGGCAAGCTGCAGGAGAAGGCGCGCGGTGGCGGCTGGAAGCCGGGGCAGTCCTGGCCCGCTCTCGCCCGGCCGACCTGGCGGCCGGACATCCGCGCGGCCGTCATCTCCCGGGCCCGGATCAACATGCACCGCAAGATGCTCAACCTGGCGGCGGCCACCGGCCGCTACCCGGTCGCGGTCCTGTCGGACTGCGCCGTGTACGCCGCCGACGGACCCAGCCCGCTGGATGTCCTGCCCTACGGCGCCGACGGCACGACGGTGCCGGGCTCGTTCCGGCTGGGGGTCTCGCCCGGGATGGTCAAGCACGAGGGCACCCAGAGCGTGCTGTGGGGGGCGGACGTGCTCGAGCAGCTCAGCGCCGACGGCCGTGTCGCCAACCTCGCCCGCTATATCAAGACCGGCGAGCACGCCGCCAGGGACACCGGAGAGTAGGGGGATACGGGGCGATGGTCACGGTCGCGGAAGAACTCGACAGGGCGGTGCAGGGCGCGTTTACCCGACCCGTTCCCAAGTCGGCCGGGGCGCAGATGCGCTACCTCGTCAAGAGGAACGGAGGCCGGACGAAGCCGGTCGCCGAACTGCTCGGCATCAGCCAGCGCACCGTCGAGCGGTACGTGAAGAACAAGATCAAAACCCCCCGGCCACAGCTCGCCGACCGCCTCGAGCGTGAGGTCCGCGCCCGCTGGCAGCCCCAGGTCCGCGCCCGGGCGAAGCAGGCCGCGGCCACCACCGGCGGCATCATGATCGATGTCCAGGCGAGGTTCGGCTACACCGCCGCCCCCGGCAGCACCGACCAGGCCCGCGTGCGTCACCTCACCCTCGCGCTGCCGCCCCGCCACGCCGCCCGTCTCCTTCAGGCCCAGGAGGCCGGCGTCAGCGAGGACGGGCTCCGCGAGATCGCCGCCGAGGCCTTGGGCGAGGTGTACTTCCGCGACAACGGCCGCCGCGCCCACGGCCTCGAAGTGGAGCTCACCGACCTGGTAGACCTCCAGTTCGAGCTGTAAGCGCGCCCTAGCCCCACAGCGCCCGACCAGTTGTTGGCCTGGGACATAGCCAGCCAGCTTGCCTTCCATGCGCCTTCAGCAGGTCTGCGACTCTGACGTCTTGAACCTCGCCAGCCAGAACAGGTGTTCATCCAGCAATGGGCAGGTGGTGCATCCGGCGCCCGCCGCTCCCCAGAACTTGGCAGCAAGGACACGCTGCCTCGCCAGCACGCCGCCCAACGCCCCCGCAGGACCGGGACGGTGCAGGACCGCCGGTGGGCAGAACTGGCTTGGTGAGGAGGTCTGTTGACCGAAACCAGTCGCTGCTGTGACGGGGCGGCGTAGCCTGCGTGCCGCTTGCGGATGACCGTGCGGCCGTGAACCAGGGGTGCCTAGCTGCCCGGTCACGGACATGGGTGGAGGGGCATGGGCGTGACCAAGGACGTCGTGGTGGTCCACCGGGATGCCGTAGGGCGCACGGTGAAGGTTCCCGCTGCCCAGGCGGCCGATGTGCCACTGACGCGACGTGAGGCGGTGTGGGCACCGTCTCGGCACCCCTCCCAGCGCAGCATCGCCACCTGGTGGTGGTCGGCCACCACCGGCCGGCTCGTGGGGTGCCGGTCGCTCGAGCGGCTGACCGTGGCGATGCTGCTGGACTTCCACCCGCAGGTGGTGGACTTCCAGGCCTGGTCGGCGCGGCTTGAGTGGCGGGAGGGGGGCCGAGAGAGGAGTCTGGTGCCGGACTTCTTCGTGCGCACCGCCTCCGGCGCGCTGGCCGTGGTGGCCTGTCCCCCGGCGACCGGGCCCAGCGCCCGCTACGAGCGGCAGCTGACGGTGCTGCGTGAGGTGTGCCAGGAGGCGGGCTGGGAGCTGGGGGCGCCGCCGCGGCCGCCCGGCCCGGTGGCGCTGGCCAATGTGCGGTGGGTGGCGCGCTACCGGCATCCGCGCAACGGCGATGCGGCAGTGGAGCAGGAACTGCAGGCGGCGTTTACCTCTCCGCGCCCGCTGCTTCAGGGCATCACGGCGGCGGGGCTGCCGACGCTGACGGCACTTCCCCGCCTGTACCACATGCTGTGGCACCGGCGGCTGGGCATCGACTGGAGCGTGCCGCTGGGGCCGGACTCGCTGGTGGGGCCGGTGGGAAGCGAGCCGCAGGCGATGCGCCAGCCCTACCAAGCCGAGGACCTGTGATGACCGCGGTGGCCACCAAGCCGCCGGTGACGCGGCACGCGCGGCGCGGGGTCCTGGCCCCTGGCGACAGCGTGCAGTGGCACGGCGGCCGCTACACCGTCACCGCCCTGTCGGGGGTGACCGTGCACCTGGCCCCGCAGGCCGACAGCCCGCAGCCCCCGGCGGCCGTGCTGCTCGCGGCGCTGGCCGCAGCGGAGGACTTCGCGGTCCTGGACGGGGCGGGCCGACCGGTGAAGCACACAGTGATGCCGGACTGGGCACTGCTGGAGGGCATCAGCGAGGAAGCGGCCCGCGAGGCACGGATCTGGGAGCGCCACGTCATCGAGGTCGACACCGGGCTACTGCCCGGGGTGCCGGAAGGCGCCCCGCCGCGCGAGGGATACGACCCGCGGTGCACCACGCTCATCCAGCGCTACCAGGCCAAGGCCGCCGAACTGAGCGCCGTGCTGGGATGGAAGGTGTCGTGGCAGACCGTGCAGACCAAGCGGCTGAAGTACAAGGCGGAAGGCGCCTGGGGACTGGTCGACAAGCGCCGCACCCGCAGAACGACACTGTACGGGCGCACCGACATCCGGGTGGTGGACCTGCTGCTGGAGCTGGTCGAGGCCGGACGCACCGCGCCGCCGGGCAACGCGGCGAAGCTGTTCACCCAGCTGCGGCGCGCTGCCCGTGCGCGGTACGGGGCGGGGGTGAAGGTGCCGGCCGACTCCACCTTGTACAAGCTGCTCGAGCGCCTCGGCATCGACGCCAGGCGCCTCGATGGGCCGAGCGGCCGGCACAAGCGGTCGGCGGGCCGGCCCGCCCCGCCGTTCACGGTGACACAGGCGATCGCCCCGGGTGAGGTGGTGCAGATCGACTCCACCGATCTGGACGTGAAGGTCCTCGGCGACGACGGCCTGCCGGCCGCGGTCGAGCTGACCGCTGCCGTGGATGTCGCCACCCGCAGCATCATCGCCGCCGTGGTGCGCCCCAAGACGTCCCGCCGCCGACGCCGGGGAGCACAGGCGCGGCCGGGGCTGATCTGCGCGCAGCGCAGCACCGGGCGGGCCACCAAAGCCGTGGACGCCTCCCTGCTGCTCGCCCAGGCCCTGACCCCCGCCCCGATGCGGCCCGGCTTCAGCCCGCTGACACACGCCAGCGCCTCGCACCTTCCCTACGACGAACTCGTCGCCGCGGATGCGCGGTTCGCGCAGGCGGCCAGCCGACCGGTCATCGTGCCGGATCTGATCGTGATCGACCACGGCACGGTGTTCGCCGGGCGGACCTTCTTCGACGCCTGCGCCTGGCTGGGGATCTCGGTACGCCCGGCCCGGCGGCGCACCCCCACCGACAAGG
Source organism: Streptomyces sp. NPDC051776 (assembly GCF_040681345.1). Classification (NCBI taxonomy): domain Bacteria; kingdom Bacillati; phylum Actinomycetota; class Actinomycetes; order Kitasatosporales; family Streptomycetaceae; genus Streptomyces; species Streptomyces sp. NPDC051776. Next base: position 9,591 of record NZ_JBFAYQ010000065.1, on the reverse strand, counting down.
CGATCGTCGAGCGCACCTTCGCCTCCATCAAGTCCATGTTCAGCCAGTGGGTGAACACCTACACCGGGCGCGACTTCACCCGCCGCGCCGCGGTGGTGGACGGCCAGCGGCTGTGGACGCTTCAACAGCTCGACGACCTGCTGCAGGAGTGGATCGCCCTGGGCTGGCAGAACCATCCGCACGAAGAGCTGCGCAGCCCCTACGACCCGAATCTTCCCCCGCTGACGCCGAACCAGATGTATGCGGCGTGCGTGCAGACCGCAGGCTACCTGCCGATCCCCCTGGGCGAGGAGGACTACCTGCGGCTGCTGCCCACCGCCTGGGTCGGCGTCACCGACCAGGGCATCCGCTTCAAGAACCGCACCTACGACCATCCCGCGAAGGGTCCCGACGAGGGGTTGAACCCGTACCGGTACCAGCCCTCGGGGCTGCGGGGCAAGAAACGCGGAGGATGGGAGCTGCGCTACAACCCCTACACCCCGGAGCGGGTGTGGCTGCGCGACCACCAGCGCGACATGTGGGTGGAGGCCACCTTCGTCCACCAGCACCTGATCGGCGCGCCGTGGACGCAGTACCTGTGGGACGTGGCCACCACCGAGCACGTCGAGCGCGGCGGCCGCAGGGAGGATGAGGAGGCGATCGCGCAGGCCCTGGCGGAGCTGCTGGAGCGGGCCGGGCGCGGCCCCGATGAGCCGGGCACGGTCGCCGTCCCCGACGGCTACGGCCCCCACCTGCCCCTCCCCACGCCCGCGCCGTTCGACCCGTACGCCGGAGCCGCGCCGGTGGACCTGTCGGGTCTTAAGCCCCTGGGCAGCCTCGATGAGCTGGACGACATCGGCATGTACGCCACCGTCCCCTCCCCCGCGCAACCGGCCGGCGACTGGCCTGCTGCCGACACATGGGAGCAGCTCACCACGCCACATGGCCCGCCGCTGCCCGCGGGCCCGAAGTCCCCGGGCAGCGAGGCGGACCTCGTCGCCCCCGCGAGCGGCGGGGAGGACTTCACCGACTGGTACTGGAAGGGCCTGCCCGCCATCACACCCCTGCCGCCGCTGGACGACGACGGCGGCAGCTGACCGACACCCGCTTTTCGCCCTGTGCTCCCGGACGAGTTGGACGGACCTATGAAGCCCGACACCGACGCCATCGACCTGCCCACGTTGGCTGCGGCCCCGCTCCTGGCCCCGCCCGCCCCCAGGTGGCTGGACACCCGGCAGGCGTGGAAGACGTTCGCCGCCCACCGCCCGCAGCCGCCGGACCTGGCCGACTGCGCGCCCCTGGGCAGCGACATCACTGACAGCGACCCCCGCCTGCTCTACCACGGCCAGATGCGCATGGTCCGCACCCCCGCCATCAGCCGGGCCCTGCCCGTGGTCCACCAGCAGATCCGGGCCAACCGCCAGCGCACCCACGGCCGGATCGGCATCATCGTCGAAGGCCCCCGCGGCACCGGCAAGACCGTGCTGCTGCAAGCCATCGGCCTGCACTACGAACACAAGATCCAGCGCCTGTATGCGCCGGACGACAACCGGATCCCGGTGATCACTCTCAGCGTGCCCGCCCCGGGCCGCGGGGGCGCAAGGAACTGGCCGGCCGCGTTCGCCGCCTTCCTCGGGCTGGAGCGCGACGGCGGATCCGACCCCACCCGCTCCATCTGCCACGTCATGCGCGCCAGCGGCACGCTGCTGGTCCTCGTCGACGGCATCCAGCACCTGCGGCCCGGAACAGACACCGAGCAGACCTTCGACTACCTCGAGTACATCAGTGAGCAGACCGGGGCGACCTTCGTCTACTGCGGGCGCGGCGCCCGATCCGTCGTGGACCCGATGACCCGGGACCGGGAAACCCCGCTCGAGGGGGGCGAGGAACCGTGGGGGGACCACATGGTCCTGCGCACCCGACGCATCGGGTTCAGCGACGAAGAACGGGCGGAGTTCACACAGATCGTCGACGTCTTCGACCGGGACTTGCGTCTGCACCACCACACCCTGGGCGAGCTGACCCACCTCGCCCCCTATCTGCACAAACGGAGCAAGGGATACCTGCGGGCCCTGTCCCACCTGGTCTGCCAGGCCGCTCAGCAGGCCATGCTGACGAAGACCGAACGCATCACTGAAGAACTGCTGGACTCGCTTCACCTGGGGCGCAGCATCACCTTGTGACGGGTAGTGGGCGCGGGCACCGGCCGGTTTCACCCCTGGCTTCCGGTGCCGTCCGCAGGCGGTGGCAGGCGCCGTCGCCCGGTGCCGCGCCGACTGGTACGGGCGAGCGAGACGTCCCACACCATGCGGAGCGTCTGGAGGGCCGTCCGCTCGGCTTCGGTGAGCTTTTGCGGGGAGCGGCGGTGCTTGTGGATGAAGGCGCCGAGGCGGACGGGGCCGATCCAGGTTTCCTCGACGTGCGCCCGCGGCACCAGCAGGTTCCCCTCGCGGGCGAGGTAGTTGGCCGCGGCGATCAGGCCGCGGCGGAACTCCTGCCGCTCAGGCGTGAGGAAGGGTCCGGGGTACAGACTGTCCACGTCGGGCGTGGCTCCGAGTTCGAGGAGCAACTGGGCCTGGGTGGCGTCAAGGTCACCCCAGTGGTTGCGCTGGCGACTGAGCCACTGGCCCAGTGGCACACCATCGGCGGTGCGGAAGTCGCCGGGCACATCCACGCTGCCGCCGGCCTCCACATGCGCCTTGGCGGCCGCGTAGGTGCGCCGCCAGGTCAGCGGGAAGGGCGGGTTCCACCACGAGTCGATCGCGCGCAGGGCCCGCTCCTGTTCGTCCGGGAGGGTGCCGGCTTTGGCCCGGGCGCGGCAGCCGGCAAGCCAGGTGCCGACGCGGTGGCCGCCGACGGTGGCGGTTGTCGGGGCGGCCAAGTGCCCGTGCTCATCGGCGTAAGCCCGCGCGTGGGTGAGCATGCGCTCGAAGGTGTGCTCGGGCGGTGTCCACAGCATGCCCAGCCGCTTCAGCGCGCGTATCTGGTCTGCCGGGATGCGGCCCAGGAGATAGCGCAGGCGCTGGTTGACGATCCACTCCCCCAGCGCGAAGCCTTCGTCGTCGACGAAGGGCTCCGGCACGTCCAGATGCCGGTGCTTGGTGGCGTAGCGGGTGGCGGCGCGCAGGGCCTCCTCCCAGGTGCCGGTGGCGGGCAGCGTGATCTGAAGGCCCAGGGCGGCGGCGAGTTCCGCGGCGCGCTCCGGCTGGCTGTAGTGCAGGCGGCGGCCCAGCACCCGCCCGCTGGGGCGGCGTTCAGGCAGGGCGATCCGGTCCAGGTAGGAGTCGTCATGGGCGCGCAGGGCCTGCAGGATCGACCACAGGGCGCCGAAGGAGGAGTTCTTCAGCAGCTTGCCCGGCGAAGTGCCGTCGGGCAGGTAGACCGGGATGACCAGGGTGGCGATCTTGCCGCTGCCCGGCGGCTGGCGCAGGGCCCGGCCGATCGCCTGGATCGCATCGATCACGCTGTAGCGGGGATCGGCGAACACCACCGCGTCGACCGCGGGCATGTCGACGCCTTCGTTGAGCACCCGCACATTGCACAGCACGGCCTTCTCGATCACCTCCTCGCCGAAGGCGGCCAGCACACCCCGGCGGTAGGCGGGGTCCTGCTCGCCGTCGATGGCATACGCCCACAGCTTCTCGATGCGCAGCGGCGCAGGCACAGCGGCGGCAGTGGCGGGCAGCGTGGCGGCGAAGTGGTGCGCGGCATCCACCCGGTTGTGGAAGACCAGCACACGCCGCAGATTGTGCTCGGCCATCGCCCGCACCACCGCCACCTGGATCGCGGCTGTGCGCAGCCCGTCGTGATGGGCGCTGGTGGCAGGGCGCCGCTCGGCCAGGATCGTATGCAGGTCACTGTCACTGACGACGGGCATGAGGACCTGGTAGTCGGCCAGGATCCCCTCCTCGATCGCCTTGGCCAGACCGAGGGTGTAGACGGTGGGCCCGAAGACGTCCTCACGGTCCATCGTGGCCGTCGGCGCCCGCTCCACGAACTCCGCCAGCTCCTGTGGCGCCTGGCCGTTCCAGATCCTCGGCGTCGCCGTCATGTACAGACGCACCTTGGCCGGCACGAGACCGTCATCGTGGACCTTGCCCCAGCCCTCCCCCACCCCCATACACGTACGGTGCGCCTCATCGGCGATGACCAGGTCCCACGACGGCAGCGCGAACAGCTCATACGCCCGGATGATCACATGCAGCGAGTCGTAGGTGGCGAAGACCGCCAGCGGATCGCCGGCAGTCAGCGCCATCGCCACACGCAGGGGGTCGTTCGTCATCACCGCCTCAGAAGGGGGCAGGCCGCTGCGGGACTGCGGTAGCGAACACACCCCCAGCGCCAGCCCCTGGTACCCGGCCTGCCGCCACCGGGAGACGGTCTGGGTGACCAGCGCGAGCGTGGGCATCAACACCAGCACCGCACCCGATGGGGCCACCTGCTCGGCGGCCCGGCAGGCGATCAGCGTCTTACCCGTACCGCACGCGGCCACCACTGTCATCCGCCGCTCACCCCGCCGCACCGCACGCCGGATCGCAGCCAGGGCCTGAACCTGGTGCGGGAAGAGCTTCATGGCCATCTGTTCGGTGTCGGACACGAGCGGCCGGACTTCCTTGCGGGGACACAATGCGCCGATCATCAGGTGATCCGCGCGCGGGAACTGTACAAGCCCGACAACGCAACAGCGCCGAGAATCGGCCAACTCCGGTGGCTCCCGGTGCCACTTGGCCTTCGTAGAGCGCCGAAGGCGCCACGTGCAGCCGCCCCGGTAAGAAGAAGACACAAGCCGCCGCAGCGGACCGCCGCACCGACGACCACGGACGTTCGATGAGGAAGGACACACACGGCCATGCCGAAGGCCCCGCGCAAGAAAAGGACCCGCACACGCACCAGCTGGCGGCCCGCCCGGGCGCTGCCGCGACAGGTCCGGTTCATCGCCGGGGAGTCCACCGGCTCCTTCGCCCGGCGCCTTGCCGCGGAAAACGGCCTTCAGCCCGAGGAGTTCTGGCCACTGGTCGGCGACGGCGACCAGATCTTCGACCCCCGCTACTCCGAGGCCTACCTCAACGCCGCAGCCCTCGACCGCCTGGCAGGGCTGACCGGACGCGACACCGCCACTTTGCAGTGGCCCCTGCCCAACCTGCGTGCCCACCGCCTGCTGGACACCGGCCCCGGCCCGGTGTGGCGCTGGCCCTGGGACGCCACCTCCGGCTACCTGGTACGCGCCTGCGAACTGTGCGCTCACACCAAAGGCACCGCCGAGAACGCCTACCTGATCTCACCCACCACCTGGCAGGTCTGCACCCGCCACCACCGCTGGCTGGACAACCGCCGCGAGGAACACGCCGCCTCCATCCCCCTGCACACCCTGCCCGAGATCATCCAAGCCCACCAGCGCCAGCTGACCCTGGAACGCCGCCTGGGTGAATCCGGGCGCGTCCTGTTCGCCGACGCCTACGCCATCGCCGCCTACTGGTGGAACCTGCCCGCACTCTCCCCACCCGCCTGGCGCAAGCGCCAGAACCACATCGGTCCGGCCGGAGCAGACGATGTCCGCTGCGCCCCGCTCGTCCTCTACCCCGAAGCCGTACACCTGGCCGAAGCCATGGCCGCCCGCGAACGTCGACGCCTGCGCGGCACCCTCACCCCCACCCAGGCCGGCCTGTGGCTCCACCACGTCGCCGGCTTCCTCGAGGACTGGCGGATGCCCGCCGACCTCGCAATCCAGCCCGTACTCCTGTGGGCCGCACGCCACCAGGACCCCGACCCCGCACCCCGGCAGACAAGCCCTCGTCCGGCACGCGGCCGCTACCGCCGCCTCCCCCTCCCCCACCCCCACACCACCCAGCCCACCGACACCACACTGCCCGAACTGTCCTGCCTCCCCTGGCAGATCGGTGAGCTCCTGGGCTCCAGCCTCTCCCCCGCACCCGGCGGATGGACCCTCACCGGCCGAGCCTGACCCCGGCCCGGCCAGCTCCCAGATGCCAAGAAATTATCTGTGCAGTTACGACATCCCAAGTGCATTCACAACATCGCAGGTCACCGCGATACAGGCGCACACTGAATCATCGACAAACGCCTATACCACCTGATCACCCACCTGACAGCGACCTCTCACCAACCTCTCCGCCTACCAACAACACCCCAGCTCACAGAGCTGCTGATGTCGTAACTTCACAGATAACTGACAGGCGGCAGAACAACAACTGCGCCAACTTCAACGTGCCCGATACCGACGTGATCGATGGTGGCCGTGAGACCAGCCGGTGCGGGAACAAGGACCACTCCTTCAGCAAACACACGTGGATCAAGGGCGGCGGCGCCCGAGCCGAAGGCGGCTCCAGCACAACAGAGGACGTGACCACCCAGAACATCGCCCAAGAAGGCCGTCAGAACAACAACTGCAACAACAGCAACGAGAACCTTGGTGCCCTTAATGTGACCGGAAGCCGGGTGCAGGGCCGTTGCGGGAACAAGGACGCCTCCTTCAGCAAACACACGTGGATCAAGGGCGGCGGCGCCCGAGCCGAAGGCGGCTCCAGCACAACAGAGGACGTGACCACCCAGAACATCGCCCAAGAAGGCCGTCAGAACAACAACTGCAACAACAGCAACGAGAACCTTGGTGCCCTTAATGTGACCGGAAGCCGGGTGCAGGGCCGTTGCGGGAACAAGGACGCCTCCTTCAGCAAACACACGTGGATCAAGGGCGGCGGCGCCCGAGCCGAAGGCGGCAGCGCAAGCACGGATGTGGCCCAGCGGAACACCGCCCAAGAAGGCCGGCAGAACAACAACTGCAACAGCCGCAACAGCGACGCGACCCTCACCGTGACCGGGGGCCGAGTGGAAGGACGCTGCGGAAACAAGGACTTCTCCTTCAACCACAAAACCTTCACCAAGGGCGGCGGTGCCCGCGCCGAAGGCGGCTCCAGCACCGGCGCAGGTATCAACCAGCAGAACACCGCCCAAGAAGGCCGACAGAACAACAACTGCAACAACCCCAACAACCTCACCCTCACCACCACCAGCAGCCGCTCGCAGACCAAGTGCGTCGCCACCGACCGCTCCACCAACATCGGCTCGGACTACCGGTAACCACCACGGCGCGCCGTGATCCAGCCACCACCGCTGCCCGCTACTGAAAGCCTTCAGCAGCGGGCAGCGGCATGCCGGCCCCCTACTCAAGGGAACAAGCGCTCACCGCCCAGCAGCACCACCAGCTGATCCCAGCCGGCAGCTCGTCTTCCGGCCTCGCGGTGGCTTCGTGCTCCCGGCGCTTCGAGGCGGCCGGCCGGTTCACGCCGGGGCCCGCGCACAGGCATAGCACCGGAGGCCCACGAACGGCCTAACGAGGTGAAACCCCGCCCGGGACCCCTCGTTGAACGGAACCCAACGTCTTCGCGGGGAAACCGCCCAAGACCCCAGCCAGTGGGGCGCACCCGCCACCGGCTGGCCCCAGGGCCTGTGTCCCGAGCAGCCGATCGGGACACAGGCCCTTTCGCCATGCCGAGGTCTGTACGGCCGCCCCCTGCTGAAAACGGAACACCTCCAACCAAGGGGGGCGGCGGCATACCGCCAACCCCACTCGAAGAAGCGGATCTGTACGTTTGGACGGATCCACGGCGTGGATCGGCGACGGGGGATCCGGGCTCCTGTGACCTGCGGGAAGTCGTGAACGCGATCTTCTACCAGAACCGGACGGGCTGTCAGAGAGGGAAACGTGGGAAACGCCGGATAAAACAGCGCTCTGGCCCCGAGCAGGCGATCGGGGCCAGAGCGCTGCCTTGTCAACGGGCTTCACCAACTCCGACAAATCTTTTGAATTCCTCCGGAGCTCAGAATTCACCAGCAGGCGCCTGGCAACCACGATCAGGCGCAGAACTGCACAGGTGAGGCCGTTGGGGTGAGGAACACCACGCGCCCATAACGGAAGGAACACCGTGAAGTTCAGAAAGGAGACGGCATTGGGTCGTCACATATAGGCGCAAGGGAGGCACCCGGGTGCGGGCACACAAGATCGCGACAGCCACCATGCTGGTCCTGGCAGTCAGCGGATGGGCCGGAGCGGCAGGCTCCGGGACAGCGTTCGCCGAGACCGGCCCCACCCACGGGGCGGGGAAGGCGAAGGCTGTCGGCAAGGGCCACGGCCCCGCTCATGGGGGCGGGGGGAGGGCGAAGGCTCGGGCGGAGGGTGGATCCTCTACCGGCGCGGATGTCTTCTCGCAGAACGTCGCGCAGTCCGCGCGGCAGAACAACAACTGCAACAACCCCAACATGCAGGATGAGGAGATCTCGCTCACCGGCAGCCGGGCAACGGGGCGGTGTGTGACCGCCGATGGTTCTCTGACCGCGTTCTCCCGCATCCAGGGCGGCCCTGCCCACGCCCAGGGCGGCACATCAGCCCTGGACCTGACCGAGCAGAACATCGCCCAGCGCGGCCGGCAGAACAACAACTGCCACAACCCCAACGCCTCGGCCATCACCCTGGACAGCAGCCGGCTACAGGGCCGCTGCACCGACCAGGACCACTCCTTCACCACACACACGTTCGTTAAAGGCGGTGGCGCACGAGCCGAAGGCGGCTCCGCCACCAGCGACGACGTGTTCCAGCAGAATGTGGCGCAAGAGGGGCGGCAGAACAACAACTGCAACAACCCCAACAACGACTCGGACATCGACCTGAGCGAGGGGGGCCGGGCGGCGTTCCGCTGCGGGAACAAGGACCACTCCTTCAGCAGACACGCGTGGGTCAAGAGCGGCGGCGCGCGCACCGGAGGCGGCTCCACCGCAGCGACGCTCTCCGAGGTGGAGCAGCAGAACATCGCCCAGGAAGGCCGGCAGAACAACAACTGCCACAACCCCAACAGCAACTCGGGCCTCACCGTGAGTGGCGGCGGCCGGGCAGAGGGCCGTTGCGGGAACAAGGACCACTCTTTCAGCAAGCACACGTGGATCAAGAGCGCCGGCGCACGAGCCAACGGCGGCTCCACCACAGGTGTGGACTCCGATGTGCAGCAGCAGAGCACCGCCCAGGAAGGCCGGCAGAACAACAACTGCCACAACCCCAACAACGACTCGAGCCCCGACGTGAGTGACGGCAGCCGGGTAGAGGGCCGTTGCGGGAACAAGGACCACTCCTTCAGCAAACACACGTGGATCAAGAGCGGCGGCGCCCGTACCGGAGGCGGCTCCACCACCGACGACGCCGTCGATGTGGAGCAGCAGAACATTGCCCAGGAAGGCCGGCAGAACAACAACTGCCACAACCCCAACAGCGACTCGAACCTCACGGTGGAGGACGGCAGCCGGGTAGCAGCGCGGTGCGGGAACAAGGACCACTCGTTCAGTACACATACCTTCGTCAAGAGCGCCGGTGCCCGCACCGAAGGCGGTAGCGGCACGATCGCCAATGTGCAGCAACAGAACACCGCCCAAGAAGGCCGGCAGAACAACAACTGCCACAACCCCAACAGCGGCTCGGACCTCACCGTGGAGGACGGCAGCCGGGTAGAGGTGTTGGACGACTCTCTGCATGAGCACGAAGGTGGGGGTTGGCGACAGTCACGGTGGACATGAGTGCTGATCTTGATGGGCAGCCTGATCCTGTTT
>NZ_JBFAYQ010000064.1:0-22451 GCF_040681345.1 Streptomyces sp. NPDC051776 | reverse complement strand
GAGCCGACGTGCTCTTCGCCATGCTCCGCGACGGCACCTTCTACGACCCCAAGCCCGCCCCCACAGGTTGACGAAACCCATAGGGACACCCCCCCAGGGCCCGTCCAGCGGCTGACGGGCCCCCGGTGCTGTCCCGGGCGCCGCTCGGCGGCCGGGGCGGCCGCGTTGTCAGAGGGGGGCGCTAGCGTCCGGAGGCATCGTTCGGATGATGCAGGTCGCGCCTCGGGAGTCGTGCGGCAGGAGTTGGTGCAGCAGGAGGGGTGTCGCCGTGCATTGGACGGGTTGGGTCGTCCTGGGCCTGGTGGTGATCATCGGCGGATGGATGCTGTTCGACGGCGTCCACGCGCTGGTCACCGGTGATTTCGTGACACCCCGCGACGGGACGCATACCGGGCAGCTCGGCCCGTGGGCGCATCTCGTCTCGGGGACCGGTCTCGAGCCGCGATCGTTGGCGGTCAAGCTCGTCTTCGTCGGCTACGCGGGAGCATATCTGGCTGCGGGCGTCGCCTTCGTGGCGAGGGCGCCGGGGGGCTGGTGGGCCGCGGTGGTGCTCGCCGTTCTCGGCCTCTGGTACCTGCCGTTCGGCACCGTGGCCAACCTCGCGGTCATAGCCCTGCTGCTCACGCCGTCCCTGCGGACGACTGCCTAGCGCTTCGACCGCGGGTTCGCCGGGTTGGGCCGCCAAGACCGTACGGTCACGGCACGAGCCGCCGGCGAATGCGAAAGGGGCGAGGGCGACGCAATGCCGCACGGCCGGGGGCGGGATCCCGCGTCCCGCGTGCGGCTACCGCTTAGCCCTGCGCCTCCGGAAGATGACTGCTCCCCATGCCACTGCCCCGAGGGCGGCCACACCGACGAGGAACGGGGCCGCCGAGCCTCCTTCCCCGCCGCTCGTCGACCGGTCCGCGCCGCCACCCGCCGAGTCGGCCGCGACGTCGTCCCCGTCGCTCCGCGCCCCGCACGCAGCCGCCGCCTTGCTGTCGGTGCCGTCGCCGTTGCCCGCGCCTTTGACGGATACACGGAGCGGAGCGGAATTGTTGCCCGTTTTCCCGTCGCGTGAGAGGAATTGCCGGTCGCCGATGATCTCGACCTTCCCCTCGGCTCCCCGGACGGGACTCTCGATGCAGAATTCGACGGGCAGCGTCTCGGTGTCGCCGGGCCCGAAGTTCTCACCGATCGGGCAAGTGTAGGAACGGGCCCCGGATTGCCGCGGGTTGCACTCCCAGGGGTCTTCCTCTTCCTCCTCGGGGGTCGGCTCATGGACCACACGGGTGCCGTCGGGCGGCGTGATCCTGTACGACAGTCCCTCGGTGTTCTCGTAACCCTCCGTGTTCATGTCCCCGGGTCCGGCGTTGCGCGCGCCCAGGTCGACCGTCACCCGCTGCCCCGTACGTCCCTCGATGGATGCGCCGATCGCCTGCAGATCGGCCTGCGTCGTCGTACGGACATCGGTGTCCGTGGCGATGTCCTCGTAGTCGCCGAGGCCTGCGCCGGAAAGGGGCCGGAGGGTGACCTCGGGACCGCTCCCTCGCTCGGTGAAGCGGGACTTCTTGTCGGGGTCGTCGGCCCACGGTGACGCCTGGCCGGAAGCCCAGGGAGCTGTCCCGATCTTCCCTTGCATGAGCGTGCGGGAGACGCCGAAGGACAGCGGAGCGGAGAACTCGTAGGCTCGGCCGGCCTCTACGACCGTGTCGAACCAGCAGTAGAACTCCTGCCCAACCTCCGGCGAGGAGCTCTTGGCCGACGGATAGCGGCAGTTGGAGAATCGCCTGTCGGGATCGAGGCCGGGATAAGCGGAGACGGTCACGCCCACACCCCGCGAAGGCTGCTTCCCCAGGTTGGCCACGGCGGGCGTGTAGTCGACGATGGAGCCCGCCGCGACCCGGTCGATACCGGCCTTTCTGCGGGCCGCCAGATGCGGGCCCCCGACCATCAGACGCGTCGTGGCCTGCGCGGTGGCGCCGCCCGCCGCGGCGGCGGAGTAGCGAAGCGTCGCGGTCTCCCCCTCCACGGCGCCTCGGGCTTTCTTGATCTTCAGACCCCAGACCTCGGTACGGCCCCGCGGCAGGGTGTCGTACACGCAGAAAAACACGTAACTCCTGTCGGTCTCATGGCACTTCTTGTCGGCGCGAAGGTCGACGACTCCCTTCGCATCACGCGCGTCGACCGTGAGCCGGACGTCCCGCGCGCCGGAGGCCGTGCGCAGACCGAGGAAGAAATGCGTCTCGACGGTCATGGAGGGACGGTAGGTGTAGTACGCGTCCACGGTGTCGAGCGCCAGGCCCCCGTCGTCGGCGTTCGCGGGTACGGCCGGAGCGGCGGCCAGCACGGCGACCACCGCGGCCAGGCGGCCCGCTGTCCGCATCATCGCCCTCACGTGGCCTCCCCCTCGCTCCCCCTGCGGTCCTGTACGTCGTGCCCATGGGCCGCGTGCTGTGCTGTGCTGTGCTGTGCTGTGCTCGGCACCGTAGATCGGCGACCGGGCCATGTCGATCACCACCGCATCACGGAGCGGGGCCGTTACGGACACCCGCGAACGGAAGCGTCAGGGTGTCCTCCAGCACGTCGGACACCGCGAATCGCTCCCGGGCGGGCGTGGCGACGAGGCGCCGTCGGGCCCGGAACGACAAGCCCGCCCCCGGGCACGAAGTGAGTAGCGACTACCCACAAGTTTGGTGGCTAGGGTGCCCCAAGGCCCCGTACGCTGACCAGCCATGAACACCAGGGGGGCCGGCAGACGGCTTGTCGACGGCCGTTTCGAACTCATCGCACGACTGGGCAGCGGGGGCATGGGGACCGTGTGGCGCGCCCGCGACACGGCGCTGCACCGGGAAGTCGCGCTCAAGGAGGTCCGGCCGCCCGACCCCGCGCTGGCCGAGGCCGATCAGCACATGGTCAGAACAGCGCGCGAGCGCGTGCTGCGGGAGGCGCGGGCACTCGCGCGCCTGGACCATCCGCATGTCGTGACCATCCATCACATCGTCGAGCCGGTCGACGGTTCGCATCCCTGGCTCGTGATGGAGCTGGTGCGGGGCGGTTCCCTCGCCGACCGGCTCGCACAGGGCCCGCTGCCGACGCCCGAGGTCGTGCGGATGGGCCGCGGCGTCCTCTCCGCCCTCCGCGCGGCCCACGCGGCCGGCATCCACCACCGGGACGTGAAGCCCGCGAACGTCCTGCTGCGCCCGGACGGCAGCCCCGTGCTCACGGACTTCGGGATCGCCGCGCTCCGCGAGTCGACCAGTCTGACGGCGACGGGCGACCTCATCGGCTCGCCCGAGTACATCGCCCCCGAGCGCATCCGGGGCGTGGAGGGCGACCCCGCCTCGGACCTGTGGTCGCTGGGCATGCTGCTCTACGTCGCCGCCGAGGGGTCGCACCCCTTGCGACGGGCGAGCAGTCTGGCCACGTTGGTGGCCGTCCTCGACGAGCCGATCCCTCCGCCCGCACGGTCCGGCCCGCTGGCGCCCGTGCTGGCGGAGCTGCTCGTCCGCGATGTCGCCGCCCGGCCCGACGCGGCCCGCCTCGACATGCTGCTGGAGAATGCGGAGAAGGCCGTGAACGCCGAGCAGGACGCGGCGCATGCGGCGGGCCCGGGTTTCGCTCCCGGTGCGGGGCCCGGTGAGGTGCACGACGCGCACCCGGCGTTCCGCGTACCGCTCGTACCGGACCGGCCGGTCCTGAGCGCGCCGTCCCCCGCCCAGCAGAATCCGTACGCCCTGCCACCACCCGATGACCGGGTGCCGCCGCCCGGCATGTTCGGTCCCGCGCCCGGCCGCACGCCGCCCCCGACGCACGTGCCGCCGCGCAGGAACACCCGTCGGCCCGTTGTCATCGGGCTGGCGGCGGTCGCCGTGGCGGCGACAGTGACGAGCGTCCTGGTCCTCCTTCCGCGCGAGGGTTCCGCCGACGGCGGCGGTAAACGCCCGGCGGCGAGCGAGACGTCGGGCGGGACGGGCGCCCGTCCCTCGAAGCCGGACAGCGAAGGACCGGTGGCCGAGAAGCCGGACAATCCCGCCAAGCCGCGCAATCTCCTGACCCCGTCCGGCATGCGGGACGCGGTCAAGGCCTTCCGCTCGGCCTCGGGCCGCCCGGACGTCGTGGACCTCACGGTCTATCCGGAGTACGCGCTGGCCTCGATCCCGTCGAAGTCCCGCTCGCGCGTGTTCGACGAATACGACTTCCGGGAGGAGGTCGCGACGCGCACCGCGCCCGGCGGCACCCTGGACTCCGACGATGTGACAGTCGACCTCCGCAAGATCGACTGGGACATCCTTCCGTCACTGATGAAGAAGGCGGAGAAGGAACTGGGCGTCGACAAGCCGACGACCCGCTACCTCATCGTCGACACCGACATCATCTCGCACGTCGCCTCACTGCGGATCTATCTCGGGGACGAGTACGGTTCCGCCTATCTCAGCGCGGACCTCAAGGGCCGCGTGCAGCGCGTGTACCGCCCCACCTCCTGACGGCCCGGATCCCACCCTGCAAGCGGAGCACGCCCCCGGGCGGTCCGGCCCCGCAGAGCCCTGCGATCATGACGTGTCGTCCGGTACGGCGAGACGGCCGACGCGCTCGCGGTTTCGTCGGTTCAGCGACAGAGCGATGTGACGACAGGTCGACAAGACGACACCGCAAGCCGTACCGGCACGCTCCACAGCGGTGCTTCTTCGTCCATGGGTCAGCGGTGCTTCTTCGTGCACCGGTAGACGAAGTCCGCCGAGTCGCGGAGGTCCGGCCCCGGAGAGGTGATCTCGAGGCCGGCTGTGGCCTTGAGCGTGCCCTCGCCGTCGAAGGACCAGCTCATCTCCACCACGGCGGTCCGCTGCCCGTCCTCCACACTCTCCTTCCGCGGCGGCGAGACGGTGCCGTCGCTGCGCCGCCACCGGTACGTGAAGTCCCCCGCCTCCCCGTTGGTCCTGACCACGCCTCGTACGGTGATGGTGCTGCCGCACCCGGCCTGCCCGGTGTCCACGGCCACGTCGACACCGCCGACGGACAGCGCGGCCCGGTTCAGCGGCCACCGCTCGGCCGCCAGCACGCCGAGCAACACCAGGATGACCACGTACGGCGCGGCGATGCGCAGCCGCTCCACGAAGCCGCGGCGCCGCGCACGCTTGCGGCCGCGTTGCCGCGATGCCGCGCCCTGATCCGTGGGCACACCCGGTCCGAAGCGCAGCCGGGTGTCCCCGGGGGACGGATTCTGCTCGGCGGTCCGGGGCGCGTCGTGGAATCGGAGCGTGGACACGGCCGTGCTGCCGACGCGTTCGGTGTCCGCCATGGACCGTTCCAGCTCCCGCTCCGGCGTGAGCCGTACGCGCTCCAGCTCGACGGTGACGTCCAGCGAGGTGTCGGGCTCCAGCTCCAGGGGCGGGTCGCCCGGCTGCCAGGTGGCATGGGCACGCTCACCCCCGTGCCCCCACACCTGGCCGTTGGACCTCACGTCCCCTCGTCCTCGTCCGGCGCCCCTGCCCTGCCCCGTCCAAGGGCCTGGCCCGGCCGCACCCTTCATCTCGGCAGGCATGCGTCGGTCCAGCCGCTTCTGTACGGGCGTCCGGTCTCGGCCCCCGGTGACGTGGAGGCGAGAACGCCGCGGTAGTCCGTGCAGTTGGCCCCGTCGAAGGCGTGCTCGGCGTCGATCACGTAGCTGCTCTCGCCACTGAGGTAGAAGGTCTGGGTCGCACCGTCGGGCGAACCCGGGTCCGAGGCGGCGCTGCCGCGGTTCGAGTCGTACCACGTGACCCGCAGCTCGACCGGGCCCGGACCGTCCGTGGCGACCGTGAACCGGGCCGTCGCCACGGAGCCGTGGCCGGGCTGGAATTCGGTGACGTACACCGACTTCACCGCCGCCGGGCCGGGCGCGCTCTCCGCACCCGGCTCACCGGGTTCGGAGGGGTCCGTCGAGGGCGTCGCAGGTCCCGGATCGGCCGGAACGGGCTCGGTGCCCCCGGGGGTCTCCCCCGGGGCGACCGTCACCTGAACCCCGTCGGGGGTCTTGCCGTCCCCGGCTTCCTCGTCGTCCTGTGCTGCGGTGGCACCGGCCGAGGGCGAACCCGACTCCTCCGGCGTGCCGGCCGGGGTCTTGTCCGGGTCGGTGTCCGAACTCCCCGGACTCGACGACGCGTGGTTGTCGGTGCTGTCCGCGGCCTGGTCCGCGTGGCGCTGTCCGTCGTGCGGGCCCGCGAGCGAGACGACCGCGCCGAGCGCCAGCACCGCGGAGCCCGCGGCGACGGCGGCACGGGCCTTGCGGCTGAACGGCCGGCGGATCACCGACGCCGCGGCGCGGCCCAGGGCAGGTGCACCGGCCTTGACCGCGTCCTCGGGCGGCCCAAGCGTGGTTGTCGCCGTGTCGGTCCCGTGGGACGTGCCGCTCTCCCCGTCCGGCAGCAGATGGAGCAGCGAGACCAGGGCGGCGAGCGTGCGCCTGCCGCGCTCTTCCCAGTCGCGTCCGGCGAGCGACAGGCCCACCGCCTCCACCTCGTCGACGAACTCCTCTGCGGTGGCCGGCCGTTCCTCGGGCGCCTTGGCCATACCGCGCAGCACGACAGCGCGCAGTTCCTCGCGGACCGCGGAGACGGGCACCGGGGAACTGACGTGCTGAACGGCCAGTTCCGGTACGGTCACGCCGGGGAAGGGGGGTGCTCCGGTGAGGCACTCGAAGAAGGTGGCGGTCGCCGCGTAGACATCGGCGCGGGGGGAGGCGGGCCGGCCCTCCCACTGCTCGGGCGCCATGTACAGCGGGGTTCCGGCCGCCGGTGCCTCCGCTCCCTGCCGTACGGCGATGCCGAAGTCCACCAGGACCGAGGAGCCTTCCCCGGTGACGAGCACATTGCCCGGCTTGTAGTCGCGGTGCACGAGACCGCAGCGGTGTGCGGTCGCCAGTCCCAGCAGCGAGCCCTTGAGCACCGCGAGCGCCGCCTCGGGGGGCAGCGGCGCGTGCTTGCGCAGCAGCGTCCCGAGATCGACGCCGTCGACGTACTCCATCACCAGCGCGACGCCGTCGGCGGTCTCCACGTACTCGTAGAGCGCGGCGATGTGCGGGGAGTCGAAGGTCTCCAGGGTCCGCGCCTCGGCGCGGAAACGCGCCAGCAGCTCCGGATCCCGCCAGGTGTCGTCGCTCAAGTACTTGACGGCCACGGCGGTGCCCGTCGGTTCGTGAACGGCCTGCACGACCCGGCCGGTCGTTCCTCGGCCCAGCGCCCGGATGGGCCGGTAGCCGGGTACGGCCCATCCCCGTGCCCCCGCGGCCGCTCCGGCCCCGGCCCATCCCCGCGCCCCCGCGACCGCTCCGGCCCCGGCGTCCCACCCGGCTGTCCCCTCCTGGCCGGCCGCGCCGCACCAGCCGGGCGCGCCGTGCCATGCGGCCGCCCCTCCGTGTCCACTGCCCCCGTGTCCGTCGCGTCCGTCCGCAGGTCGGTTTTCGGCCCCGTTGCCGCCTGCGGCTCCGACGGCGTCCGCGCCCCCGGCGTGGATCGGATCTGTCATTTTGTTATCCCCCAGCCGACACGGGTGCCGGCGCGTATTCATGGTGTAGGAGGGGGAGAGCCGCATGCATGCATCCTCGCCTGGTCGGTGGCGCGATGGCCGGCACCCGGCGTGCCGTGGGCTCTCCCCCGTGGGCGTCTTATCGTGGCCGGATCGGGCCCGCCTGCCATGAGTAACGACTACGCATATCGCGCCGACGGGGTTTGAACTCCCGTACGTGGCAGGTGCGGTGCGTCACACTGTCATCGCATCGGGTACGGAGATGTGCTTCACATAGGCGTCGTCGCCGCTCGGCCAGTCGTTGTCCAGGCACACCGCGTGCACCCACATGTGTCCGCCCGCCTGGGTCGCGTGATTCTTCGGGTAGCCCACCACCAGACCCTCGACCTCCAGATCGGGGGCGTTGAGGCCGCATGAGCCGAGGTAGGTGGCCGGCCCCCCACCCGCGGAGGGCAGCGCGTAGCCGCGGACGTCCTTGGACGCGTCGGAGCTCACGTAGAGGCGGCCGAGGGGGGAGAACGCACCACCCTGGACGCGGCGTATGGCGTGCGGCAGGGCAACAGTGCGCACCAGGCGGAAGCCGTCCGCCGGATCGTAGGCGTGCACCTGCGTCATCTGAGGGATGGACTGGCCGGAGTCGCCGAACGCCGAGCTGTAGAGGAGTCCGTCGCGCGGATTGACGGCGCACCAGGGCATCGAATCGCCTTGGGGGCGGGGGCCGTTGCCGCCGAGGGGCACGATCCGTACGGTCGCGGCCTGGGCTCCGCCGACGGCGGTCTCCCAGACCTTGGCGGGTTCGAGGGCGGCGTAGATCCGGTTCCGTGCGAAGTCGAAGCCGATGTCGCCGAGGTGGTGGTCGCGCGCCGGGTTCATGATCATGAGGGTGCGCCGGCCGAAGTCATGCGTGACCCGCCAGATGCCTTCGGAGGAGTCGTCGGAGTTGTTGGCGATGTACCAGTACTCCGTGCCGGCCGTGATCCCCTGCAGCTCCTCGCTGTAGTCCTCGTTGTCCCAGACGTGCTCGTTCTTCACATACCACTCGGACATGCGAGGGTCCGGGCTCACCGTTGCTCGGGGCCGCACTCCGGAGGCGGTACCGGCGAGCGCGCCGCCGGTACCTGCCGCCACAGCGACTGCCGCCGCGGCGCGCAGGGCGCCGCGGCGGGTGATGGCGAGATTTCCTGGCACAGGTCCTCTTCCCTCCGTGCAAGGACCAGGCGCCGCAACTCCCGGGCGGCCGGGCCGCACCTGATCGGGTTCTTCGGTTGCGTATGCGGTTGTCGTGGGCCCGACGCGGCCCGGCCGGGCGGTGCCGGGAACTGCGACGGGGCCGTGCCATCCCCTGTGGTGGCACGGCCCCTGGCCTGCGCGCGATCACGCGTGGTCCCGGTCCGGCCCCGGGGGCAGCCGGGGCCGGACCGGCTCACCGCCGTCAGGCCCGTACCGGACATCACGACCAGGTGTCCGGTGCGGGCTCTGGAGCGGTGAGGTCAGTGCCACGGCCATGTTGTCGCGGCCGGGTGGGACTGCTTTGCGGAGGATTGCCGGCGTAGCAGCTGTACTGCGCGAAGCACAGGTTCACGGACCGCGCGCCCTGTGGGAGCCTGGGGAACCGGGACCCGGTCTCGGCCCCGGCCATATGCGGATCTGACGGAATAGATCATCACTTTTGGTGAGCTCCCGGCGTCAGAGCAGCCACTACTCAACTCACCTGCGGAAACGGCCCCTTGAATCCGGTTGCGCCCGGGACGGGAACGACGCCGAGTTCGAGGTGAGTAGTCCCGACTCACGCTCCCCGCCGTACCGGATCACTACGTTCCGTGTCGCGGGGGGCCACGCGCACGCTCGGCGGCGGCGCGGCGACGCGCTCACCCTTCGACCCGTGCGGGGCTCCCGGCGATGCCTCTCCCCCACGACGAAAGGCGACCCGTGTTCTCCACACCCCTGCACAGCCGGCTGACGACCCTGGGATGTGTCGTCGTCCTCTGCGCCACCGCGGCTCCGGTCGCGGTCGCGACGCAGCCGCGTACCGAGGTCCGCAGCACCACGGCGGCATCGGTGCCCACCGACGCACAGGAGGACGAGCGCACCGCGATAGCCGAGCGGGCCCGGGACGCCCTGACGACGCCACTGGAGTTCCGCCTCTACGCGGACGGCGAGACGCTGCTGAGCCGGCCGGGAGAGCCGGAGGGCAACAACTATCTGGGCCAGGGCGGCAGCAATGCCGACCGCAACACGTACAACGACTTCAACGGCCTGGCCTGGTGCGGCTACTTTGCCGCGGCGATGTGGGACTACGAAGGCGTACCGGAGCACTACCGGGGCTCCCAGTCCTGGCGCACGGGCCTGGGCGAGCGCTTCCACGCCTACGCCCCCGATGTGCTGCCCCAGGTCGGGGACGTCCTGGTGTGGACGAACCAGGACAACGCCGGGCAGGGGCACGTGGGCGTGGTGGTCCAGGTCTCCGGGACCTCGGTCACGACCATCGAGGGGAACACGGGCCACAACAGCGACAGCGTCACGGAGCGCATGTACGAGTGGGGCGGGGCGGGCCCGGTCCACGGCGACAAGCTGTTCCGCGGTTTCGCGTCACGCTTCTGAGACGTCCCGGTGGGCGGCGAGCTCGGGTACGTCCCAACTGGCCCATGCCCGGCGGAAGTTCGACTCGACAGGGACTCACACGAGCCGGGCACCGACGAGGGGACCCGGCTCGCCCGGCACCTGCCCAACCAGCACCTGCTCACCCGGGCACCCGCCCCGGGCTCGGTGCCCCTCCCCGGCAGACACCCCGGCGTAACGGAACCCGCCCGTCCACCCCTCGCTCCTGGGGCGGACGGGCGGGCATCGGTGCCCGGCCGTCAGGGACGGCTGCGGCCGGGCGTCAGCGGCTGCGATCACATGGTGGCCGGACCTCGCAGCCGCCGGCTCTCCACGGCGCGGGAATCAGCCCGCCTTGCCGGAGTCGGGGTCGGCCATGAGCCCGGAGGCGTCGACCGCCTCGAATTCCGAACCCTTCAGGTCCTTCAGGGCGTTGAGCTGCTCGTTGTCCCAGCGGTCGTCCTGGTCGCCGGACAGGTACCAGGACGAGCCGTTGTCGGCGACGATCGCGCCGTACTTCTTCAGCGCCTCGGCCACGACGCGGGCCTGCTCGGGCATGCCCGAGGTGTCGACGCTGTCCTTGAGCCGCAGACGCAGCCCCATGGGAGGCAGGTTCTTGTTGTCCTCGGCTCCGGCCTGATGGCGGGCGGGCCACACGTACGAGCGGTCGGACTCCGGCACCGTCATGCGGATCGCGTGATCGATCCGGCCCGCGGCGACTTCGTCGTACCGGACGAGCCCGGGGAGGATGGCGAGCCCGGCGGCGTCCGCCGAGGTCCAGCCGTCCGGGCGGAGCTTGTGGTCCTTGAGGTCGAAGACGGCTCCGGAGCCCGCGTGCCAGGAGCCGCCGCCGCCCGGCTTGGCGTCGTACAGCTCGTACGCGTTGCAGCGGTGCCGGTCCCAGACGATCACATGGCGGTCGCCGTCGCCGTCCGGGCCGCCTTCGACCTTGACGTCCTTCGGAATGCGGTAGCCGGACTTGTCGCTCTCGTCGGCGTAGTCGAAGGAGACATCGGACGGGGCGACGTCCTCGTCGACGGTCGTGACCGGGATGCCGAACGGCTTGCCGTCGATGAGCCCCGAGCCGAAGTCGGGGTGGACGTGGTCGCCCGGACCGATCGCCGAGACGTACGCGGAGGACTTCGGGTGGAGCGGAAGTCCCGCGGCCGGGGTCCGCCAGAAGCTGTCGGCGAGGGAGGTCGCGCACTGGCCGTCGGCCTTGGCGGCCGCCGCGCGCTTCTTCGCGGGCTTGGCCTTGCGCTCGGGCTTCGCGGCCGGCGTGCTCCTGCGCGCGGCCGATCCCGCCGTCTCGGCCTCCCGGGCCGGGGACTGCGAAGCCGCCGGGCGCTCGTCCGCCGCCTTGTTGGCGGCGTCGTCATCGCAGCCGGTCAGGAGCGTCATTGCCATCGCTCCCACAGCCGCGCTCGCCATCAGGGGCCTCCGTTGCGTCCCTGCTTTGCGCATGCTTCTCCTCGGGATCCAGTGGGGGCCGCGCCGGGCGGCGGTACGTCTTATGACCCGGGCGGTGGTGGGCCGGAACCGGCCACACCCTCCACGTGGCCGGCCCGGACGCCACCGAGGTTATTGCCGCCGGTGTGCCCGCACCGTCAAGGAGGAGGGTGGAGCGGAGAGTTGAGCAGTACTTGCTCAGGCGGTTGGCGAGATCCGGTCCGCCGGCTCCCGTACGGGAACTGGTCAGCTCTTGTACGGGAACGAGTGGTGTTCGTGCGTGACAATCCAGCGCCCACCGTCCTTGCGCAGTCCGACGGTCAGGCGCAGCCGGTTCGCGGGGTCCTCCTCCAGTTCCTTCGGCGTCCCGCAACGCAGCAGCGCCTGGGCGAAGGCGACGTCGTCCCCCGCGGTGACGTCGAGCGAGAGGATCTCGAAGGCGGCGCCCTGACGCTGCCACTCGAAGAACGGCGGCCAGGTCTCGCGGTAGGCGTCGATGCCCCGTACACCGTTCTCGGGCGGCGGTACGTCGAACATCACGATGTCGTCGGCGTGGTCGGCGAGGACGGTGTCGAGGTCGCCCTCGTGCACGGCCGCTGCCCAGCGCTCGATCAGTGCCCGGATCTGTGCTGCGTCGTCGGACACGGCGGCTCTCCTCCCACGCTTCCGCTCCCGAGGGCCTCTTCCGTCTCGGTGCGCGTCCGGTCGTCCACTCATGAGGACCGCGGCGGCGCCCGTAATTCATCGGTACCGCGTAGGTGTCCCTGGATATGCGAGGGGTCCCGCGGAGCGAGACGCATCCGTCCGCTCCGCGGGACTTGCCGGTCGCCGCAGGGTTCCCATCCGTCCGAGCAGCATGGGTTCCGGGGCACGGCCGAGCGCCGCGCCTCCCTTCGGCAGCCTTCCAATGCGTCACGATCACGCGATCGCGAACGCGGAATGGACCGCACGTCAGCCGGTCCACTATTCGACAAGGCGATCCACCATTCGATATTCGGGAGCGGATGAACGGCGGCCGAAGTGCGGCCCGAGTCGCCGCGGAGGGAGAAACGGATCAGTGGCGGGGCGGCAGCGCCGCCATCATGATGCGCTCGGTTTCGGCCATATACGTCTCCGACGCCTTGCGTGCGGCGTCCGGGTCTCCGGCGCATACCGCATCCGACAGCGGCCGCAGACGTCCCGCCGCCACCTCCGGGTCACGGAACGGATCGGCGAGCAACTGCCGCACCGGCATGTAGGAGTTGAGAAATGTATTGGTGAGAAGGGTGTAGACGCGATTGTGGGACGCGACCGCCAGGATGCGGTGGAAATCCGCGTCGGCGAGCTGGATGTCGTCCGTGGACTTTCCGCTCGCGACGATCTCCACCTGGTCCCGGAGCGCCTTGCGGTCCTCGTCGCCCCGGTGCTGTGCGGCACGCACCGCGATCAGGGCGCCTACGCTCTGCCTGACCTCGAACACCTCGGCCATCCAGCCCGGGTACTTCACCACGAGCGCGGGCAGCAGATCCACGCTGCCGAACCGCATGAAATCCCGGACCCGTGAGCCGATCCCGTGACGCGTTTCGACCAGTCCGGAATGCACGAGCCGGACGAAGGCGTGCTTGAGTGTCGTCCGGTTGACCCCATACCGTGCCGCGAGTTCGCGTTCCGGGGGCAGCAGGCTGCCGACGGCGTACCTGCCGTCGAGAATGTCGTCACGCAGGTGCCGTTCCAGCGCGTCCACCGCGGTATCCCGCGGTATGGGTTCCACTGCCACCGCTGTCCTCAGCCCCTTCGATCCACATGCCGGACAACGATTCTCGCAGTGGCTCAGTCACTGCACAAGCAACAGCCATGACGGTCCGGACGGCCGGCATCTGATCATGCACGAATCTTGACGCTTTCCAGTGAGGTGTGCATGACTTGAGCGTCATCAAGTGGCTGGACCACTGAGCCACTGGCCCGATAGGGATTCGCCGCACAGACGCACAGAGGAGTGGAATCATGTCCTTGCGCTCGGGGCTCCTCCCGGCATCGGACATCCGGGGACAATTCGCCGTCTCCCGCCCTTGGCGCGCTCCGGTCCTGGACACGATCGCCTTCCGGTACGCGATCGGCTGGGTCTAGCTGCGTCCCCTCCGACGGGTGCCGCGCTCCCCCACCGAGCCCTGACGGGCTTCCGCCGGCCATCCGGAACCTCCCGGACGAGCCGCCGCGTCTCACCCGTCGGGGACCGGCCCGCGTACGTCGGGATCCGCCAGCCGGGTCCGCCGCGGCCGTGTCCACGACGTCAGCCCCGGGCGCCCCCCAGCTTGCGCCCTGCCCCCCACTCGCTGCGCCGCTCCCCACAGCCCTCGCGCACACCCCCCACCGATGTGACCGGGCGTCAGGAACGTGCACCACCGTCGTCCGTCCACCGCAGAGGGAGAACTGCACCTCATGACCATCCGCTCCTTCCCCCCGGAGTGGCCGCTCGTCGGACGGGCGGACGAACTCGCCACGGCCACCCGGCTCCTGACCGCTCCCGACGCCCGGGGCATCGTCGTCACGGGACCGACCGGGGCGGGCAAGACCAGACTCGCGTATGAATGCTGGAAGCGCGCCGTGCAGCGCGGCCACCCCGGCGTCCGCACCGCCGCCACGCGCGCCTCCCGGTCCGTACCGCTCGGTGCGCTGGCGCCCCTGCTGGCCCCGCGTGCCGGCGGCCGCGGCACCTCACTGCACTTCCGGCAACCGAGGACCGGCGGTTCCCGCCGGCTGCCCACCGTGCTCCTCATCGACGACGTGGACCTCCTGGACGAGGCGTCCGTGGACCTGCTCCGGCCGTTGCTGGCCTCCCGGGAGCTGCTGCTCATCGGGACGGCGAGCGACGAAGGGACGGTCGGCAGCCCGGGGTCCGGCGTCGTGGAGGATCTCCTCCCCGTGCCCGTACGACCGCTGTCCGTGGCCGCGGTCGGCCGCCTGCTGGAGCAGGTGCTGCGCGGCCCCGTCGAGCGCCGCACCCTGCGCGGGCTCCATGCGGTCGGCGGGGGCCGGCCGCTCTACCTCCGCGAACTCGTCACCGGCGCGCTGGCGGGCGGCGAGCTGGTCTGCGAGACCGGCCTGTGGCGGCTGACCGGCGACCCCGCCCCGCCCCAACGCCTGGTCGAACTCGTCCGTTACCGGCTCTCCGCCGTCCCCGAAGAGGACAACGGCGTACTGGAGGACCTCGCCCTCTGCGGTCCCGAGGACCCCCACGTCCTGCCCGCCGAAGCCCTGAAGCGGCTGCGCGCCGAGGGCCTGGTCCGCACCGAGCCCCGTGGCGGACGACGCGTGGCCGCGCTCGCCGACCCGCTGCACGCCGAGGTCCTGCGCACCACCGTGCCCGTCCAGCGCGCCCGGCGGATCCTGCTCTCCCGTGCCGAGCGCACCGAGGCCCGCAGCGGCAACGGGGACGACGCCCGCCTGCGCTGCACGCTCTGGCGGGTCGAGGCGGCCGACGCCGTACCGGCCGAGCGGTTGGCCGAGGCCGTCGAACTGGCCCGTGCCGACCATGACTTCCCGGCCGCGCTCGGTCTCGCCGAGGCGCTGGTCAGGGCACGCCCGGATGCCCACTCGTATCTCCTGCTGGGCGAGTTCCGGCACGCCTGCGGCCGCCCGCAGGACGCCGAGCAGGCGCTCGCCCGGGCCCTGGAACTCGCCACGACCGACGACGAGCGGCTGTTCGGCGTCGTCCTGCGGACCCAGAACCTCGCCCAGGGCCTGCTGCGCCTCGGGGAGGCCTTCGACGTCAACGCGGCCGCGGTCCGCGGGACCACGGACACCGAGATCCAGGCCGTGCTGCAGGCGAACGAAGCGGCGCTGTGGACGCTGGCCGGGGACATCGACCGCGCCGGCGCCCGCCTGCGGAGCGCCATGACGCACGAGTCGGACCGCCCGGCGATCGTCGCCGCGGTGCCGTCGGTGTACTGCCTGACCGAGTCCGGGCGTTCGGACGAGGCGCTGGCCGTCATGGCCGAGCACAGCGAGCGGCCCCCCTGCGCACGCGCCAACAGCATCGCCCACCCTGCCCGCCTGCTCACCGCGGGAGCGCGCGCCCTCGCCGAGTCCGGACGACTCGACGAGGCCGAGCGCATGGCTCACGAGGCGTACGACAGCGCGGTCGACAGCCGCGCCGGCTCCGCGCAGATCCGGGCCGCGACCGACCTGGGCTGGATCTGCTATCTGCGCGGCCAGATGGTGCAGTCGCGCTGCTGGTTCGCCTCCGTCGTCTCCGTCTCGCGCGAGCACGGTTACCTCTCCGGCCTTTGGGCAGGGCTGGCCGGGCGCGCGCTGGTGGACGCGGTGACCGGCGACCTCGAGTCCTCCGACGAGTCCTGGGCCGCGGCCCGGGGGCTGCGGCGCGACGCATGGCTGCGGCCCGAGGCACAGCTCGTCCAGGCGTGGCGGAGTGCCGCCCTGGGCCGGGTCAGCCAGGCGCGTTCCCTGCTGCTGGGCGGTGCCAGATCCGCCGCCCGTACGGGGCTGCTCGTCCTCCGGTCGCATCTGCTCTTCGACGTCGCGCGGCTCGGCGACCCGCACGCCGTGCATGAGCAGCTCGCCCAGCTCGCCCTCCACTCCCCCAACCCCTGCGTGGGTCTCAGAGCCCGTACCGCCGGTGCCCTCGCGGCGGGCAGCGGCGAGGAGTTGGAGCGCTGCTCGGGAGAGTGGGAGGAGATGGGAGCCCTGCTGGTCGCGGCGGAGACCCGTACGGCCGCAGCCGGTGCCCAGCGCGGGCCCGGAGCGCACCGCAGGTCCGCCCGGTGCCGGGAGGAGGCCGAGCGGCTCGCGGCACTGTGCGACGGCGCGAGAACGCCGGGGCTGACGCCGCACACGGTGCGCGACAGCCTCACCGGCCGCGAGATGGAGATCGCCCTGCTCGCCGCGAACGGGCTGGGCAACGCACAGATCGCCGAACAGCTGCTGCTGTCCGTCCGCACGGTCGGAAACCATCTGCAGCGCGTCTATTCCAAGATCGGCATACGGGACCGGCGGCTCCTGCGCGACGCCCTGCGGCGCGAGCCCCTCGTCCCGGGCCGCGCGTGAGCGTCACCGGAAGGGGGTGAGTTCCGAAGCGGGGCGTGAGCCGTCGGTGTGGACGACCGGCCGTGAGCCCGTGGCCCCCTGGGGGGCGCTGCCGGTGGGGCCCGTGGCGTGCGCTGCCGGTGGGCCCGTGGCGTGCCCGGCCGGTCGTTACTGGTCCCGGCAGGGCCCGGCCGGTCGTCCCGATGACCACGGGATCCGGTGGGCTTCCCGGAACCGTACTGCCTGCTGAGGACGCAACCGGTGCAGCTGTCCGGACGGAGAAACGCCCCCGCGGGCCCGGATGAGTAAGGACTGCTCATGCGCACAAGCGATCCGGACCATCAAGCTCTTCAAGGGTTGGCAGTAGTCGTACGGCGCGGCGCACACGTGCGTATCGCGCTGGCCTGGAGCAGCACGTGAAGCCCACCCGGTCCACTCGCATATACCCGAGGCCCGCGCAGATCCCCGCGAGCCGCCCGGCCGGGCTGCCGCCCGCCGGCCGTGAACGCTGGCCGTTCACCGCGCGGGAGTCCGAGCTCGACGCCGTGGCCGCCTGCCTCGACGACCCCTCCACCACCGCCGTCCTCATCCACGGTGAAGCGGGAGTGGGCAAGAGCCGCCTCGCCCACGAAGCCCTGCGCCTGGCCGCGCGCAGGGGGCACCGCGTTGAGCGGGCGGTCGCGACCTCGTCCGCGGCCGCCCTGCCGCTCGGCGCGCTCGCCCATCTGCTGCCGCCGGACGCCGTCGCACACGATCCCGTCACCGCTTTCCACGCCGCGGCCAAGGCGTTCGGCATGCGCTCGGACTCCGGTTCCGAACGGGGCGACGGCAAACCGGCGGACCGCAGGACGGTGCTCCTGCTGGACGATCTGCATCTGCTGGACAACGCCTCGGCCGTGCTGCTGGGCCATCTCCTGTGGGCCCGCGCGGTGTTCCTCATCGCCACCGTGCGCGACGGCGCCCCTCCGTCGGACGCGGTAGCGGCGCTCGACCGTGCCGAGACCACCCGTCGTATCGCGCTGCGCCCCTTCAGCCGGTTCCAGGTGCGCGAGGTGCTGCGCCGCCGCCTGGAGCACCGCGTGGAACACGCGGCGCTGGACGCCCTCTACACCTGGTCCCGCGGCAACGCGCTGTTCCTCTACGAGCTGGTCACCGGCGCCGTCGACGACGGAACCCTGCAATTGGGCGACGGGCTGTGGCGTCTGACCGGCAAGCCGACCGGGACCCGGCGGCTCACTGCCATCGTCCGACAGCGGCTGCAGGGCCTGTCCCCCGCCAGGGAGGCACTCGTCGAACTCGTCGCCCTGTGCGAGCCCCTGCCGCTCGGAGCGCTCCACTCCACCAGCGCCGACACCACGGATCTGGAATGGCTGGAGAAGCGTGGTCTGATCCAGCTCCACACCGCCGGCCGCAGGACGTACTACACGCTCGGTCACCCCCTGTACGGCGAGGTGATCCGCCACCGCATCGCCCCCGAACGCCGCCGTGAGATCTACACCTCGCAGGTGCGGTCACTGGAGAAGCACGGGGTCCGTCGCCGCGAGGATGCACTGCGCCTCGCCTCCTGGCAGCTCGCCGCCGAACTCCCCGTGGAACACGCGCTGTTGGTGTCCGCTGCCGCGATGGCCCGTCACGTACGGGACTTCCCCACGGTGCTGGAACTGCTGTCCGGTCTGCCCGAGCGCTCGGAGTCGTTCGAGGTGTGGCTGATGCGCGGTGAGGCCTACCACCACACCGCCCAATGGGAGCGCGCCGAGGAGTGCTTGCTCAACGCCCAGGAGATCGCGCTGGGGGACCGGGAGGTCCTGACGGCGACCATGGAGCGCACCCAGAACCTCTTCTGGGGGTACGGCGACATGGCGCGCACGCTGGCGGTCAACAAAGCGGCCCGCGAGCAGCTCGGGGACGAGGGACGCCGGGTGCTGCGCATCAACGAGGCCGGGTACCGCATGTACTGCGACGACATCCGTGCCGTACTGCACCTGCTCGAGGACGCCGAAGAGGTGCCGGTGCCGCGGCTGCGGATGTGGGGTCAGCTCCAGCGGTCGCTGGCCCTCTCGTACCTCGGGCAGACCCGGGAGGCGGCTGAGCTGAGCCGTCGTGTGCACGAGGAGATGAAGGAGGCCGACCGGGGAGAAGGCCGGTCGGATCCTTCGTCGCACTGCAGCGGTCCGGCGATCTACCGCGTCGTGGCTCTCTCCGAGGCGGGGCGGACCAACGAGGCCCGGGTGGTGGGCGACGACGCCTTCGCGTGCGCGGTGGCCGCGCAGGCGGTGCATCTGCAGGCGTGGATCGCCACGCACATGGGGCGTTGCGAACTGATGGCGGGGCGCCTGGAGCAGGCCCGCGACTGGTTCGCCGAAGCCGTCTCGCTCGCCCGCGCCCACGCCTTCTCCCGCCCGCTGGCGTTCAGTTGTGCGGGCCTCGCCGCGGTCCACGCCCAGCGGGGGTCGATCGGTGACGCCCGGAAGGCGCTGGAGGCGGCCCGTGAGGCACCGCCGGACCAGCAGCAGGCCGTGCAGCTGATCACGAGTCTCGCTGCGGCCTGGGTCGAGGCCGCGGGAGGCGGTATGGCGAAGGCGCGCTCGATGATGGCCGAAGCCGCCCGCCGGGCCCGGGGCATGAGCATGTTCTCCTACGAGGCGTGGCTGCTGAGCGACATGGCCCGGCTCGGGGGTGCCAGGGATGCGCACGACCGCCTGGCGGAGCTCGCGGATGCGAGCGACAGCGAACTCACCCGGGCCAGGGCCGACTCCGCCCGCGCATACGCGACGGGTTCCGTCGCCGAACTGCGCGTCGCGGCAGACCTGTGCCTGCTCGCCGGGGCGGAACTTCTCGCCGCGGAGACCGCCTGCGAGGCGTCGAGGGCCGCGGAGCGGGAGGGAGACTCGAGGGCGGCCGCGGCGGCGGCCGTCCTCGCCGGCCGGTCGCTGGCCCGTTGCGGCGGCGCCAGGACCCCGGGGCTCAGCGACGGCAGGGCCAGGCCGCTGACGCGGCGTGAGTCCGAGATCGCGGTACTGGCCGCGGGCGGTCTCACCAGCCAGGAGATCGCCGACCGGCTCGTGCTCTCGATCCGTACGGTCGACAACCACCTGCTGCGCGCCTACGCGAAGCTCGGCATCGCCTCGCGCACCCAACTCCCGGCGGCGCTGGCCGGACAGGCGGAGATCGGCGCCTCACGATCCGGGACATCGCCCGCTCGGAAGAGAGCGCGCCCGGAAAGGAGTGGCGACTACTCATGACCTCTCGTACCGGGGAGTAGAGACTGCAGGGACGAGACCGACGACAACATCAGGGAGGCTCGTCCATGCGGTTGCCAGTCGCTGCCGCCCTCACGGCCGTGAGTGTACTCGCAGGCTCGTCGCTGATCGCCGCGTCCGCGAACGCGGCTCCGGAGGTGGGCCGGTCTGCCGGGACGAGCAAGTCCGCCTCGGCGGCGGCGAGTTCGGACGCGGTTCCCCGGCTCAATGTGCTGTCGATGAACACGATGCTGCTGCCCTCGTTCATCACCGACGGCTGGGCACAGGACGAGCGCGGCGGCCTCATCGGCTCCGCACCGCATGTGCAGGGTCACGACGTCGTGGTGTTCCAGGAGCTGATGGACAACAGCTCCTCCGACATCCTGATGGAGAGGCTGCGGGGCTACCCGTACCGCACGCCGGTCGTGGGTCGCTCGAAGAGCGGCTGGGACGACACGCAGGGCGACTATTCGATGTTCGCTCCGGAGGACGGCGGTGTCGCCATCGTCAGCCGCTGGCCCATCACGAAGCGCATCCAGTACATCTACGACGAGGCGTGCGGCACGGACTCCCTCTCGCAGAAGGGGTTCGCCTACGCGCGCCTCAACGTGAACGGCTCCCCCGTCCACGTCCTCGGCACGCATCTGCAGGCCGACGACTCTCTGTGCAGCGACGGAGAGGCGGCCGAGATCCGCACCTCGCAACTGAGGGAACTGCGCTCGTTCGTGGACGGCTTGCACATTCCGCAGAGTGAACCGGTGCTCTTCGCGGGCGACTTCAACGTCGACCGCTACGGCTCCGAGTACGCGGGGATGCTCGGCAGCCTTGACGCGCAGGCTCCCGCCTACGACGGCCACCCCTACACGATGGACCCGGTCGCCAACGGCGTGGCCCGTGAGCGGTACGGGGGTGAGCCGCAGGCGTGGCTGGACTACATCCTCTACGACCGCCGGCACGCCCAGCCGCCGGACTGGCGCAACACCGGGCTCACGCCCGAGTCCCCGCCGTGGGAACTGGACGGCACGACCTACCGGGACTACTCCGACCACTACCCGATCCAGGGTTCCTGAGCGCGTTCCGTCGGGTTCGCCGAACCCGGTCCCGCCCCGGACAGGAGCGGTTCCGTCGGGTTCGCCGGACCCGCTCCCGCGCTGAGCACCGTACGGCTCCGCCTTGCGCCGGAGCCACCACACCACCTCCTCCGGCCCGCGACCAGACCCCCCACCTCGGGCCGGGGGAGGTTCCACTTTCCCCGGGCTCGGGCCACGGCGGCGTCTTCGCCTGCGGGTCCGGGAGCCCACTGCGAACCCGGCGGTTCTCCTGTCCCGGCGGGTCTCCTGCCGCACCGGGAACTCCCGCGCTCCGGTCCGGGGTGCGGGCCCGCACAGGGGATTCCGCGCCCGCTCCCGCGCGCGGAAGCGGCGCGGGCGCGTACGTCCGCTATGCCTCTCCGCGCTCGGCCGGCGACCATCCGGCGAGCTTGAGGCCGATCAGTTCGGCACAACGACGCTGAGCGGGCGACTCGTCGGTGGGAAGGTTGCCGAAGGGCTCCAGGTCGGGGAGGGACACCTGCCCGGACTCGGTGTCCACCTCGACCCGCAGGCCGGGCTCGTCGGACTGCGGGAATCCGGCGGCCCGTTCGATCTCGGCCATCGCCTGGATGTGTGCGAAGAACTGGGCGGCGAGTTCCTCGACGCGGGGGTCGTCCGCCTCGGCGTCTTTGAGTTCGGCCATCTTCCGGTCGATACGGTCACGCTCGGCGCGCAACTCGGAGTGCGTGGCGAGGATGTGGTGCCCTTGAGCCTGATGGGCGGCGGCCTCGGGGCCGAAGAGGTGTTCCGTGACGAGCAGTGTGTCGAGGTCGGCCTGGCTGAGGGCCACGGCGCCGAGTTCGGTGAGCAGTTCCGTCACGTTCGGGGCGAGGAGGCCCAGATCGCTGCCCGTCTCGCGCAGACGGCGCAGGGCCCGGCGCTGCCGGCGGATCGTCTCCTCCTGTGTCGCCAGCGTCTCGTCGAGTTCGTCCAGCAGCGTTTTCCGGTCCTGGTCGTTGCGGGCGGCGAGCGAGGTGCGTATGTGATCCAGCCGCATCCCGAGTTCCGTCATGCGGCGGATCCAGAGGATGCGCACGATCGCGTCGTACCCGTAGCGGCGGCGCCCGTCATGGCCGCGTTCGGGCTCGGGCAGCAGGTCGACCTGGTGGTAATGCCGGATCGCCCGCGGAGTGGTGCCGGTCAGCTTCGCGGCTTCGCCGATCTTGACGGTCCGGTTGCGGGGGGTGTTCATGGCAGATACGGCCTTTCGTTCTTCACCGCCTCCACCTCATCAGATGACGTTGCGGCATGTGCAAGCCGTTGGATGCCACCGGTTCCGGTGTGTCGCGGCCGCGCGATCCGGCTCAGAACGACACGGTCAGGGAGACGGCGATCGTATCGACCATGACGTAGAGGCCCGTCGCGATGGCCACGACGCGGTTGTTGGCGCGCCGCACCGCGGGCCGGGCCATCGGCTCGGTCAGCCCAGCCGCAGGATGCAGGTGGTGGACGCGACACCGACCAGGCCGTACGGGATCGAGTAGGAGGGCCGGGTCGCCCGGCCCTCCTCTCACACCACCGGACATGCGGGCCCGCATCCGGCGGTTCACCGAGCTGATCTCAACCGTTG
>NZ_JBFAYQ010000063.1:0-22517 GCF_040681345.1 Streptomyces sp. NPDC051776 | reverse complement strand
CGCCCTCGTCCGAGCCGGCGCCCGCTTCGAGAACGGCCTTCTCGTCGAACGAGACGAGACCCTCGCAGCGTGATCCACCTCAACTGATCCACAGATCTTGACAATTACTCGTTGATCAGTGCAGCGGAGCATGGCGAAGCCTCCGGGGCGGGTCGTCCCTGGAGGCTTCGCCATTCTGTGGCTACGGGCCCCGCGGCCGAGCCGCCGGCCCTGTGCCCTTCTGGGGCCCGGTAAGCGTGTCCTTCCCCCCATCAGCTGGCGGAGTTCCCGCATGCTGGTGTCTGTGCCCCAAGCGTGCTGCCGCATGGTCACATTGAAGCTCCGCCAACTTGAAGTTGCAGGTCAGTGAGGTGGCGTGATCGTTGAGGGGCTTGCTCGCGCAGTCGCGAGCGACAGTCTGCGCCCTTGATCGCCCGTCAGCGGTTCACCTCGAGGTTCGTCAGTACGAGCGGAGCCCGCAGGAGATCGGTGGCGCGGGCCGAATCGGTACGGAGTTTGTGAGGGTGCGCCACATCTTGAGGTGGGCGAAGCCGTGTCAGTCCCCCGTCACGCCGCGTCGATGAGCCGACCGAACTCCTTCTCGTACGTGGTCTCCTCATCCGCAGTCAGTGAGCGGAACACGTGGGACCTCTCGGTCATCTTCTCGTCCGGCAGAATCAGCGGGTTCTTAGCGAGACGGGGGTCGATCTTGGCGAGCTCTTCACGGACGCCATCGACCGGGCAGACGTAGTTGATCCAGGCGGCGAGCCGCGCGGCGACGTTGGGTTCATAGTAGTAGTTGATCAGCCGCTCGGCGTTCCTCTTGTGACGCGCCTCGTTGGGGATGAGCAGGTTGTCGGTGGACGCCATGCAACCGGCGTCCGGGATGGCGAGCGTGATTGCCGGGTTGTCGACCTGGAGCTGGACGAGGTCACCCGCCCACGCGAGACAGGCCGCGATATCGCCCTTGGCGAGGTCATCAATGTAGTCGTTTCCGGTGAAGCGACGTATCTGCCCACGGTCCACGGCTCGCTGCAGACGGGCGAGGGCGGCGTGGAAGTCGTCGTCCGTGAACTGCTCGGGGCGCACGCCCATGTCGAGAAGGGTCATACCGATGGTGTCACGCATCTCCGTCAGCAAGCCGACACGGCCCTTGAGGCGGGGGTCCTCCAGGAGCTGTTCCATGGAGTCGATCCTGCGCCATTCTGTTGCCTTGTCGTTGTGGACGATCACCGTGAAGATTCCGGTCCAAGGATACGAGTAGAGGCGCGCGGGATCCCAGTCGAAGCCGCGGAACTGGGCGGAGAGATTGGCGTAGGCGTTTGCCAGATTGCTCACGTCCAGTTTCTGGACCCAGCCGTTGCGGACGAGGCGGGCGGCCAGCCAGTCGGTGACACAGATCAGATCCCGTCCGGTGTCCTGGCCTGCCTTAAGCTGTCGCTGGATCCTGTCGAAGAATTCGGCGTTGGAGTTGACGTCCTCGGTGTACGCGACCCTGATGCCCGTACGCCGGCGAAACGTCTCCAGTGTCGGGTGGCGATCCCTGTCTGCGCCGACGTCGATGTATCCGGGCCAGTTCGAGAAGTTCACCAGCCTCTCCTCGCCCGAGAAGTCCTCGATCCCGCTGTCCGCGCTCTTCCCTTCAAGAGGGACGGCGCAGCCGCCGACTCCCCCGACGCCGCCCAGCGCGAGCGCGGCGCCCGCGGCGCGCAGCATCGACCGGCGCGTCGGGGCTCCATGGCTGGTGAGTGTCCGCAGAATCGCGTCCCGCTGCTGCCGCTGGTGGTGCTGCTCCATGTGGGGCCACCTCTCCGGGACTATGACGGAATGCGCGGCACGCATCCGGACTCGATCTTTCCTCCTCTGCCGTCAGACACTACTACGGAATGCAGGGGCAAAGAGGTTCGCGAATTCCAGGAATTTTCGGCCCTCCGTCGAAATGCGGAAGCGGGAGATTATTTCGTTAACCGCGGGTGGGCGTCAAGCTGGATCCAGAGTAATCGTCGATTACGTCGTGTGACGAATTTCGGATGGAAGGGTCCGAGTGATCCACCCCACGATCACACCGGCCGAACCCACCTCAGCACATAAGAAATCTCGAACCTGAGACAGAGCCACCAAGTCGTACTACGAGCAGCACTCGACCCTGTGCGCGCCGCGTACAGCGACCGCGTTGGACCGGCCGATCGGGCAGTGGCTCTCGAACCTCCGCCGACCCGGCGCCCTGGACGGACATTCCGCATGGGAGGAAGCGCTGCGCGAGATCGATCCAGACTGGAATCCGGCGTGGCCGGCCGATTGGCAGCGGCACTACGCCGCACTGCGGGAACTCGTGCGCGACGAAGCAGGACAGGTCGACGTCCTGCCCGGCGTGACCGTGCACGGGATGGACGTGGGGCGGTGGCTCCAGAAGAACCGCCAGCACACGGTGCGGCAAGGCTTTATGGACAGGTAGCGCAAGCTGCTGGCCGAGCTCGGCATCGAGCCCCTGCCGCCGGAACAGGATGCCCCTGTGAAGCCATCCAGAGCGGCCTCTGGAGCCTTCGAGCGGGGAGTGGGGCCCTGGCCGCAGTACAGGGCACGAACGGGCTCCGTGACCGTCCCCGGGCCCACGTAGAGGCGCTGGCGACGGCACCGAGGTACGCCTCGGAGTCTTCCTCTCCAACACCAAGACGAGGCGGGCCAAGCTCACGGCGGACAAGCTCGCCGCGCTGGCCGACCTCGGGTTGGAGTGGGCGGCTACATGACGCCGCTGGGCGAGGCCACCGATGCGGCACGCTGTCCCGTGGCTACGGCGCCCGTGGCCGGGGGGCCGCCCTGATCCCGACGCTAAGTGGGCATCTGATCAAAGTTCGGGACGTTATGGGCGGGTTGTCAGTTTCGATTCGCCTGGTCATAGGACCGACGGTTCGGGCGGATCCCTGCGAGACAGAGGTCCGGTTGCCGGGGATGCCTTCCGCTCCCGCCCGGCAACCGGAGCGTACGGCTCGTCGGGGGCTGCGAATTGCCGACGGGCCGAGCTGCGGCACCTTGGCCCTCGGGGCGCCGGACGCGGCCCGGGCTGCGGCCGACAGGAGCGCTGGGGTAGGAGTGGCTGAAGTAGACCAGACCGGGGCATTTTCCTCAAGCGGTTCACGCGGTAGCACGGACAGGCCGAGCGTGGTCAGGGCCTGCGCGATGTCGCCGTGGTCGGTGACACGCCGCGCCCGGCACAGGCGTACCGTGCCGGCAGTGACCATGGACAGGCGCCAGCATCTCAGCTCGAGAATCAGGAGATACCGATCCACCTGGTTCATCGAGCTGACCAAGAAACAGATATGGCGATGCGTTCACCGATCCGTGCCCCCGAACGAAACCCCAACCGGATCGCCGCATGGAACCCCCACTCCTAGCCCTACGTCTGCGACGACCGCAGACGAGACCTCGAACATCTCGCCAGCTATCTGTACAGATTCCCGGACTCAGAAGTCTAGGTAGGAGAGAACCGCTACGGCGAAGCCGAAGTCGCAGGTGGCGGTGTGGCGCGAGGGCCTGGACTGGTCGCTGCCTTCGACGAACTCTCTCGGCATGGGTGGACTCGGCTCGGGCAAGTCGACTACAGGCAAGGTCCGTGCGCGCCGCGAAATCCTTGACCACGGCCACCAATACGTCGTCATCGACAGTTTCGGAGACGACTACGCAGCCGGAGAGTGGGTCCTGCTCACCCGCGCAATGGGAGGCCGGGTCATCGACGCGGCCTCATTCACCCTCAACCCGTGCAGCAGCCTGTTCCCACCCGAGGTACGTGAGCAGCTCATCCGCTCGCTCATTGCGGCCGTTGAGCCCGGTGCGCTCACCTACCAGGCCACCCACGCGCTGCAACACGCCCTGAACCACCCCAAGGGCGGCTCCCTCAACGGCCTGGTGGACGCCCTCGTCAGCCCGGAAGATGGCAGGTGGCCCGTCGCGAGGCTCGCCGAGTGGGGCGAAGGCGCAGCTATCGCCCCGTCCCGCTACACCGAAGGATCCCTCCGCGGACTCTTCGACGGACCCGACGCCACCCTGCCCGAGACCGACCTGCCCATCCTCAGCTTCGACTTCTCCCACCTCGACCGAAACTCCCCCGCCATCCACCTCCCTGATGGCCGCCGTGGCCTGCTGGGCCGAACACGTCTGGCTGCGCCAGTCCACCGCGGTCCACAAGCACTTGGTCCTCGAGGAGGCATGGCAGATCCTCCTTTCCTCCGGCCGAGAAGTTGTCCAGCGTCGGCGACTCGGGCGTTCGGAGGCGCAAGGTGGCCTCGGTGTCGACCGAGGCCATGGCCAGCCAGTGAGGCGGGATCATGAAGGCGGCGCTGACGACGACCAGGGCGGCGTCCGCGGCAAGGCGGCGGCGGGTGGGCCGGGTGACGAGGGGACGCATGTCGCCTCCGTGCAACATCGCTGCTGGGCGGGGCCGTTGGTGGTGCGGTACTTGAAACCGTCCGGCACGCGTTTGGGGAAGATGCAGTGGGGTCCCCACGCCCGGTCGGATCTCTGCACGATCCTCTCCGCAGCCTTCCGTATTCGCTCAACGCGGCGGTGCCGCACCACGCAGCTGGGCCAGAGCGTCGGCGACTTCCGGTACATACGGGGCGGCCACACCGAGATCGGTTGCACGGGCGTACGCCGGGTGCCCGGTGTACGTGCCGAGCTGCCGCAGCGCGCGCAGACCGTAGTAGCCGGCGTGTGCGTCGGTGTCGGCATAGGTGTGCGGCGAGGGCTGCGGGGGCCCCAGGAGTCTCCCGTCGGCCACGTCCTGGAGCGAATTCCGGAAGATCTGATGGCAGGT
The DNA here is from genome assembly GCF_040681345.1 of Streptomyces sp. NPDC051776. Lineage (NCBI taxonomy): Bacteria > Bacillati > Actinomycetota > Actinomycetes > Kitasatosporales > Streptomycetaceae > Streptomyces > Streptomyces sp. NPDC051776. The sequence goes on along the minus strand of NZ_JBFAYQ010000063.1, from coordinate 17,728 downwards.
CTGCACCCCGCGGAGCAGCACCTGGTGGTAGCGCGCTTCCGGGGCGATCGGGAAGCGCTGCGTCGCCAGTACCCGTCCGGTGTCGATGCCTGCGTCCACCTCGTGCAGGGTGGCTCCGTACTCGTCGTCGCCGTTCAGCAGGGCGAAGAGCACGGCGACGGACGGCAGTCCGCGGTGCTGCGGGAGCAGACCGTTGTGGATGTTGTAGACGCGCAGGCCGGAGTCGAGGACCGGGGCCCGGAAGATCATGTGGTTGTTGATGGACCAGACGATGCCGTCGGTGCATTCCGTTGCGAGCAGGTCGGCATGGGCGTTGATGTCGGCGACGACGGCGTAGGGAGCAGAACTCTGCGCCAGCTTCGCCCTGTCGGCGGGGGCATCGGAGCAGACCAGATCGACGCGGTGACCGGCGGACAGGGCGCATTGCACGGCGCGTACGAGGAGCGAGCCTCGGCCCACGAAGATCATGCCCCAGACTCCGTCCGGTGAAGGTTCCGTGCGCCGGCTCGGTGGACGGCGACGCAGACACGCTCGAGGGTGAGATCGCTGACGAGGTGCTCGAGTTCGTCCATCAACTGTGGCTCCTGGCCGGGGGACAGGACTTCGGCAGCGACGGCGGACAGCATCTCCAGTACCGCCAGGGAGTCGCCGCCGAGCTGCTGGAAGTCGGAGTCGGGGCCGAGCAGCCGGCGGTCCATGTCGAGGACGCGGGCCCATATCTCTGCCACTTGGTCCTCGGCCGCCCGGTCCGCTGCCACCTGCTCCTCGGCCGGCTGTTCCTCGGCCACCCGGGGCTCACTCACCGGGGCCTCGGCAGTGGACGGCTCTGCTTCCGCGAAGGGATCCGGAAGGGCTGCGAAGTCGACCTTGCCGCTCACCGTGCTGGGCAGGTCGGCGACCGGCAGAACGCCCGCGGGCACCATGTAGGCGGGCAGGCGCTCCGCCAGGTGGTCACGCAGGACGGGGCCGAGTCCGGTATCAATACCCCCGGTGCCGGTGGCCCCAGTCTCGGTGGCCGGGGGCGCGGTCAGGACGTACGCGCACAGCGCCGGTCCCGCACCGCCCGGCCGGGAACGTACGGTCACGGCCGCGCGGCGTACGGCCGGGTGGCTTTCCAGCGCGGTCTCGATCTCGGCGGGCTCGATCCGATGGCCGGCGATCTTCACCTGGTCATCGATCCGCCCGACGAACTCGATCCCGCCGTCGGGCAGTCGGCGTCCGAGGTCACCGGTCCGGTAACGGCGTACACCGTCCGGGCCGGACACGAAGCGCTCGGCGTCGAGATCCGGGCGGCCGAGATAGCCGCGGGCCAGCTGGACTCCGGACACCAGGATCTCGCCCACAGCGCCTGCTTCGTCCGAGGCGATCAGTTTCCTCCCGGTCACCAACTCGACCTGGGCGTACGGCCCCGGGTGCCCGACGGGGACGGAATGGCCCGGCTCCGTACCGTCCAGCACATGGGCCAGGCAGCCGACCGTCGCCTCGGTCGGACCGTAGGCGTTGACGATCCGGCAGTCGGGACCGAAGCGGCTGCGGGCACGGTCGGCCGCGGTGCGGGTGAACTGCTCGCCGCCGACCAGCACGTTGCGCAGGCCGCCGCCGGGCTCCAGGCCGAAGCGTTCGATCAGATCGAGGTGGGACGGGGTGATGGCGAGGGTGTTGACCCGGTCCTTGTGCAGAAGGGTGTCCAGTGCGGCCCGGCTCGGTTCGCCGGGGAGCAGCACCGTTGTGCCGCCGGCCAGCAGCGGCAGGAACAGGGGGAAGCAGGAGATGTCGAAGGCGTAGGAGGACAGGAAGGCGAAGCGGGTGGCGGCGTCGACCCTGCAGAGTTCCGCCGCCCAGCTCAGGAAGCCGACCAGGCTCCGGTGCTCGATCTGCACGCCCTTGGGGCGGCCGGTCGAACCGGAGGTGTGGATGACGTAGGCGACGCTGTCCGGGTCCGGCTCGGGCAGCCGTACGTGGGGGGCCGGGTCGCCGGGGTCGCTCCGGTCGGCGGCGTCGAGGATGTCCTCGATCGCCAGCACCCGGCAGGGCGCGGCCGCCCTGACGCGCTCGGCAAGATGACGCTGTGTCAGGCAGGTGGTGACCCCCGCGTCTCCCAGTACCTGGCGGATCCGGGCGTCGGGGTGGTGCGGATCCAGCGGCAGGTACGCGGCACCGGACTTGAGGATGCCCCAGAGCCCCGCGATCCCGGCCGGTGAGCGGTCCACGATCAGTCCGACGGGTCCGGGGTCGGCCCCGTCGGCCCCGTCGGTCCGGTCGGACGCGAGGCCGTGGCGCAGCAGTTCGACTGCCACGGTGTCGGAGGCGCGGTCCAGTCCGGCGTAGCTGATCTCTCCCTCCGGGCCGTCCAGCGCGGGCGCGTCGGGGGTACGGGCCACCTGGTCGCGGAACAGGCGCACCACGGTGGTTCGCGGGGGCGGTGCCGCCGCCGTCCCAACAGCGGCCGCGGCAGCCGCTGTTGGGACCACGGCACTCGGCTCCGCAAGCGCGGCAACCAGTCGGTCGAGCAGTGCGTCGGCGCGGTCGGCCAGGCCGGAGCCGAAGCCCTGGAAGCCGACGGTCAGTTCGGTGTGCGTGGGCGTCTCCACGGCGACGCAGGAGACCGGCACGAGAGGTGCGTGCACCGGCAGGGCGTGGACCGAGGTCGCGGTGAATCCCGGGGCGGAGCACGCGGCGAGGTCGACCCGGCCCAGATGAGAGACGATCGCGGACGCCATGTGCCGGTCGCGACGCTCGGCGGCGGCCCTGCCCGCCCGCAGCAGTGCGCCGGCCGCGGGCAGCGGCAGCCGGGCGAGCCCGGACTCGAAGCCGCGTGCCAGTTCGCGGTGTTCCTTCAGGGCGCGGAGCAGCTGGGCCTGGGCGGTGCGCCAGTCCTCTCCCGCCCTCACTCGCAGAAAGACGGGGAGGGCCAGGTTCGAGGTCGAGGACAACTCGGGCCGGTGGCGCCGCAGATCCACCGGAACCATGATCCGCGCATCCGCCGGTCCGGCGCCGGACCCGGGCACGACGGCGGCATCCGCCAGTGCCTGGGCGAGCCGGGCCGTGAGCGCGGGATGGTGACCCGGCAGCGTACGGCGCCGCCACAGGGCGTTCCGGGACCCCTCCACCTCCAAGGACCCGTCCACCTCCACCCCGCCGGCACGGCGTACGTGCTGCCCTGCCGTCGCCAGCGGGGACGGCTGGTCGAGCAGCAGGGCGGGCCGGCGGCCGGTCGCGCCCAGCTGAGCCAGCAGGGTGTAGTCGGTGTCCGTGGAGGGCGCGGGGTGCGGGGGCTCACCGCGGAGCGCCCGGAAGACCTCCATCGCCCAGATCAACGCGCCGTGCCCGTCCATCACCCCGTGGAAGACGCGAAACGCCAGCGTGGTGAGCCGCCCGGGTGATCCCGTCAGCAGCACCACCTCGCAGCTGGGGCCCGCGTCGGGATCGAGGGCGCCGTGCTGTGACAACGCAGCATCGGACTCGGCCACCCGCACCCGGGGTGGCCGGGCCGAGTCCCGCCAGGTCCTGCCGTCCCGTACCAGCCGCGAGCCGGGGCACGCCCGGGCGGCTGCCGCCACCGCCGCCCGAAGCTCGCCGGCGTCGGGAGTGCCGTCTCCCTCGACCAGCAGCTGCAGCACCATGTCGGGGCCGAGGCGGCGGGCGGCGAGGTAGAGCCACTCGGTCGGGGAGACCGGGCGCTGCGCCGTCTTCGCCGGGTCGGCTTCGCGGGCCACGTCGTGGTGACGAAGTGTCATTCTCTGATCCTGATTCCCGGCCGGTCGCTGCCGGCCGCCCTCAGCGCACAGCGCGTACGAACGCCTCTGCGCCGCCGATCGACTCGACCCAGGCCGCCAACTGCCGCAGCCCCTGGTCCTGGTCCGTGGTCGGCATGTAGCCGAAGTCCCGCTCCGCCGCCCCCGTGTCGTAGGTGCTGGAGCGGGTGAGCAGCGCCACCGCGTAGCGGCTCAGCGGCGGGGACTTCCGGTGCGCCAAGCGGGGCAGCCGCCACAGCAGTTCCACGGCTTCCACCAAGGCGTCCCTGATCAGTGGCGGGACTTTCCGGGTCGGCGGCGTTCCGCCGAACAGAACGGCCAGCCGCGCCAGGAAGGCCCACAGATCGGTCCTCTCACGGTCGGCGAGGAAATAGGCCTTGCCGCCCACCCGTTCGGCCGGCGCCCCGGCTGCCGCCAGGCAGGCCGCCACCGCGTTGTCGCAGTGGCACAGCGACACCATGACCTGCTTGCCCCCGGAGAGGTCCGGCAGCTTCCCGGCCATCATCTTCGCCAGCATGCGCGGCAGGAATCCGGAGTGGTCGCGCGGTCCCCAGATGCCCCGCGGGCGGAGGGCGCAGGTGGTGAAGCCCGGTTCGTCCGTGGCCAGCACCAGCCGCTCGGCGGCGGCTTTCGTCTCCGAGTAGAGATTGACGTACCTGTCCGGGTACGGGGTGCTCTCATCGATGTCGAACCGGTCGCCCTCACCGATCCGCATCAGCGCGCTGGGGCTGCTGATGAAGACGAACCGCCGCGCCCCCGCGCGCCGGGCGGCCTCCAGCAGCCGCGCGGTGCCGAGCACATTGGCGTCCCGGAACTCGGCGCGGGTGCCGAAGTCGACGACCCGGGCGGCGCTGTGGTGCACGACGTCGACGCCCTCGGCGGCGCGGCGCAGCGACTCGGGGTCGCCGAGGTCGCCGTACACCAGCTCCACGCCGGGCAGGGAGGAGCGCAGCCTGGCGATGTCGCTACCCTGCCGTACGAGGGCGCGCACCTGGTGGCCCTCCCGTACACAGCCGTCCACGATGTGGCCGCCGAGGAAACCGGAGGCTCCGGTGACGAGGACCTTCATGAGGCAACTCGTCGGCTGGGGCGGGATGGTGCGGTCCCGGACGGGGCGGTCCCGGACGGTGCGGTCCCGGACGGTGCGGCCGGTGGCAGCATCCGCCACCATGTTGCCCCGTACAGGATGGTGAGCCACACCGTCGCCGCGGTGCCGCGTCCGGTGGCGCGTCCGCGCGGCAGCGCTTTCGGTATCTGAGCGGCGTGCACCACCACGCTGAGGAAGGCGTCGATCCACCACAGCGCCTGCAGGACGGGGGACTGGAACGGGTGGACCAGACCGGCCAGGAGATAGGCCCAGCCGGCCAGGGGGATCGCGCGCAGTGCGGCCCGACGCCGACGGGACCGCGAGTCGGCCGCGCCGCCCTCCGGCGAGAGCTGCCCCGCGGCCCAGCGGGCCAGCTCCTCGCGGCCGATCTTGGCGTTGTGCCGGACGTCGACGGGGAAGGTGGGATGGCGAAGGAAGTCCCGCACCTGCTCGGTCACCGTCCGCTCTGCGGCGAGCCGGCGCAGCTCGGGCAGCAGTTGCTGCCACCTCGCCTCGTCCACCCCGGGTTCGGTTTCCACGCACAGCACCGGCCGCTGGACGCCGGGCTCGCCGACGCCCACCAGCGCGGTGCGGCGGATCAGGGGGTGGGTGTTGAACACGCCTTCGCAGCGGACGGTGAGCAGCTCGCCCTCCGACGTACGAACCCGCTGGCTGCGTCGGCCGCAGAACCACAGCCGGCCCGCCTCGTCGAGATATCCCAGGTCGCCGGTGCGGTGCCACACGGTGCCGGGGACCGAGTCCCCGGCTGCCCCTTCGACGGCCGGCCCTTCGCCGGTATCGACGATTTTGTGCTGGGCATCGGCCTCCGGAGCCGCGTGGTACCGGCGGCTGACCGAGTCCCCCGACACCACGATCTCACCGGCCTGGCCGGGAGCCATCTGCTGTGCCGCCTCCCACCGCGGTACGGGGGCATCGGTCGTCCGGATGATCCGTACGCGGGTGCCCGGCAGCGGACGGCCCACGCAGCTGCCGTCGCCGAGCGCACCGCGGGCCGCCGTCTCCTCCAGCACGTCGGCCGACTCGATGGAGGAGATCGGCAGCGCTTCGGTGGCGCCGTAGGTCACATGGACATCGGCCTTCTCGTCCAGCACGGTGCGCAGCGTGGCGACCACGTCCGGGGGGACCGGTGCGCCGCCGGACACCACAGTGCGCAGTGCGGGCAGCTCCGCGGGGTGCAGGGTCAGATGCTCGCCGAGGACCCGCAGGAGCGCGGGGGAGGCGAACATGGTGGACACCTCGAACCGGGCAAGTGCCGTCACCAGCGCGGTCGGTTCGGCGTGCGCGACCTTGGCGGGGCTGACGGGGGCGAGCACAAGGGTGGAGCCGAAGACCAGGTCGAGCATGCCGTAGAGGGGCAGGGTCACCAGCGAGACGTCGTCGCGGCTGCGCCCATGGACGGACTGGATGCCACGGGCCATCGCGGCAGCCATCCGGTGGGTGTACTCGACGCCTTTCGCCGGGCCTGTGCTGCCCGTGGTGAAGCCGATCATCATCAGGTCGTCACCGGCCGGGCGGCTCTCGACGCCTTGGCTCTCGTCGGCCGGGCTCTCGCCGGGCGAACGGGCGCCTGCGGGCAGGCCGTTCAGGGTGTAGCCGCCCCAGAACCAGCGCCTTCCCAGTGTCACCCGGATACGAGTACGGGCGAAGGTACGGCGGCTGAGCACCCGTACGGCGTGGGCCAGAGGTGGGCCGATGAACGCCTCTGCACCCACCGCGCGATAGCAGTGCAGCATCCGCTTCACGCCCATGCCCGGGTCCACGACGACGGGCACGGCGCCGATCCGGAACAGGGCGAAGGCCAGCGCGAAGAGGCCGGGCCCGGGGGATGCCATCAGGACCGTCTTCGTCCCCTTGGTGATTCCGATCCGGGTGAGGCCGGCCGCCAGCTCCTCGACCCGGGACTGCAGTGCGCCATAGCTGAGTTCGCGGTAGCGGACACCATCGGAGTCGCGCCCGTCGGGGTGGATGATGGCGGCCTTGCCGGGGAAGGCGCGGGCGTTGCGCTCCAGGTAGTCGGCGAGCCCCGCGTCCGCTTCCAGCCGGGTCTCGGTGAGGTCGGTGGCGGTGGTGGTGGTATGGGAGGTCACGGCTGCGCCCTCACCGTCCCTGCGTGGCGCTAGCCGCGGCCAGAGCCGGGGCCGGAACCGCCGGTTCGGGGGCGGGCGGCCGGTAGATGGCGCAGGCCGCGCTGAGCCCGGCGCCCGCGGTGACGAAGAGCAGGTGCTCGTGCGGATGCGCCCCGGCCTGTAGATAGCCCAGGACCGGTGCGGCGGTGTGCGGCTGCGCATCACCGCCCTGTGCCGCACCGCCTCGTGCGTCACCGGGGACCTGCGGGTGGCCCCCGGCCTGCGACGGGTCCAGGCCGAGCCGCCCGGCGAGCCGGGAGACGAAGTCCGCGGTCGGCCGGGAGCACACCAGCCGCACCCGGGTCAGGTCCAGTTGCTCCGCACGGGCGTACTCGGTGACCAGTCCGGCGCTGAGGTCGAGCAACCTCTCCTCCCAGCCGGTGTCCCTGCTCACGGTGATCTGCTGCCGCCCGTGGAGGCCCATGGCCGCCGTGTCCAGGTATCCCGCAGCACCTGATCCGCCGTCCGCGTTGCGCAGCCGGACCGGGCCGAAGCCGGCGCCGGGCTCGGCGGAGCGCTCCAGGAGCAGGGCCGCACCCAGGTCCTCGTAGGGGTAGTCGGTGTGCTGCGCGCCCCGCCCGCTCGGGTGGACATCGGCGGCGGTGATCAGAACTCGCTCGGTGCTGCCGGTGGTCAGCAGCGCCTGGGCCACCTGCACGGCGTTGAGCACTCCGCAGGCGCCGTTCATGAGGTCGAAGGAGAAGCCGGCGCCGGGCACGGGGCGGGCGAGGTAGTCCAGGTTGATACCCGCCCGCTTCTGCACCAGGGCACCGATGGCGGGCTCGAACATGTTGGACTCGCGGTAGACGCCGACGTTGACCAGTACGCCGACGGCGTCCGGCGACAGCCCGGCTGTCGCCAGGCAGTCCTGGGCCGCGCGGCCCGCGAGCCGCCCGGGGAGACCGGACGTGTGGCCCGGCTCCGGCGACGCGATCGAGGCAGCCTTGATGACGGTGGCCATGCTTCACACCCCCATGGTGGAGATCGTCGCGGACAGGGCACCGGCGACCACACCGGAAGCGGCGGGCACCAGAAGGAACTTGGCGCCGCGGCGGGCGGTTCCGGCCTTCAGATGCCGGCTCAGTGCCAGGAAGTGGGAGGTGGTGGCGGTGTTGCCGAACTCCTCCACGACCGCGAGGGATTCCGGCATGGGGGCCTCGAACTCGGCCTCGCCCGTCCGGTTGACGAACTCGATGAAGCGGGTGCCGACCTGGTGCTGGACGATGTAGTCGAATTTCTCGTCCGCGAAGGTCCGGCCGTACTTGGCCAGCAGATCACCGTGGAAGCGGGGCCACAGCCGCAGCCGGTCCTCCTTGTGCATCTGCTTGTTGTCCGTGTAGAGCGCGATGCCCTCGGTCCGGTCGCTGGGCATTCCGAGGCACAGATGCGAGTACTTGGAGCAGGTCATCAGCTCGACGTAGTGGATGCGGTCGGCCTCGTCATCCGACTCGTCGAGGAGAACCGCGACGGAGGAGTCGCCCACCGACAGCGAGGCGAACTGCGGGTCGTAGGAGTCGGTGATCTCGGCGGCCGCGGTCTCCGCGACCTTGGTCGCCTGCTCACCGCTCACCACCAGGCCGTTGCGGACCACCCCGGCCCGGATCATCCGGTCCAGCAGATGGACGCCCGTCATCATCCCGGCACAGGCGTTGGACACATCGAAGGTGATCGCCGAGCGGGCACCCAGCTCGGCCGCGAGCATCGTGGCGAACGAGGGCTCGAAGTAGAAGCGGCCGTCCTTGAACCTGGTGATGGACGTGGAGATGACCACATCCAACTCAGCAGCGTCATAGCGGGAGTTGGCGAGGCAGTCCGCAGCGGCCCTGACCGCGAGACCGTAGGAGTCTTCGCCCGCTTCCGGCCGTGGGTCGTAGACTCTGCGCTCCGCCACTCCCGTGATCCGCTGCAGGTCCAAGTCCGGCACCCCGGTCACCTGGGCGACGAGTTCCGGAGTCGGCAGCACGGCGGGCGGTAGATAGGCCCCCAGCGCCTCGAAACGGCTGTTCCGAGCAGTCGTGGTCATCGTCCCTCTCCTGAATCCATGCCGGGATCCCCGCCGACGGGCGACCTTCAGCGGGCAGGCTGAGGAGCCGCACCGGTGGCACGGCTGGATCAGTGGCAGGACAAGCTGCTGATACGGCGGACATGGCCGCGAACTGGCCGGCCTCATTGCCGGCGTTCCTTACTCCACGCTCGGGTCAGCACCCTCGGCGGAGTTCCCCCTCGGCCGTGGTCGCCAAGTTACCCCAAGGCAGTACCCGCCGTCATATGCGTCCGGGCATGCGGGCGCGCTCGGGCGGCCAAGGGCCGCTCGAGCCGGGCGGGTTCACCTGAGTCCGCCGAGGATGCCCCGGGCTTTGGGCCGGGGAGGAATCGGACTCCTGCGGAGGAGGGCGGGGAAGGCCGGATGGCCGCAGGGCGATCCGGTGTCCGCCCCGGAGCGGGGTGAGGGATCAAGAACTCTCAACTGTCAGTCCTCTCGGATAGGTTGAGGTTTGTGATGACACAAGCACAGATGGCTGGGGGTTCCGGGCGAGCCCGGTACACCAACCGTCTGCGCGTGTCGTCCAGGGCGCGGGCCGCGCTTGAAGCCGAGTGGGATCGGTGCCGGTGGATCTGGAATGAGTGCGTGCCAAGTCGAAGGCCGTCCACCATCAGAGCCGGGTGACCGGTGAGAAGCTGACGTGCGGTCCGGCCCGGCTCGACAGGATGCTGACCGGGGCCCGCGCCCGCACGTCGTGGCTGGGTGAGGGTGCGTCGGTTCCTCAGCAGCAGGTCATACGTGATTTCGCGAAGTCGCGGGCGAAGGCTTGGGGGACATCAAGGCCCGGTTGCCGATGCGGCAGCGGGCCGGGATGCCCCGGTACAAGAAGAAGCGCGGATCCGACCCGAGCCTGAACTACACCCGGCGCGAATTCCGCCTCAAGGACGGCCGTCTGCACCTTGCCGGCGGCATGCGGAGCGCAGCCGCGCAGCCACGGCCCGGCCGCGGCGCCCGTCCTTGGTCCAGACGCTGGCATTGAGACCGTACGGGGTGGCGTTGGCGAGCGCGATGGCGTCGTCCTCGTTTCTCGGTGATGGGGTTTGCCCGAGGCCTTCGCCCGGCGCCCTCCGCCGCGGCGTGGCTTGGGCAGCGCATCTCCGACGGACAGCTCGAACGGGTAGTTCCAGGTGTGGAAGCGGATCTCGGGCCGGTACTGCCACGAGCCGACGATCTTCTCCATCCAGACGTCCTCGTCGAGGCGGACTGCGGAGTCGGCCCACTTGCCGATGCCGGACTTGTAGATCTGCTTGTACAGCGTGGCCAGAACGAGGGCGTCCGCGCGCTCGACGTCGTCGCCGAGGTCCTTGTGGCGGGCGTAGGCATCGAGGAACTCCTGCGGACTCTGGCCGTCTTCGAGGCCGAGGACGGCGTAGGTGCGCTTGTAGGCGTTGCGGATCCGGCCCGTCCACTCCTTCAGCAGCGGGACCGTGTGACTGGAGAGGTAGGCCTCGGTGATCGTGCCCGGGTCGAAGCCGTACGTGGTGGCCATGTAGGCCACGGTGGGGGTGGCGTACCAGCCGGGTCCGGTGGGGCGCATTCCGTGGAAGGTGGCGGGGTGGGGCAGCAGTTCATCGACGCCGAGGGTGCTGAAGTCGCACCACCACAGGCCCGCGACCTTCGCATCCCAGGTGGGGTCGGTCTCGTGCTGGAGGGGGCCGGCGGGCAGGCGGAGGGATTCGGTGACGGACAGGTAGGAGGCGCAGACGTCGACTGCGACCGCCCACGGCATGGCCGCCTCGTCGTCGGTGAGGGGGCGGGCCCACCACTTGTAGTCCTCCTCCTCGCACACCGCCTCGCCCCGGCCGATGAGTTCACGGGTGAGCGGGTGCCGGGCGCCCGCTGCCGGCGGGACGACGGTGTCGCCGGCGGGCAGCGCACCCTCACGCAACTGCAGGCGCCACTCCCCCGTCTCACCGACCTGAACGGACTCGGCGCGGGGACGGACGGCGTCCAGGAGGAGCATGCTCGTGGTGGCCGGGGTGACGCCCGGTGCGACACCGAGGTCGATGACGAAGGCCCGGATCCGGCGTGCCAGCGTGCCCGCATCCAGCACCCCGGCCGGGGTGGTCGCCAGCTGCGCGGTCAGGGCTATGACGGCCTGCTGCTTGTCACAACCCTGACCCAGCCAGGGCACCAGGACCACGCGGACCGAGGTCCGCGGGCCACCCGGGGCGCCCTTACGGCGGAAGGCATGGAAGATCGGGCCGAGTTCGTCGGAGACCTCCATGCCCACGGTGCCCGCGGCCTTCGCCAGCTTCTCCTGCAGCCTCGCGACGGCCTTCTCCGTCGCGGGAAGCGCAGCGGACAGACCCAGAGCCTTCAACGCGGCGGCCGACAGACACACCAGGCCGTCGCCGTTACGGCCCGCGGTGTGGATCCGCTCCACACGCAGCGGCAGACCAGCACCCAACCAGGCGCTCCAGTGCGGGCCCGCCCTTCCCATAGATCCCGATCCCACGCCGCAAGCCTCAGCCATCCGCCGCGAGGCGCCTGGGCACCGGAAAACCGGGAACCGCACTGCGGCCGTGGGCTATCCGGGGGGACGTTCAAGTGTGCCCATGTCTCTTGGCGTCCGGGAACTGTTTTCCTTCACGACAGATCCAGATCCGCCTTACTCGACTGAGGGGGAGCGTTGCACCGATTCGTTGTGACACGAGCTGTGGTAGTTGTGCTATCGGCGAGCGCCGTGACCGCCGCAGGTCCCGGCTTTGCCTACGCCGGCACGGGTGACGGGAGAGGTGCCTCGGTCTCCGGCGGTTCCGGAGTAGCGGACCTCTTCCAACGCAACACAGCACAAGTGCACGGTCAGAACATCAACTGCAGTAGCGCGAACCATCCGACTCCGTTGCTGACGACGGAAAGCACGGGCGGCCGTGGGCAGAGCCGCTGCGCGGCCGGCAACGCGTCATTGAACAAGAACATTACCTTCCGCGGAGCAGGGGCCCACGTTGCGGCCGGTCAGGGCGCTGCCAGTGCGATCCAGCAGACCACGGCCCAGAAGGGCCGTCAGAACATCGACTGCGCGAACCCGAACGGGACAAGAGACAACGTCCCACTTCCCGCCGCAGGCGGCAATCGGATCACCAGCAGTTGCACGGACCAGGACGGTTCTTGGAACGAGTCCGAACTCACCGAGGCCGGTGGCGCAGAGACCGCAGGCGGCAGCACCATGTTCTTCCAGCAGAACGCCGGCCAGGAGGGCCGGCAGAACGTCCACTGCGCCAATCCCAACGGAACTCCCAGCCTCACCGGCCTGGGAGGCTCCGGCATCGACAGCGGCTGCATCAACCAGGACCTCTCACGGAACAGGAGCGACCTGACCCGGGGCAGTGGCGCCCGTGCTTTTGGCGGTGACAGCCCGGGCACGGGTGCAGGCAATTTGCTCTTCCAGCAGCAGATCGCCCAGGAGGGCCGGCAGAACCTCAACTGCACCAATGTCCACGACGGACAGCCACCCTTCGCGCTGGGCGCTTCGCAGGTGGCCAGTCGCTGCGCCAACAAGGACGCGTCGCACAACAAGGAAACTGCCTACCTGAGCCGTGGCGCCGACGCGGTCGGCGGCAGCGGTGTGGGAATCACAAGCCAGCAGAACACCGCGCAAGAAGGACGGCAGAATCTCAGCTGCACCAACCCCAACTCAGCAGGTCCAGTGCTTCTCACCGGTAGCCGCGTTGACAGCCGTTGCAAGAACCAGGACGTATCCACGAACGGACGCGCCGTGTTCAGGGGGGACGGCGCGCATGCCGAGGGCGGGAGCGGAACGGATCAGGTTCAGCAGCAGAACACCGCTCAGGAAGGCCGGCAGAACCTCAACTGCTCAAATCCCAGCGATGTCTCCTTCGCCCTCACCGGATCTCGGATCGCAAGCGCCTGCGCCAACCAGGATGCCTCGCGCAACAAGCACACGGTGGCCACGGGCCGGGGCGCCCGTGCCTTCGGTGGGTCGGCCGGCGCCTTCATGGCCCAGCAGAACAACGCTCAGGAAGGCCGGCAGAACACCGCCTGTGCTGGTGCCAACGGCCCGGACATCAGCCGTGTCTTCGTCCTCAACGGATCGACCATCCAGACGCACTGCTCGACCGCCGACCACTCTCGTAAAGGTCACGCCGTGTTCCATGGCGGCGGCGCACGAGCACTGGGGGGGAACGGGGGTTCGGCCACCGCCTCGGTCTTCCAACAGAACACCGCCCAGGAAGGCTGGCAAAACCTCAACTGCGCCAACCCGAACGCAACGAGCTTTTCTCTCACCGCCTCTACCGCCCGGACAAAATGCGCGACGGTGGACCGTTCGGTCACCGTGGGCACTGTGGAGCTGAGCGGTGGATCCCGTGCTGTCGGAGGTAACAGTGTTGCGACGTTGGAGCAGCAGAACATCGCGCAGGACGGCCGCCAGCACAACAACTGCGCGAACCCCAACAGCTCACCTCTGGCGGCATCCGGCGCTCGGACCACCAACACATGTGTGGCCGTGGACACTTCTCACAACATTGGCACCGTCACCCGCTGAATCCAGTACGCCAACTGCAGCAACACCTGCCGGTCGGAGTTGGGCGGGGTGCCTCCGTGGATCGAAGCTTTCTGGTTGGCGGGTTCATCTTCACCGTCATTCATACGCTCGCAAGTGTGTCGACACCCGCCCGAGACGCAGTCTTGGAGGCGACGGCCGCGGACAGCTCCGCGCCGCCCCGGTGATCAGCCCGCGTCCCACTCCGACTCGAGCCCGCCACCACGAATTGTGAGACACGGTTCAGGAAGAGAACACCAGCGGAACTGTCGGGTCAAAGGGCTGCTCGCTGGGGACCCTAAGGGGTACATCGACGACGTCGGCACTTCCTCCTAAGCGGGAGACGCGACGTCTTGTGGTCATGGATCCGCGAGACCTGACAAGATCGAAAGGGTTCTCCACCACCTCCGAGATGCATTCATGGCAGGCCTGCGGACATGGGTAGCATGCCCCAGAGACAGGCCCTGCGTTGCCATCCCTCTCAGGTTGTCGGTGAACGGAAGGAGCCGCTGCCGTCGGCCCCGCTGGCCGAGGCCGGGTGTGGCGACCCACCCGCGCCGTCAGTGGGCACGTACTCGCACAGCGCAGCAGGCGTTGCCCAGATTCTCCGGGGACGAACTGGAAGATACGGCACGCGCGACGGCGGGACAGGCGCTCGGGCGGTCCCGCGGCGCGCTGACCACCAAGGTCCATCTGGCCTGCGACGCCCGGGGCCTGCCCTTGGCCGTCGTCGTCACGCCCACGGTTGGCCTTCTGATCCCCCCGCTCCGGGTAACCACCCAGATGCCCCTCCGCTGCAGGGACCGGCGGATCGGCCGTGACGAGTACGCCTTGTCGGCGACGACCGCGTCCGGCCTGCGGCGGGGCCGCCCGGCGCCGACACGGGGCACCCGCAAGCCATCCATGACCGCGTCGAAAGCGGTGGAATCGGTGACGTTGCCGTGCGGCGCGGACGCTCCGGCGGCAGGACGCCGGTCTTCGACCGCCGAGCTCTACAAGGCCCGCAATCACATCGGGGGTCCACGCAATCGCATTCCGGATAGTGGGCGTGGCGCCCTGCCTCGTCCAAGCGGTGACCGACACGACCCGGCGGGCTTCGCCTTCTACGCCGACTTAAGGAAGGCGTCCCGTACCACGATGGGCGATGTCGAAAAGTTCGGGAGGCACTAGCGGCGGCTACTCGGTCTCAGGAACCCGATGGGGTTCATTGCGGACGCGCTCGTAGAACTCGTTCTTCGAATTGACGTGCCGCCGCATCAAGGTCATGCGGCGGAGTGCGGCAACTGCGTGGTCGGCTGCGGGGTGCCCGGATGGGAGCGGCCTGCCCTCCGGGTGCTTGGAGATCAACTGGCTTTGACGGCCGGGCCGACCTCGGCCGCGCTGGGGTGGGTCCTCACGTGTTCCAACCGAGCCGTATCCAGCAGCAGCCTCCAGGACGTCACCGTCGGTCGGCGGCGCAGCAGTGCGCGGCGTTCGCGTTCGGTCATGCCGCCCCAGACACCGAACTCGATGCGGTGGTCCAGGGCGTAGGCGAGGCACTCGGTTCGCACGGGGCAGCCCACGCAGGTGACCTTGGCCCGGTTCTGCAGTGCGCCCTCCACGAACAACTCGTCCGGGTCCCCTGCCCGGCAGATCGCTCGTTCGCTCCAGTCGGATTCACCGTACACGTCGTTTTGTCTCTCCCAACTCCTGCCCCGCACATGCCGATCACAGCGTGTGCAGCGTACGGCGTGGAAGGTTACGAGCCTGCCCCAGAGATGAGGAATCCCCCAGTAGGCACCTCCACTCCATCGAGTGCCGGGCCCTCGTTGAGATCGCGTGATTTGGGGTCGAACCCCGACCAACAGGTCCTGGCTCAACCGCATCGAAGCCCAGTTCACCGCCCTGCGCTACTTCACTCTCGGCAGTACCCGCCACGCCAGCCACAAGGAGCAGGGCAGCATGATCCGCCGCTACATCATGCGAAACCGCCACGTCGACGACCGGCTCCTACGCTCCTGGTCGACAGGGGCAACGTCGCCTGACCGTGCGAGAAGGGCGGAGAAGATGACCACACAGACCGACCATGTCGACCACGAACTGATCCGGGCAGCGGGGCATGTAGCGGCCACACGCTGCCGGGGGGACTACCACACCATGGCGGCTGCGGCCCGCTCCCGAGACGGCCGGATCGTCACCGCGGTGAACGCCTATCACTTCACCGGAGGCCCCTGCGCGGAGCTGGTCCTGATCGGCACCGCTGCCGCCCAAGGGGCCTATGACCTGGCCACCGTCGTCGCAGTAGGTGACCACGACCGAGGCATCGTGCCTCCATGTGGCCGCTGTCGCCAGGTCCTTCTTGACTACTTTCCATCCCTCAAGGTCATCGTCGGGACAAACGACGGCCTCCGGATGGTGCCCGTCGCCGACCTGCTTCCCGAAAGCTACATCTGGGCGGACCACCAGATCGACGCTGAAAAGAGCGCACCACCCAGCACAAGCTGACGCTCCAGGCGGTCACAGGGCGAGCATTGCCTGCTACGGCACTAGCCACGCGTGGCGGTTGAACCTGTCCGTCCTTGAGGGTCCACGGAGCATGTCGCGATCTTGGCCCTCCCGTACCCCGCGCTCCGTAAAGGAGGGGACTTGTCGGCTCAAGGGCTTCACACGAGTTGCGAGCTGAGGCGGAAGGTGTGGTCGGTTGCAGGGAGCTCCCAGATGCTCTCGGAGCTCACCTCGCCGGTCAGCACACAGAGCAGGAAGCTCAGCGGCGGAAGAGGTAGCTCGTCACTCGAGCGCGGGCTTTCTCGGGACTGAGACCGAGCGCAGTGCCGATCGTCTCCCATGACAGCTCGTCGGCCGCCGCGGCGCAGGCGGCCTCTTTGCCGACGTGGCGGGTGAGCCGGTCCAGCGCCGCTACGGTCTTCAGTGCGGCCAGCAGCGCTTGGTCCGCGAGCAGGGTGAGCTGCGTCTCCAGCTGGTCCAGGAGCTCGGTGAGCGCGATCGGCAAAGGGACTGTCTGGTGCTCGACGACGCGGATCATCCGAGCGCGGTGTTCCTTTGAGCTCGGGGCGCACCGTCGAGATGAGTTGCTATGCGGGTGAACGTCCGGGCGTTGTCCTCGAACAGATGCCCCTGCATGCCCGCGACCTGAGCGGCCTCAATGTTGGCCGGTACATCGTCGATGAAGAGACAGCTCTCCGGAGGCACTTCCAGGATGGCGCACGCGGTCTCGAAGGCGCGCAGGTCGGGCTTGCTGATGCCGATTTCGTGCGAGTAGACGATCTGCTCAACCAGTTCGTCGAAGTGGTACAGCGCCGTCTCCCGCTCCCGGGCTCCGACGAAGCTGTTACTCAGGATTCCTAGCCTGCAGCTTCCCCGCAGTCCTCGCACATGGGCGATGAGTTCCTCGTTCGGCGTGCCCAGGTATTCCGCCCACAGATCGGCCATGAAGGCTTCGACCTGTGGCGCGTCGAGACCCAGGCGGGCTGCCACCTGTGCGTGCACCTCTCGTTCGCTGATGCTCCCGATGCTTCCGGCACGCCACACGTCCCGCATCCGCTCATTCACAGTGCCCAGTGGCAGCTCCAGCCGCTCCTCCCACTGTTGCACCCACCCCGTTCCCGACGTGATCTCCAGCACGCCTCCGATGTCGAGAATGATGCAGGTCGCTTTCACGCGGCACCCCCTCTTCGTCCTACCTGACCGGCGAGCTCACACCGCCCGCTCATGCAATCGATGGAGACACAGTGCCGAGAGCAACATCCCGGCCGCGGCGACGGCCAGCCCCGTGCGGGCGCCTGCCCAGTCGCCCAGGGCGCCGCCGGCCATGCCGCCGAGCGGGAGCACCCCCCAGATGAGGAACCGCACGGTGGCGTTCATCCGGGCCATCATCTCCGGCGGGCACTCCTGCTGCCGGAAGCTGATCTGCGCCACGTTGTAGAGGATCAGGCCGTAGTTCAGAACGAACCACGGGATGCTGGAAGCCGGCCGGCCCGCGGTGACCCGCGTACTCGGCCAGCTGCCAGCCGTTCTTCCGCTCCACCGGTGCCAACAGGCCACGCACGTAGTCCCGCATGCGCCAACGCAGATCCACCCTCGAGAACCGGCCCGCAACGGTCACGTCCGCTGGAGTGGTGTATCGACGGCCACTCGGTGATCTCGTTTTGAGGCTATGCGGTGAGTTCGGTGGGCAGGATGGACTCGTCGGTT
>NZ_JBFAYQ010000062.1:0-22755 GCF_040681345.1 Streptomyces sp. NPDC051776 | reverse complement strand
GACGGCCTGGGCGAAGTCGGCGTTCTCCGAGAGGAATCCGTAGCCGGGGTGGACGGCGTCGGCTCCGGAATCGGCCGCGGCCCGGAGGACTTTGGCGATGTCCAGGTAGCTGGTGGCCGGTGTGTCACCACCCAGCGCGTAGGCCTCGTCGGCCGCGCGGACGTGCAGGGCGTCCCGGTCCGGGTCGGCGTAGACGGCTACGCTCGCAATCCCGGCGTCCCGACAGGCTCGGGCAACGCGGACAGCGATTTCGCCACGGTTGGCGATGAGCACCTTGCGCACGATGGCTCCCTCCTTGAAACAAGGCGAGTTTAGGGACTACCGACACGGCCTGCCGAGCCGCACTCGGGGGTGAGCTTGCCCACACGGAGCGTCATCCGGGTGTCATCCGGGTGCCGGGGGAGCGCCGAAACTCCTTGTCGTCCCACGGTACGCCCGGAAGTCTCAAGGAATTCTCGCGATCTGGTGTGGTCAAGATCTCTGCCGGTCGAACCAGCCGCGAGGAAGCGACCTTTGTCGGATCCCTACCAACGCCGGACGGAAACTTTGCTGAACGGATCCGTCCTGTCGGGTGACGCGCTCCTGAAGCGTGCAGAACCCTTGTTTTAGCGGATTACCGGTTAGTAGCGTGACTGGTCTCAGTCCGGACCGGCCGTAACGATGCGAAGTGGGGTGGGTGGGGGGTGGCTCGGAGACCCGTGGCCGCGGTGGCGGCCGTACTGCTGTTGCTGGAAGCGGTCGGCATCGTCCTGGTCAACATGATCCTCGGGATATCCGTGGACCGGCAGAAGATGTCGCTGGGCGGGCTCGATCCGGACGCCATGAGCGTCTCGACCTGGATCTTGGGCGGCGTCTTCGGTCTCTACCTGGCGGCATGCGCGGTCGTCCTCATCCGCTGCGCGCTGACCGACCGCGCCCCCGGGCGCTTCGCCCGCATCCTGCTCATCACCTCTGCGGTGGTGCACGGCGTGCTCGGCGCACTGACCGTCGGGCTCGTGGGCTGGGGCGCGTTCGCCTTCATGATGGTCGTCTTCGGGCTCATCGTGCTGACGCTGGTGGCTTTCCCGGCCGAGCGGCCCGAGGCCCCGGCGGCGCCCCCGGCCGCGGCCGAGTCGTAGGCCCGCACCTCACAGGCCGGTCCGCGGGCGGGAGTCGTACGCCTGTGCCGCGAGCGGGTGCGGCGGACGGGTACCAAGAGGCGGCGCTACGCCCAGAGTTCCGTGATGCCTGTGCCCACGCCGGCGAGCAGCCGTCGCAGCAGCGGCAGCGACAGCCCGATGACATTGCCCGGGTCCCCGTCGATGCCGTCGATGAACGGCGCGGAGCGACCGTCGAGGGTGAACGCGCCAGCCACGTGCAGCGGTTCGCCGCTCGCCACGTACGCCGCGATCTCCTCGTCCGTCGGCTCCCCGAACCGGACCGTCGTCGAGGCGGTGGCAGAGGTCTGACGCCCGGTCGCCGTGTCGATCACGCAGTGGCCGGTCCGCAGGATGCCCGGACGCCCGCGCATCGACTTCCAGCGCGCCGTCGCGTCCTCGGCGTCGACCGGCTTTCCGTACGCCTGACCGTCCAGCTCCAGCACCGAGTCGCAGCCGACCACGAGCGCACCCGCTGCCTCGGGACGTGCGGCCACCGCACCGGCCTTGGCCTCGGCCAGCAGCCGGGCCAGTTCTCCGGGGGAGTCCGCCCTGATCGCGTCCTCGTCCACGCCGCTCACGATGACGTCGGGCGCCAGCCCGGCCTGACGCAGCAGCGCGAGGCGGGCGGGGGACGCGGAGGCGAGGACGAGGCGACGCCGGGCGGAGGCGGGGTGCTCGGTCATGGGCCCCAGGGTATCGGCCGGCCCTCCGCCCGGAGGGCGCGAGGGGAACCGCACCGGGGCCGGGGAGCATCCGGACCACGAGCTACCGGGGCCACGAGCCGTACCGGGGCCGGTATCCGTACCGGGGCCGGGAGCCGCGCCCGGGCCACGAGCCCGTGCCGTAAGAGCAGTGGGTGACGAGCCGCATCAGCGGCCCAGCACGATGATCATCGCGACCAGGGCCACGACCGCCAGCATCCATCCCGCACGACGGAGCATCGCCTCGGCGTCGCGCAGTTCCTGCGGCGGCTCGTCGGGGGGGTCGGACCAGAGCATGTGTCGATACTCCGGCGAAAAGGGGCGTGCCGCCTGAGTACGCGTACTCAGGCGGCACGGTCAGGTGGGACCGATCCGCTGGTCCGGGCCCCGCCTCAGGCGATCCGGCGGGTCACCTGGGCCAGCCCCAGAGTCACCTGGGCCAGCCCGAACTGCGCCACGCCTTCGGGCCAGGCTGCGGCAGCGCGCGGCGCGGCACGTTGCGCTCCTTGTCGGCCCACTCGTCGAGCTCCTCCTGCGCCGCGAGGGCGACGCCCGCCGCCGCGGCGCGTGCCTGAACCACCGCAAGGGCAGCGGCCAGCTCCTCGGGGGTGGGGTTGCCCCGTACGACCTTGTACATGCGCGGCCTCCTCGATGTCCTCGCGGCTCTGATACCCGGGCAGCTCCCGCTTTACAGCGGGATGTTGCCGTGCTTCTTCGGCGGCAGCGACTCGCGCTTGTTGCGCAGCGTGCGCAGGCCGCGTACGACGTGGCGCCGGGTCTCGGACGGCATGATCACCGCGTCGATGTAGCCGCGCTCGGCGGCGACGTACGGGTTGAGCAGCGCGTCCTCGTACTCGGCGATCAGCCGCGCCCGCACCTCCTCCGCCTGCTCGGGCGTCTCGGCCGCGGCGATCGTGCGGCGGTGCAGGATGTTGACCGCGCCCTGCGCACCCATGACCGCGATCTGGGCCGTGGGCCAGGCGAGGTTGAGGTCGGCGCCGAGGTGCTTGGAGCCCATGACGTCGTACGCGCCGCCGAACGCCTTGCGGGTGATGACCGTGATGAGCGGGACGGTGGCCTCCGCGTAGGCGTAGATCAGCTTGGCGCCGCGCCTGATGATGCCGTTGAACTCCTGCTCGGTGCCGGGCAGGAAACCCGGTACGTCCACGAAGGTCAAAACGGGGACGTTGAAGGCGTCGCAGGTGCGGACGAAGCGCGCGGCCTTCTCCGAGGCGGCGATGTCCAGGCAGCCGGCGAACTGCATCGGCTGATTGGCGACGATGCCGACGGGGTGCCCCTCGACGCGGCCGAAGCCGGTGACGATGTTCGGCGCGAACATCGCCTGGGTCTCCAGGAACTCGTTGTCGTCGAGGACGTGCTCGATGAGCCGGTGCATGTCGTACGGCTGGTTCGCCGAGTCCGGGATGATCGAGTCCAGCTCGAGATCCTCGTCGCCGGTCTCGAGGTTGGCCTCCTCGGGGAAGACCGGCGGCTCGCTGAGGTTGTTGGACGGCAGATACGACAGCAGCGACTTGATGTACTCGATGGCGTCCTTCTCGTCGCCCGCCATGTGGTGCGCCACACCGGAAGTGGTGTTGTGGGTGCGGGCGCCGCCGAGCTCCTCGAAGCCCACGTCCTCACCGGTGACGGTCTTGATGACGTCCGGCCCGGTGATGAACATGTGCGAGGTCTTGTCGACCATGACCGTGAAGTCGGTGATCGCGGGGGAATAGACGGCCCCGCCCGCGCACGGGCCGACAATCAGGCTGATCTGCGGGATGACGCCGGAGGCGTGGGTGTTGCGCCGGAAGATCTCGCCGTAGAGGCCGAGCGCGCTGACGCCCTCCTGGATACGGGCGCCGCCGGAGTCGTTGATACCGATCACCGGGCAGCCGTTCTTCAGCGCGAAGTCCATCACCTTGACGATCTTCTCGCCGAAGACCTCGCCCAGGGCACCGCCGAAGACCGTGAAGTCCTGGGAGAAGACGGCCACGGGGCGGCCGTCGACCGTGCCGTAGCCGGTGACGACACCGTCGCCGTACGGGCGGGTGGCGTCCAGGCCGAAGTTGGTGGAGCGGTGCCGGGCGAACTCGTCGAGCTCGACGAAGGACCCCTCGTCGAGCAGGAGGTCGACGCGCTCACGGGCCGTCAGCTTGCCCTTCGCATGCTGCTTCTCGACAGCGCGCTGCGACCCGGCGTGCGTCGCCTCCTCGATCCGCCGCTTCAGATCCGCGATCTTCCCCGCGGTCGTCTGGGCGCTTCGGTCGTTCTCTGCGGCGAAATCCGGCTCGGACATCGGGATGCGGCTCCTGCTCGTCCTGGATGTGCTGGGTGGGCTACCTGCTGGCTGGGCTACCGACTCGTAGCGTATCGGCGACGCTGCGCTATGGCAGTGCGGCGTTGGCCACACCTCCTGCCCTTCGCACGTCGCAGGTCAAAGTGGTACGGAAACGCGGCCGCCGGCCGCCTTTCCGGCCACCTGGGCCCCTCTTCCGCACCGCCTCGTGCCCGTGCGCCGGTCGCCCGCGACGCCCGGCACGGCACTCCCGGACGCCGCGTGCCGGAGCATCCGAGGGGGCCCGACTCCAAGGATGCTCCTCCGCCGTGCGATTCCCGCAGCCACCGCTGGACGGGAGCACCTCCCACCGCGCGACGGGGCGGCCCGAGCACCGGATGCCGCAGGCCGATCCGGGCTTCTCGGCAGGGCACGACCTCGCTCAAGGGCCCGGGTGATCTTGGCGCCCCACCGCTTCACGACCCGCTCGCCTTCTGCCACACGGGCCTACGCTGGCCGCATGACGCCGATGCCGCCCGGAACGCCCGGCACTCCGCAGCCCGATCCCTCCTCCGGCCGCTGGTCCGACCTCGAGCGGCCACCCCTGAACGCCACCGCGCTGCGCAAGGCGCTCGTGCGGCCCGGCGCCCTGTGGAGCAGCCTGGACGTGGTCGAGGTCACCGGGTCCACCAACAGCGACCTCACCGAGCGCGCCGTGAAGGGCGAGGTCGGCGAAGGGGCGGTCCTGGTCGCCGAGGAGCAGGCGGCGGGGCGCGGACGGCTCGACCGGAGCTGGACCTCGCCGCCGCGCTCGGGCCTCTTCTTCTCCGTCTACCTCGAACCCGAGGTACCGGTCGAGCGGTGGAGCTGGCTGCCGCTGCTCGCCGGCGTGGCGACGGCCGCCGCCCTGTCCCGCGTCGCCGGCGTGGACACCGCCCTGAAGTGGCCCAACGACCTGCTCCTGCACGTGGGGGAGGAGGAGCGCAAGGCTGGCGGAATCCTCACCGAACGGGCCGGGGACGGCGTCGTCGTCGGCATCGGGCTCAACGTGTCGCTGCACGCGGACGAACTGCCCGTTCCGGAGGCGGGATCCCTCGTCCTCGCCGGGGCGCACGCCGTGGACCGCGACCCGCTGCTGCGCGCGGTCCTTCGGTCGCTGGAGAGGTGGTACGAGGACTGGCGGGGCGCCGGCGGCGACCCCGGGGCCAGCCGGTTGCAGGAGGCGTACGCGGCGGGCTGCGCGACGCTCGGCAGGACCGTGCGCGCCGTTCTGCCGGGCGACCGGGAGATCACCGGCGAGGCCGTGGCCGTCGACGGTGACGGGAGGCTGGTGCTGGCCACCGAGGACGGTGTGCAGAAGCCGGTGGGGGCCGGGGACATCGTCCATCTGCGAGCCGCCCGGGGAGAGTGAGCCACGGCACACCTGCCGTATCGTTGATGGGCCGGACCAGGCAGAGCGGGCCGAGTGGGCAGAGCCGGCCGAGTGGGCGGAGCGGGCCGAGTGGGCGGAGCGGGCGAGACGTGAGCGGACTGGCTGTGAGCGGGGGTCCCCCATGCCGAAGGCTGGGGGACGATCGGGCCGGGGGTGGGCCGTGACCGACGACGCCCCCTCGCCCGACGACTCGGCCCCGGAAGAGGAAAACCCGCTCGCGCTCCGGATCGAACAGCTCATCCTCGGCTCGGAACGCCGCTACACCCCGTTTCAGGCGGCGCGGAGCGCCGGTGTGTCCATGGAGCTCGCCTCCCGTTTCTGGCGGGCGATGGGATTCGCGGACATCGGTCAGGCCAAGGCGCTCACGGAGGCCGACGTGCTCGCCCTGCGCCGGCTCGCGGGTCTGGTCGAGGCCGGGCTGCTGAGCGAGGCGATGGCGGTGCAGGTGGCTCGCTCGACGGGCCAGACCACGGCCAGGCTCGCCGAGTGGCAGATCGATTCGTTCCTGGAGGGGCTCACGGAGCCGCCCGAGCCCGGCATGACCCGTACGGAAGTCACCTATCCGCTGGTCGAGCTGTTGCTTCCGGAGCTGGAGGAGTTCCTCGTCTATGTGTGGCGGCGGCAGCTCGCGGCGGCCACCGGGCGCGTGGTCCAGGCCGGTGACGACGAGGAGATGGTCGACCGCCGGCTGGCCGTCGGCTTCGCGGACCTCGTGGGCTTCACGCGGCTGACCCGCCGGCTGGAGGAGGAAGAGCTGGGCGAGCTGGTCGAGGCGTTCGAGACCACGGCCGCCGACCTGGTCGCCGCGCACGGCGGGCGGCTGATCAAGACGCTGGGGGACGAGGTCCTGTTCGCGGCGGACGACGCCGGGGTCGCCGGCGAGATCGGGCTGCGGCTCATCGAGACGATGACCCACGACGAGACCATGCCCGAACTGCGGGTGGGCATGGCCTTCGGAACCGTGACGACGCGCATGGGCGACGTCTTCGGGACGACGGTGAACCTGGCGAGCCGGCTGACGTCGATAGCGCCCAAGGACGCTGTGCTGGTGGACGGGGCGTTCGCCGAGGAACTGATGCGGTCCGGCGAGGCGCCCGAGTCGGAGGCGGAGGCCGCGAAGGCGGAGAAGGAGGGCAAGGGCGGGCACACGTACCGCTTCGCACTCCAGCCGATGTGGCAGCGGCCGGTCCGCGGGCTCGGGGTCGTGGAACCGTGGCTGCTCACCAGGCGCGGCTGACGCCGGGGCGGACCCGGTGGTTCGTACGCGCTGCCCCGGTCCCGTGAGCCGGGCCCTGCCGCTCGTGCGCATTGCCGCGGACAGCCGGGTGGCGGGTACCGGCGACGGCCGCCACCCGGCGGTGCGATGATGCCTGACGCCAGAGGTTCACGGTCGTTAACCGGGAGGGTGCATGGGCAGCGAGCAGCGGTACGGGGAGTGGGTCGCGGTACGGCGGCACGGCGAGCACGTGGCGGAGCTCGTACTGGACCGCCCCAAGGCGATGAACGCCGTCTCGACGGCGATGGCCCGGGCGCTCACGGAGGCGTGCGAGGCGCTCGCGGCGGACCGTGCGGCGCGGGCCGTAGTCCTGACCTCGAGCCACGACCGCGCGTTCTGCGTCGGCGCCGACCTCAAGGAGCGCAACTCCCTCACGGACGCGGACCTGCTGCGGCAGCGTCCGGTCTCCCGGGGCGCGTACACCGCCGTACTCGAACTGCCCATGCCCACCATCGCGGCCGTGCACGGCTTCGCCCTGGGCGGGGGCTTCGAGATCGCGCTCGCCTGCGACCTCATCGTCGCGGACGGGACAGCGGTAGTCGGCCTGCCCGAGGTCTCGGTCGGCGTGATCCCGGGCGGTGGTGGTACGCAGCTCCTGCCGCGGCGGGTGGGTGCGGCCCGCGCCGCTGAGCTGGTGTTCACCGCGCGGCGGGTGGCGGCCGCGGAGGCGCGGGAGCTGGGCCTGGTGGACCAGCTCGTCGACGAGGGCACCGACCGTGACGAGGCGCTGGGCCTGGCCGGCCGGATCGCCGCGAACTCGCCGGTCGGGCTGCGGGCCGCCAAGCGCGCGATGCGGCTCGGGCACGGCCTGGATCTGCGGGCCGGGCTGGAGGTGGAGGACGCCGCCTGGCGCAGCGTCGCCTTCTCCGGGGACCGCGCGGAGGGCGTCGCGGCCTTCAACGAGAAGCGGACGCCGGACTGGCCGGGCGAGTAGCCGGGCGGAGGGACGCCGGACTGGGCGGGTGGTAGCCGGGCGGAGGGACGCCGGACTGGGCGGGCGGTAGCCGGGCGGAGGGACGCCGCAGTGGCCGGGCGAATAGTTGAATGTCGCCCCCACGAACAGGGCGAAGAGGGGTGAATGTTCCTAGGCTGGGTGCGAGGTGGGCACACGGCTACGGAATGTGAGGTGCCGGTGTCGGGCGACGGCGGCGGAAGCGATGCGCGACTGCGCGCGGTGGTCGGCCTGGCTCAGGCCATGGCCGCCGCGCAGACCCCGCGCGACTCCGTGCGTGCCGCGGCGGCCGGTGCCATGAGCGCGCTGGGCGGGACCTTCGCCGCACTGTCCGTGTGGGAGCGGGAGCTGGGGCGGCTCCGGGTGCTCGTCAACACCGGCGAACTCGCCGAAGGGGAGGATGAGTTCCCCGAGGACGAGGCCTATCCGGTGCACGAGTTCCCGGAGATCGCCGAGATCCTGCACGACCGCTGGGTCGGCGACGGCGAGCCCAACGCGTGGGTGGAGACGGCGGACGGCCCGGAGCCCGGCGCGTACGCCCACCCGGATGCGCACCCCGGCGGCGCCTGGGGGAGGGCCGCGGCCCTGCGCCGCCGCGGCCGGGGCTGCTGCGTGGTGGCGCCGATCGTGCTGCACGGTCGGGCGTGGGGCGAGCTGTACGTGGCGCGGCGGGCCGGGGAGCCGGTGTTCGACCGCGACGACGCGGACTTCGCGACGGTCCTCGCGGCCGTGACGGCGGCCGGGATCGCGCAGACGGAGCGCCTGGAGGAGGCCCGCCGTCTCGCCTTCACCGATCCGCTCACGGGGCTGGCGAACCGGCGCCTCGTCGACATGCGTCTCGACGAGGCCGTGGAGCGCCACCACGCAGACGGGACGGTCGTCAGCCTGGTCGTCTGCGACCTCAACGGCCTCAAGCGGGTCAACGACTCGCTCGGGCACGCGGTCGGCGACCGCTTGCTGGAACGCTTCGGCTCGCTGCTCTCGCTGTGCGGGGCGATGCTGCCGGGCGCGCTGGCGGCGCGCCTGGGCGGTGACGAGTTCTGTCTGCTTGCGGTGGGGCCCCCGGCCGACGAGGTGGTGCAGGCCGCGGAAGAACTGTGCCGCCGCGCGGGCGAGTTGGACCTGGGCGAGGGCGTCGCCTGCGGAATCGCCTCCACGGGCGAGCAGATCGGGCCCCTACGGTCGGCGCGTCGCCTCTTTCGGCTCGCGGACGCGGCGCAGTACCGGGCGAAGGCGGCCCGCTCGCAGAAGCCGGTCGTCGCGGGCCGTGAAGGCCCGGACGACGCCGTGGTCCGGCTGGCGGAATCCCCGCCGGACACGGGCCCGGAACGCCGCCGCTTCCGCAACCGCCGCGACGCGTGACGCCGGGCGCTGCCGCGCTCGGGGTCGGTGCGGGCGGCCCCCGCCGCGGAGCGGCCTCCCCGGTGAGGGGACCCGCTGGTGACATTCGGCGATTCACTCTCTAGGGTGCCTGAATATGGATATGCACAACGTGGTGGTGGGGACGTCGGGGACCACGGCGGAGGACGTCATCGCCGTGGCCCGCGGTGCGGCACAGGTCGAGTTGGGCGGGGAGGCGCTCGCGGCACTCGCCCGCGCGCGCGAGGTGGTCGACGCGCTCGCCGCCAAACCCGACCCGGTCTACGGCGTCTCCACCGGCTTCGGTGCTCTCGCCGTACGCCACATCAGCCCCGAGCTGCGCACCCGGCTGCAGCGCAACATCGTGCGCTCGCACGCCGCCGGGATGGGGCCGCGCGTCGAGCGCGAGGTCGTGCGCGCCCTGATGTTCCTGCGGCTGAAGACCCTGTGCTCCGGACGTACGGGAGTGCGCCCCCTCGTCGCGCAGACCATGGCCGCGCTCCTCAACGCGGGGATCACCCCCGTCGTCCACGAGTACGGCTCCCTCGGCTGCTCCGGCGACCTCGCGCCCCTCTCGCACTGCGCCCTGACCCTCATGGGCGAGGGCGACGCAGAGGGCCCCGACGGTGTCCTGCGCCCCGCGCGCGAACTCCTCGACGCCCACGGCATCGAGCCCGTCGTCCTGCGCGAGAAGGAGGGCCTGGCCCTCCTCAACGGCACCGACGGCATGCTCGGCATGCTGGTGATGGCGTGCGCCGATCTGGCCCGCCTGTTCACGGCCGCCGACATCACGGCCGCACTCTCCCTGGAGGCGCTGCTGGGCACGGAGAAGGTGCTCGCGCCCGAGCTCCACGCGATCCGCCCCCACCCCGGCCAGGCGGCGAGCGCCGCCAACATGCTGAAGATCCTTGCCGATTCGGGTCTGACCGGGCACCACCAGGACGACGCGCCGCGCGTCCAGGACGCATACTCCGTGCGCTGCGCCCCGCAGGTCGCGGGCGCCGGCCGCGACACCCTCGACCATGCGCGTCTGGTCGCGGACCGTGAACTCGCCTCCGCCGTGGACAATCCCGTCGTCCTCCTCGGGGATGCATCCCCTGAGGGAGGCCACGGGGGAGGCCGTGTGGAGTCCAACGGCAACTTCCACGGCGCGCCCGTGGCGTACGTCCTGGACTTTCTCGCCGTCGCCGCCGCCGATCTGGCCTCGATCGCCGAGCGCCGCACCGACCGGCTGCTCGACAAGAACCGCTCGCACGGGCTGCCGCCCTTCCTCGCGGACGATCCCGGCGTCGACTCCGGCCTGATGATCGCCCAGTACACCCAGGCCGCGCTCGTCAGCGAGATGAAGAGGCTCGCCGTACCGGCGTCGGTGGACTCCATCCCTTCCTCGGCGATGCAGGAGGACCACGTCTCGATGGGCTGGTCCGCTGCCCGCAAGCTGCGGCATGCCGTGGACAACCTCGGCCGGGTCATCGCCGTCGAACTCGTCGCCGCCACACGCGGGATCGAGCTGCGGACGGGGCTCGTGCCGGGACCGGCGGCGCAGGCGGTGCTGGCGGCGGTGCGCGAGGCGGGCGTCCAAGGGGCAGGCCCCGACCGCTACTTGGCGCCGGATCTGGAGGCGGCCGAGTCCTTCGTACGGTCGGGGGCGCTGGAGCGGGCCGTGGAGCCGGTGACGGGTCCGCTGGCCTGACCCGCCGGGGCGGACGTTCCGCCGCCCGGTGCGGTGGTGCGGTGGTGCGGTGGTGCGGTGGGCCCTGCGGTGCGTCGGAGGCAGGGAGTGTACGGCCGACGGCGCACCGCGTCCGCCGCCCGGCAGGCCGTGGTCGGAGGCAGCCGTCGGGCACGGCGCGTGGGAGCAGGCCCGGACGACGGGTCGGAGTGCGCTCGCAGGGAACGGCGCGTAAGGGTTCAGAGCACGCTCGTACGGGAACGGCGCGCGGCGACGGCGACCATGGCCGCCCCGAATCCGAGGAAGAGCGTGCCGCCGACGAGATACGGCGTGGTGTCCACACTGCCGGTGTCCGCGAGGTTGTCGAGGTCGCCGGCGGAACCCTGCACCTTCGCCGCGCCGCCGGACGCCGACGAGCCCGTGGACGAGAAGGCTTGTGTCCCGCTCAACGTCCGCGCTTCCGCCTTGCCGTGATCGACCGTCGCGTTCGCCGACGGGACGAACCAGAGAGCGCAGAGCAGAGAACCCGCGGCAGTGGCGGTCAGCAGCGGGCGTCGTGCGGACACGGAACGGACCCCCTTGTGGCACTGGAGATTTGGCCGTCGGACTGATGTTAGTGACAGCCGCGGGTCGCAGGAAAGTCTCGCTGTTCCGGACCTTTACGCTCCGCGCATGACGACTGATGAGACATCCCGGTTCGTACGGCTTCGGGTGGAACTGGTGCTCGAGGTCACCAGCGCGGACCACCTCACCACCGCAGCGCTCGACCACATCGATTCCGACACGTACATGCCGCAGGAGGAGCGCATGCACGCACGGGCCGCGGTCGGGGAGGACGAGGCGGAGGCGCTGGCCTATCTCGTCGACCCGTTCCGGGTCGTGGAGGGCATCGCGGGGATCGAACTGGCCCAGGCTTCGTGGAGCAGCGAGCGGATCGCGTACGACCCGTCCTCGGCGGAATGGGACCTCGGTCTCGACGATGACGAGGACGGGGAGGAACGGGACGAGGACGCGGGCGAGGCCGGGCCCGGCGGTGTGCCCGGTCGCGAGGGGAACGGCGATCGGCGGGGTGTGTGAGACGTCACGGAACGGCCGTGACAGGTGAGAACCACGGCAACCGCGGGGAGGAGGAGGGGGCGGACGAAGGATCCTCGCGGGGACCTCGACGGATCGGAGGACATCGTCCAGGATGAAAACCGCCCGATCGGGAAGGCGGCGCCGAAGGAGGCGCGAGCCAGGCGAACCGGAGACCCGGGCGCCCCTGGAGCCGGGCGGGAGCACCCCGCCTCGTACGTGGCGTATCCCACACTTCCGGGGGTGAGGGAACCGGACGAATGGGAAACCATGTTCTTCTCGGATGTGCCGGGACGCGTGTGCCCCGTGGTCCGGACCGGGGATTCAGGGGAACCAGTAGCAATGGAGAAGCGTGTGATGACGGACGGTAAGCACCGCAAGGGGCTGGCTTTCGCAGCCGTGCTGCTCGGCGGTGCACTGACGCTCACGGCCTGTGGCGGCGACGACGGCAAGGGCGGCAACGCGGGCGACGCCAGCGGCAAGTCGCAGGCGCAGGTCGACGAGGCGGCCGCCAAGGACGCTTCCGACGCCCGAATAGCGATCTCGCCGAAGGACGGCGCCAACGACGCCGGCATCAACAGCGACGTCAAGGTCAAGGTGACGGGCGGCAAGCTCACGAAGGTGACCATGAAGGCCGTCGAGACCGGTGCCGAGGTCGCGGGCACCGTCTCCGCTGACGGCAGGAGCTGGAAGCCGAACGCTCAGCTCGAGCGCTCCACCAAGTACAAGATCACCGCCGAGGCGAAGGACTCCGAGGGCCGCGAGGCCCACGAGAACTCCACCATCACGACGGTGTCCCCGGAGAACAGCTTCATCGGCAACTTCACCCCCGAGGACGGCTCCACCGTCGGCGTGGGCATGCCGGTGTCGATCAACTTCGACAAGGCCATCACCAACAAGGCAGACGTCCAGAAGGGGATCACGGTCACCTCGAGCAGCGGCCAGAAGGTCGTCGGCCACTGGTTCAACGGGCAGCGCCTGGACTTCCGCCCCGAGGAGTACTGGAAGGCGGGTTCCACGGTCACGATGAAGCTCGCCCTGGACGGGGTCGAGGGCGCACCGGGCGTCGAGGGCGTGCAGAGCAAGACCGTGAGCTTCACGATCGGCCGCAGCCAGGTGAGCACCGTCGACACCAAGACGCGGCAGATGACGGTCGTCCGTGCCGGCAAGGTGGTCAAGACGGTCCCGATCTCCGCGGGCAGCCCGGATAATCCCACGTACAACGGCCAGATGGTGATCTCCGAGAAGTTCAAGGAGACCCGGATGGACGGCTCAACCGTCGGCTTCAAGAAGAAGAACGGCAAGGGCGAGTACGACATCAAGGACGTGCCGCACGCGATGCGCCTGTCCGCGTCCGGCACCTTCATCCACGGCAACTACTGGGGTGCGGACTCGATCTTCGGCAACGTCAACACCAGCCATGGCTGTGTCGGTCTGAACGACACGAAGGGCGCAGGCGACCCGAAGCAGCCCGGTGCGTGGTTCTACAACAACTCGATGCTCGGTGACGTCGTGATCGTGACGAACTCGCCCGACAAGACCGTCAGCCCGGACAACGGTCTCAACGGCTGGAACATGTCGTGGGACGAGTGGGTCGCGGGCAGCGCGACCGGGGCCTGACGCCGGTCCTTCCCCTTCCTCGCGGCTGGGCGGCGGCCGGTGCGAACCAGCCGCCGCCCAGCGGCTTTTGTTCGCCTCGCCCATCGGGCGAAACGGCTCGGACCGGGCCCCGCTCGCCCCACTGCTCCCATGTGCCCCAATTATGGGTCGTCACCAAGCTGTTGAACGGATGTGCCACCCCCTGCATACTCCGTGTTCCAAGGAGCCGAGGGCTCCCGGCACGGTGACACACATCACCAGGGGGAATGTTGCACATACAACTCAAAAGGGCTGGTTCCACCACGATCGCCCTGGCTGCGGCCGTCGCGATCACGGCGGGGATGACCGCCTCGCCGTCGGTGGCCGGAGAGCAGGCCGAGGCCGCTCCGTCGCCCTTGCCCGCGACCACGAACGGCGGCCCGCCCAAACACTGGGTCACGCTCCTCACCGGCGACCGTGTCGCCGTCGACGGCCGCGGGCGGCCGGTGGCTCTCGACCGCGCCGAAGGGCGCGAGCACATACCTGTCCAGATCCGGCGCATCAAGCCCGCCCCGCACGCGGACGGCAACGGGGGCACCCACACGTACGTCATCCCCTGGGATGCCCGGGAGCTGATCCGCGAAGGGCGCGTCGACCAGCGGCTGTTCGATGTGACCCTGCTCAGCCGCCCCGAGTACCGCAGGGCCCGCGGCGGCGGTCTGCACCTGATCGTCGGCTACAAG
Organism: Streptomyces sp. NPDC051776; assembly: GCF_040681345.1. Lineage (NCBI taxonomy): Bacteria > Bacillati > Actinomycetota > Actinomycetes > Kitasatosporales > Streptomycetaceae > Streptomyces > Streptomyces sp. NPDC051776. Next base: position 8,554 of record NZ_JBFAYQ010000062.1, on the reverse strand, counting down.
GGCACCCGCCCCGCCGCCAGGGCCGGCCTCCGCTCCGCGGACGGCGCCGATGTACGGCGCAGCTTTCCGCGTCTCAACGCCGAGGCTCTGAAGGCGGGCCGGCAGTCGGCGCCCGCCGTCTGGGACGCGCTTACCAAGGCTCCACGCGGGGCCTCCCCGTTCCGTACGGCCGCCTCCGGACTCGACCGGGTGTGGCTGGATGCCGTCCACCGGGCCCGTCTCGACAAGAGCGTGCCGCAGATCGGCGCGCCCGCCGCCTGGAAGAAGGGCCTCGACGGCAAGGGCACGACGATCGCCGTGCTGGACACGGGAGTCGACCAGACCCACCCGGATCTGGCGGGCCAGGAGATAGCGGAGAAGAACTTCTCCGACGCCTCCGACAGCAAGGACCGCTACGGGCACGGCACGCACGTCGCCTCCATCTCGGCCGGTACGGGGGCCAAGTCCGGCGGCAAGTACAAAGGTGTCGCACCGGGGGCCCGCATCCTGGACGGCAAGGTCCTCGATGACGAGGGCTCCGGCGAGGACTCCGACATCATCGCGGGCCTGGAGTGGGCGGCCGGGAAGGGCGCCGACATCGTCAACCTCAGCCTGGGCGGCGCCGATTCACCTGGCATCGACCCACTGGAGGAGACGGTGAACCGCCTCTCCGCCGAGAAGGGAACGCTGTTCGTCATCGCAGCCGGCAACGACGGCGAGGCGGGAGAGGGCACTGTCGGTTCGCCGGGCAGCGCGGACGCCGCGCTCACGGTCGGCGCCGTCGACAAGAAGGACAAGCTCGCCGAGTTCTCCAGCACCGGGCCGCGCGTCGGCGACGGAGCCGTCAAGCCCGATCTGACCGCGCCCGGCGTCGGCATCGGTGCCGCCGCGGCCCCCGGCAGCATCGTCGCCGAGGAGGGTACGCCCGTCGCGGACGGGTACGTGGCCATCTCCGGTACGTCCATGGCCACCCCGCACGTCGCGGGTGCCGCCGCCATCCTGGCCCAGCAGCACCCCGACTGGACGGGCGCGCAGCTCAAGGCGGCGCTCACCGCGTCCACCAAGCCCGGGAAGTACACCCCCTTCCAGCAGGGTTCGGGGCGGGTCGACGTCTCCCGGGCCATCGAGCAGTCCGTGGTGGCGGACCCCGTGTCGGTGAGCTTCGGCAAGCAGGCGTGGCCGCACGCCGACGACAAGCCGGTGACCAAGGCCGTCACTTACCGCAACCTCGGCAGCGAGCCCGTCACCCTCGACCTCACCGTCAAGGGCATGGGGCCCGACGGGAAGCCCGCCCCGGCGGCGATGTTCGCCCTCGGCACGCGGCGGATCACCGTCCGGCCAAGCGGCGAGGCCAAGGTGCCGCTCACCGCGGACACCCGGCCCGGCGGGACGCTCGACGGGGTGTACACGGCGGTGATCACCGCGACGGGCAGTGGGCAGACCGTCCGGACGCCGGCTGCCGTGGAGCGCGAGGTCGAGTCGTACGACCTGACGCTCAAGACCCTTGACCGCAACGGCAAGCCGACCGGGAAGCACGGCACCAACCTGGACGGGATCAGCGGGCTGGCCGCCGAGAAGTTCTTCAACCCGCACGACGACAGCGGCACCGCCGAAGTCCGTGTGCCCAAGGGCCGCTACATCCTCAACTCCAGTGTGCTGGTGGACGAGGACGACGTGAGCAAGGGCATCGACTGGATCAACCAGCCCAGGCTCGACGTCACCAGGAACACAAGCGTCATCGTCGACGCCCGCACGGCGAAGCCGGTCGACATCCGGGTCCCGGACGGCGCGGCGAAGCCGAGGACCGCCTCCCCGGACTTCGCCGTCGAGACCGACGACGCCGTCTACGGCTACGGCTGGTGGCTCGACTCGTACCAGGGCTTCCGCACCGCGCACCTCGGCCCGAAGCCCCCGGCCGGAGAGCTGTTCCAGCAGTGGGCGGGCTCCTGGACGACGAGAGCGGGCCAGTACGACCTGACGTACGGCGGCAAGGTGAGCAAGCTGGCCACCGGATGGACCAAGCACGTCAAGAAGGCCGAACTGGCCACGGTCACCTCGCGGCTCGGCGCCTCGGTGCCGGGCAAGAAGGGGCGCCTGTGGGCGTTCGGCCACATCCCGGGGAGCACCAGCGGTTCCGGCTATTCGGCCGCGTACCGGCTGCCCGGCATCAAGACCACCTATGTCAACGCGGCTGGTGTGGACTGGGGGTTCGACTTCGAGCAGGAGGGCAAGGACCCCTGGGCGCCGGACGCCACGTACTCGCTCGACCCCAAGCCGTACAAGGCCGGGAAGCGCTACGCCAAGGTCTTCAACGTCGGTGTCTTCGGACCCAAGGTCCGCGGCGGCTACGGCATCTTCCGCGACGGGAACGAACTGTTCGGCTATCTGCCGGTGTTCGCGGACGGCAAGGGCCACGTCGGCGGCTCGGCCTACGACAAGGCGGTCACCACCCTCTACCGGAACGGCAAGAAGGTCGGCACCCATGACGACCCGATGACCGGCGAGGCGTTCACCGTCCCCGCGGCCAAGGCCGACTACCGGCTCACCACCACGGTCGCCCGCAGCAAGGTCGCCTCGGTGACCACCGAACTGACCGCGAGCTGGACGTTCAGCTCGAGGAAGGTGAGCGACGAGACCGCGCTCCCGGCCTCCGCGGTCCGCTTCGGGCCAGCCCTCGCCGCCGACAGCACGGCGAAGGCCGGAGCGACGGCCCGGGTCCCGGTGACCGTCGAGGGCACGGGCGGCGGCGGTCTCCGGTCACTGACGGTGTACGTGTCGTACGACAGCGGTGAGCACTGGAAGAAGGCCAAGGTCAGCCAGGGCAGGGTGACGCTGAAGAACCCCGCGGCCGGCAAGGGCGTCTCGTTCCGGGCCCACGTCAGGGACCGGAAGGGCAACACCTTGACGCAGACGATCCTCAACGCCTACCGGGGCAGATGAAGCCCGGGCCTGTGAGGACCGGCGGCGGCCTGCTGGAGCGTTGTGCTCCGGCGGGCCGCCCCCGTCGTGCCCTCCGTGCATCCCTTGTGACGCCGGACGCCGGAGGCCGGACGCCGGAGGCCGGGGAGCCACGCCGCGCGCCCATGGTGACGCCGTCCGCACGCCCGGTGTGGTTGACGGCGCGCCCGCCCGCTGTGCCTGACGGCTGCGCCCGCCAGCTGTGCCTGACGGCCGCGCCCGCCCGCCGCCCTGCGCGTGGCCGTCAGAGGCCGAGAATCTCCGGGTCGGAGGCGAACTCACGGAAGGTGGCGCGGGGATCGGGCAGGAGCCGTCGCGCCCGCAGATCCATCATCCCGCCGACGCTGGTCAGCTCCGCGACCAACTCCCCGTCCCGGAGGAAGGACTGCTCGACGCGGAAGGTCTTGCCCTCGCCGAAGACGAAGCTGCAGGTCACGTCGACCTCGTCACCGGCGCGCAGCTCCCGGTGGAAGCGGATCGTGCTCTCCAGGTTCACCGGGCCGACGGCCTTCTCGACCAGATCACTCTGCCGGATCCCGGAGGCCTGGACGAGGGACCAGCGAGCATGCTCCCCGTACTGCATGTACACACTGGTATTGAGGTGGCCCTGCGAATCCGTCTCGTAGCCACGGACGGCTATCCGTACGGTGAATGGCTGAGTCATCCCGCCATCCTTGCGCATGGCACTGACAGCGTCACGTGGCCGCTTCGCCGGTCCCGACGAGCGGCCCGGGCGGGCCCCGCCCCGCCGTCAAGTCTCGTGGGTGTAGCGGACATAGAAGGCGGTCACGCCCATGCCCATTCCGAGGAACAGCCCGAGGAAGGCCGCCTTCAGCCATGTCTCGTCACTGAGGGCGAGCAGGTAGCCCATCGCGGTGCCGAACAGTACTCCGTACGCGGCGCCGCGCAGCTCCCGCGACAGACGGCTCTGGACGGCTCCGACGGCGAAGCACAGCACGGCGACCACCGCGCCGCCCACGAACGACTCCACCATGATCCGCGTATTGGACGCACCGTTGTTGCTCGTCAGAAAGGCGGCGTAGAGGCCGTAGCAGATGCCGAGCAGAAGAGGAACGCCCACATACGCCCTGGTGTGGCGGCGCCCGGCCGGCAGGGCGGGGGCGAACTTCGCGGGTATGGAGGGCTGGGCCGGTGCGGACATGGCGAACTCCTCTCGCCGCTCTCCCACCACCAGCGCACACCCGACAGGGCGCGGCGGCAACCGGAGCCGGCGGAAGGCCGCGTCGGACTCCGCGCTGACCAGGGGTTTCAGCGGCTGTCGTCGTCGCGGCTCTGCCGCATGACGACCTTGCCCGAGGAGAAGTCGATCGGGCCGCGCGCCGGGTCGCTGTCACCGATGTCGTCGATGCACAGCTCCAGCCGCTCGCGCTCCTCCTCCGTGTGCTTCCGGGCGGGGGAGAAGAGCTCTTCGAGGACGTTGAACACATGGCCTCCCAGGACGTACCGGGCCGGGCCTGCCCGATACGTCCGAGCGTAGAGATGCCTGTCCCGAAAAAACACAGGTTGTTCGTGATCGTTTGGGGAGATGTGTTTGCCGGCGATCACCGTGATGCCTCGGGTGCGCTGATCGGGCGGATTCCCCGGCAGGGAAATATCGGCATGAGTCTCGTTTCGTTAACAGGACAATCCGAGATTATTTGCTCCTTTTCTGGAGGCGAAGTGAGGGTTCAGGGAATTGCGACGGCCGCCATGGTCGTTCGGCGGCGAGTGGGCTGGTGTCCCCGGGGGCGGGGAGTGCGTTCGCGGACGGCCCCGGTGCGCGTGCGAGCGGGGGTTCGGAGGCCAGCGCGTCTTTGTTCCAGCAGAACGTGGCGCAGGACGGGCGGCTGAACAACAACTGCTCGAACAATCAATCAGCAGAACGTGGCACAGGAGGGGCGGCAGAACAACAACTGCGCCAACCCCAACGAAGGCGACATCGAGCTGACCGGGAGCCGGGCCAAGTGGTCTGCGGGACGGACGACCGGTCCGTGAGCGTGGGGACCGCGGAGATCGGCGGCGGCCCCGAGGCCGAGGGTGGTTCGGCCGAGTCGGATGTGTTCCAGCAGAACGTGGCGCAGGAGGGACGGCAGAGCAACAACTGCGCCGACCCCAACAACCTGGACCTGACCGCGTCCGGTTCGCGCGTGACGTCGGAGTGCCGGGCGACCGACACGTCGCGCAACATCGGCACCGTCTACCGCTAGGCGTCAGGACGTAACACGCCCGTCTCCGCCGGACGGTTCGTCGCTTCCCGGCGCACGCCCCGGCCCCGGTTCAGGGAACCCCCTGAGCCGGGGCCGGTGTCATTGCAGAGGCCCTTGCCGGGCAACGGTCGCGCTAGCGCAGGACGGGCACACCCCGCGGTAGGTGACCTCGACAACCTCGGACATGGTGAAGCCGAACCGTTCCTCCGCGGGGAGGTCGGCCAGCGGATCACCGGTCGGGTGGACATCGCGGATGGTGCCGCACCGGGAGCACACCAGGTGCTGGTGCGGGCGGTGCGCGTTGGGGTCGTAGCGCTTGGCGCGGCCGTCGGTGGAGACCTCTATGACCTCGCCGAGGGAGACCAGCTCACCCAGGATGCTGTAGACGGTCCCGCGCGAGATCTCCGGCAGCCGTTGTGCCGCGCGGGCGTGCACCTCGTCCGCCGTGAAATGCACGTGGTCGCCGTCGAGGACCTCCGCAACGACACGCCGCTGGGAGGTCACCCTCCACCTGCGCCCTCGCAGTCGTTCCAGAAGGTCGCTCATATCGGTCCACCTCTTCAGGCTCGGCGGAATTGCCGGAGTTCACCGGCCCAAGTCCGAGTTCCGATCGAATACGGGTCTGGCGTACTTCTTGACCTGGACTCTGTCCATCGTAGGATCGGTTCCGGCGATAGCCAAGGGACAGGGGACCCCGAAACCTCAGGAGACAGACCGTGATGGGACGACTGCCGAGGGGAAGCGCGGTGCGGCCGCGGCGACGGCCGCCCGCGCCGCGTTGCCTGCGGGCGACCGGGACCGTGACCGCCTCGGCGTCGGAACGGCCGTCTCCGGGGATGCGCGGTCTCCCGCCACCATGGCGCGTGCCGGTCGTGCGGTGTCGTTGCTGACGGCTACCCCACGGTCTGCGAGTCCCCCTGCCTGACCGGTCCGAAGGCCACGGTTTCTCGATCGACGATGCCGAGGCCACTGGGCCCGCGCCCCGGCTGTTCCACCGCCAGCAGTTCCCGAGCACTCCGAACCGCCCAATCCGGAAAGGGTTCCCATGTCCGAGAACCATGAAGCAATCGTCGTAGACGCGAAGACGGAGGACGGAGGTGGCTGCCCGGTCGCGCACGTGCGCGCCCCGCACCCGACTCAGGGCGGCGGCAACCGCCAGTGGTGGCCGGAGCGGCTCAACCTGAAGATCCTGGCCAAGAACCCGGCGGTGGCCAACCCTCTCGGCGAGGAGTTCGACTACGCCGAGGCGTTCAAGTCCCTCGATCTCCCGGCCGTCAAGCGGGACATCGCGGAGGTGCTGACGACCTCGCAGGACTGGTGGCCCGCCGACTTCGGACACTACGGCCCGTTCATCATCCGGATGGCGTGGCACAGCGCGGGCACCTACCGGATCAGCGACGGCCGCGGTGGCGCCGGCGCCGGTCAGCAGCGCTTCGCACCGCTCAACAGCTGGCCGGACAACGGGAACCTCGACAAGGCGCGCCGTCTGCTGTGGCCGGTCAAGAAGAAGTACGGCCAGAACCTCTCGTGGGCCGACCTCATGATCCTCGCCGGCAACGTCGCGCTGGAGACGATGGGCTTTACGACCTTCGGCTTCGCCGGTGGCCGTGAGGACGTCTGGGAGCCCGAGGAGGACGTCTACTGGGGCCCCGAGACCATCTGGCTCGGCGACGAGCGCTACTCCGGCGACCGGAATCTGGAGAGCCCCCTCGGCGCGGTCCAGATGGGCCTCATCTACGTCAACCCCGAGGGCCCGAACGGCAACCCGGACCCGATCGCCGCGGCCCGGGACATCCGTGAGACGTTCCACCGCATGGCCATGAACGACGAGGAGACGGTCGCCCTGATCGCGGGCGGTCACACCTTCGGCAAGACCCACGGCGCCGGTCCGGCGGACGCCGTCGGCCCCGACCCCGAGGCCGCCCCGATGGAGGAGCAGGGCTTCGGCTGGAGGAGCAGCCACGGCACCGGCAAGGGCGGCGACACGATCACCAGTGGCCTCGAGGGGATCTGGACCAACACCCCAACGGCGTGGGACAACAGCTTCTTCGAGATCCTCTTCGGCTACGAGTGGGAGCTGTTCAAGAGCCCCGCCGGAGCGCACCAGTGGAGGCCGAAGGACGGCGCCGGGGCGGGTACCGTCCCCGACGCCCACGATGCGTCGAAGAGCCACGCCCCGACCATGCTGACGACCGACCTCTCGCTCCGCTTCGACCCGTCCTACGAGCAGATCTCGCGGCGCTTCCTGGAGAACCCCGAGGAGTTCGCGGACGCCTTCGCCCGCGCGTGGTTCAAGCTGACCCACCGTGACATGGGCCCGGTCGCGCGCTACCTCGGCCCGGAGGTCCCGTCCGAGACGCTGCTGTGGCAGGACCCGCTCCCCGCGAGGACGTACGAGCTCGTCGACGCCGCGGACATCGCCTCGCTCAAGGGCCGGATCCTCGGCCAGGGACTGTCGGTGTCCGAGCTCGTGTCCACCGCGTGGGCGTCGGCCTCGTCCTTCCGCGGCAGCGACAAGCGCGGCGGCGCCAACGGTGCGCGCATCCGCCTCGAGCCGCAGAACGGGTGGGAGGTCAACGATCCCGACCGGCTCGCGACGGTGCTGCGCGCCCTGGAGGAGATCCAGGAGTCCTTCAACGCCGCCCAGACCGGCGGGAAGCAGATCTCGCTCGCCGACCTCATCGTGCTCGCCGGGGGTGCGGCGGTCGAAAAGGCCGCCAAGGACGCCGGATTCGACATCGAGGTCCCCTTCACGCCGGGCCGCGTGGACGCCTCTCAGGACGAGACCGACGTGGAGTCGTTCGCCGCGCTCGAGCCGGCCGCCGACGGGTTCCGCAACTACATCGGCAAGGGCACCGGGTTGCCGGCCGAGTACCTGCTGCTCGACCGGGCGAACCTGCTGACCCTGAGCGCTCCGGAGACGACGGTCCTCATCGGTGGCCTCCGTGTCCTGGGTGCGAACCACGAGCAGTCGCCGCTCGGCGCCTTCACTGCCACTCCGGGGGCCCTGACCAACGACTTCTTCGTCAATCTGCTCGACCTGGGCACGACGTGGAAGGCGACCTCCGAGGAGGCCAACACGTTCGAGGGGCGCGACGCCGTCACGGGCGAGGTCAAGTGGACGGGCAGCCGTGCCGACCTCGTCTTCGGGTCGAACTCCGAACTGCGTGCGATCGCCGAGGTGTACGCGAGCGATGACGCGAAGGAGAAGTTCGTGCACGACTTCGTCGCGGCGTGGGACAAGGTGATGAACCTCGACCGGTTCGATCTCGTCTGATCACGCGTCCGGGCCGGCCCGTGCGGGCCGGCCCGGACGTCCTCGATCCGGACGTCCTCGATCCGGACGTCCTCGATCCGGACGTCCTCGATCCGGACGTCCTCGATCCCGACGTCCTCGCGATCACCCGAGG
>NZ_JBFAYQ010000061.1:13773-24175 GCF_040681345.1 Streptomyces sp. NPDC051776 | reverse complement strand
CCACCCCCCAGGTCATCCCATCGACAGGGGGCAACAGCCATGCCGGACCCGGAGGCCGGCGGTCCCCTTGCGGAACCGCGAAGAAGATAACGGGGGGAATGCAGGGGCTGGCGAGGGCTGCCCCAGGCGCGGGAGCACCTGGCACGGGCACGAACGCGGGGACACCTGGAGCGGGAACGCGGACAGCGCGCCAGACGCGGGGACGGGGGGCAGGGGGACGCGGGGCGGGCCGGGGACGCCTTGCGAGGGGTAGCAGGGCGGCCATTCGGCGGTCCGTGGGCGCGAGCGCCATGCGAGCGGGCGACGGCACGGGGGCGCAGGGACGGGTACGGGGGCGCAGGGACGGGCACGGGGGCGCAGGGACGGGCACGGGCTTCCCCCAGGCGCGGGGATATCGGGCGCGGGGAAGCCTGGAGCGGGGACGCGGGCGGGGACGGGGGCAGGGCGCCAGGCGCGGGAACGCGGGCAGCCGGCGCGGGGACGGGGGACGCGGGGCGGGCCGGGGACGCCTTGCGAGGGGTAGCAGGGCGGGCACGCGGCGGTCCGTGGGCGCGAGCGCCATGCGAGCGCACGCCGGGCGCGGAGGGGGACGCCTGGAGTGAAGGCCAGGCGCGGCCACCGGACCCAGGGACGCCAGGCGCGCGGGATGAGCACGCCGGTGGTCCAGCTCGTCGCGAAGTCGTGCCCACCGGAGCCGGTGACGCGGGGGTGGTGACGTGGGGGTGGGGAGCGGACGGGTGCGCGGGCACGAGCGCGCAACCGCGGGCCCCTCAGGCGCGGGCACGACGGGTCGGACAACCGAGCGCGGGGGCGGGCGCGCCGAGCGCGCGAGGCGGGATCTGCACGCTGCCGGTCATGCTCGTGGCCGCGAAGGCAGCCGTCGCGGAATGCCGGTCACGTCCGCGGCGACTGCCACCGGCCGAGCCGTACCTCGGCGGCGGAACCCCCGTGGACGTCAGGCGGCCCCCAGGAGGATGCGTTCCAGGGCCTCGCGGTCCGGGAGGTCGGGCGGGTGCACGATCTCGCCGGTGCGGACATGGAGGAACGCCGCCGTCACGGCCGAGAGCGGCAGGTCGTGCTGTTCGGCCCAAGCGAGGCGGTAGACCGCGAGCTGGAGCGGGTCGGCGGACCGGCCGCGTCCGGTCTTCCAGTCGACGATCTCGTACGCGTCTCCGCCGTCCGCCCCGTCCGCCCCGTCCGCCCCGTCCGCCCCGTCCGCGCGGTACACCGCGTCGATGCGGCCGCGGATCACCCGCCCGGCGAGCGAGAGTTGGAATGGCGCCTCCACGCGGTACGGGGTCCTACGGGCATACGGGGTGCGCTCGAAGGCCTCCTTGAGTGCGGCCAGGTCGCGCTCGTCCGCGATGTCCGCCGCGCCCACGAGGTCCGCTGTCCCGTCCCCGAAGATGTCGTCCGCGCCACCCGGCAGTTCGTCGGGGCCGAGCAGCGGCAGCGGCAGCTCCTCGAAGCGCGACTCCACCCACGCGTGGAAGCGCGTGCCACGGCGCGCGGCAGGTTGCGGCGGCCGCGGCATGGGCCGGGCGAGCTCCCGAGCAAAAGCGTCCTGGTCGTCCGCGAGGCGCAGCAGTTGCGACGCGGTCAGCGACTGCGGCAGGGGCACGTCCCGGACGGTCGCCCGGGACCGTCGCAGCTCGCCGGTGAGTGCTTCGAGATCCCGGTCCCACGAGGCGACGGCCCGCGCCTCCTCGGGTGTCAGTGCCGGAGTGTTCCCTTCGAGTTCGGCCAAGGACGCCGAGGGCCGCGTGGCTGACGCGGCTGCAGGTTCCGGACCGGAGTCGGAAGCGGGTTCCGAATGGGGCGCGGCAGCGGGTTCCGGACCGACCGCGGAAGCGCGTTCCGGACGCGAGGCGGACGCGGTCCCGCCCGCCTTTTCCGTTGTGGACCCGGCCGCTCCCGCCGTTGTGGACCCGGCCGCCACCGCCGTTGCGGACCCGGCCGCCACCGCCGTTGCGGGCTCCGTTCCCTCCGCCGTCACCGGTCCGGGCACCCGGGGCGCCGCCGTCGGCGACGACGGCCGCGGCCGCGCCCAGGTGTCCCAGCCATCGGGACCAGTTCCGCTCTCGTCACTCGCCTCCTCGCACTGGCCCCCCGCCCAGAGTCCGCCCTCAGGGACTCCTTCCGCCTCCGGCGGCGGAGGCCAGTCCGGGTCGTATGCCGGGGCAGTCCCCACCCCGGGTGCAGCCACCACCGTAGGGGCAGCCCCCACCGACGATTCAGCCCCCGCCCCGGTTGCAGCCCCCACTGACGAGGCGGTCCCGTCCGCCGTCGTCAACAGCTCGTCCAGGTGCGCAAGGACCGCCTCCGCGGCTCGGCGGCGCAAGGCGAGGGCCGTGGGATCCAAGGGCAGAGGCCAGGCCTGGTCGGCGGCCGCCGATGCCTTCAGGGACGGGTTCTCCTCGCCCTCTCCCGGCTCGTCGGCCCAGAGCTCGATTTCCCCGTGCCCCTGTTCGCAGTGTTCGCGCAGAGCCTCCAGGAAAACGGACGGGCCCCGCGGCTTCTTCTGGGCCGGTCCCCACCAGTGACCCGACCCCAGGAGCCGCGAGCGCGGGCGGGTGAACGTCACATAGCCCAGGCGCAGTTCCTCGGTCGCCTGATGGTCCTTCATGGCCGCTTTGTAGGCCGCCATGCCCGCTCCGTCCCACTCCCCCACGTCCGGGAGCGTGGCCGCGTCCCCGCGCAGCGCGTGCGGCAGCACCTTGGCGTTGGAGGTCCAGGACTCGCGCGCCTGCTCGCTCGGGAAGTGGCGGCCGATGAGTCCGGGGACGGCGACCACGTCCCACTCCAGGCCCTTCGACTTGTGCGCGGTCAGCACCTTCACCGTGTTGTCGCCGCCGGGCAGGGCGTTGTCCAGTCCCTTCTCGTGCTGGGCGGCCGTTCGCAGAAAGCCGAGGAAGGCGAGCAGGGTGGCCTCGCCGTCCAGGGCGGCGAAACCCGCCGCCACATCAAGGAAGTTGCGCAACGTCTCGCGGCGGCGGGCGGCCAGGGCCTGTGGAGACGCGGACAGCTCGACCTCGAGTCCCGTGGTGGCCAGCACACGGTGGAGCACGTCCATGAGGGGGTCGGCAAGCGAGCGCCGCAGATCGCGCAGCTCGGCCGCGAGGCGCGCGAAGCGGACCCTGGCCTCCGCGGAGAACGGCAGACCGTCCTCCACCCCTTCTGCCACCAGGAAGGTGTCGAGCGCGTCCGCGAGCGAGACGACCTCGGCCGGGTCGGTGCCCTCGACGGCCCCCGCGAGCCGCCGGTCGGGGTCCGTCTCGTCGTCGGAAGCTGTCCGGCGTACGAGCGTACGCGCGCGGCGGCCCAGCAGCGCCAAGTCCCGCGGGCCGATGCGCCAGCGCGGCCCGATGAGAAGCCTGACCAGCGCCGCGTTGGCCGTCGGGTCCTGCAGTACCTCGCACACGGCCACCAGGTCCGCTACCTCCGGGAGGTGCAGCAGTCCGGAGAGGCCGACCACCTCGACCGGGACATCGCGTTCCACCAGCGCGCCCTGGATCTCCGCGAAGTCGCCTGCCGTACGGCACAGGACGGCGATCTCCCCGGGTGGTGTGCCTGTGCGGACCAGGTGGGCGATGGAATCGGCCAACCACGCCAACTCCTCGGTGTGGGTGGGCAGGAGGGCGCAGCGGACGGTGCCTTCGCGCTCGGCGCCCTCGGCCGGGCGAAGGGCCTCCACGCCCTCGTGCAGCGAACGCAGCGGTGCGGCCAGCCGGTTGGCCAGGTCGAGCAGACGTCCGCCGCTCCTGCGGTTCTCGCTGAGTGCGAAGCGGCGCGCCGGAGTGCCGTCGGCGTGCGGGAAGTGGGCGGGGAAGTCGTCGAGATTGGCGACGGAGGCACCGCGCCAGCCGTAGATGGCCTGGCAGGGGTCGCCCACCGCCGTGACTGGATGGCCGGTGCTGTCGCCGAAGAGTGCGGCGAGCAGCAACCGCTGTGCGACGGAGGTGTCCTGGTATTCGTCGAGGAGGACGACAGCGAACTCCTCGCGCAGGATGCCACCGACCTCGGGTTGCGTGCGTGCGAGCGTCGCGGCCAGCGCGATCTGGTCGCCGAAGTCGAGCAGATCGCGGCGCTTCTTCTCCTCGCGGTACGCGCCGACCAGCTCCAGCAGTTCGAGCCGCGTGCGGGCGGCCTCCGGAGCCTTCCGCAGCTCCGCGTTGGACAGGCGGATCTCTTCCAGGAACTCCAGGAGCCCGGTGTCGTACGCCCTCAAGCGATCGGTGGGGACGAGGTGTTCGGCCAGTTCGGCGTCGAGCGCGAGCAGGTCGTCGACCAGTCCGGGCAGGGACTTGGTGAGCGCCGGATACGGGCCGGGGGCAGTCCGCAGGACGCGCGCTGCGAGCTGGAAGCGGGTGGCGTCGGCAAGCAGCCGCGCGCTGGGTTCGAGCCCCATGCGCAGGCCATGGTCCTTCAGGAGCTGTCCCGCGAACGCGTGGTACGTGGAGATCCGCGGCTCACCGGTCGTGTCCCCGCAGACGGCAGGGGCGCCCGCTGCACCGGTCGCGCCGGGTTCGCCGGACGGGGCCGGCGCCGCGTGCGCGCCCGACGGTCCGGGCCCGGAATCCGGGGCCGGGACGGCGCCTTGGCCGTCCGCGGGGGCCACTCCGGCTTCGACGAGTGCCTTGCGAACACGCTCGGACAACTCGCCCGCGGCCTTGTTGGTGAAGGTGAGTCCGAGCACCTTGTCCGGCGCGACCCGGCCGGTGCCAACGAGCCATACGACCCGCGCCGCCATCACCGTCGTCTTCCCCGAACCCGCTCCCGCCACGATCACCTGGGGGGCGGGCGGCGCGGTGATACAGGACATCTGCTCGCGGGTGAAGGGGATGCCGAGGAGTTCCTTGAGCTGCTCGGGTTCGGTGATACGGGATGCCACGCAAGTGAGGCTAGTCGGCGCCACTGACAGCCGAGGCGCCAGGCGGGCCACGCCCCGCCGCTCGCCCCGCTCACCGCGGCGCGGCAACCCGCACCAGGCGCAATCCCCGTACACATCACCGCACCATGCCCGACCGCACCAATCAGCACCGCACCACACGCGACCGGCACCCGGTACGGCCGCAGCACGGCGACTGCCGTACCGCAGCCCGCCGTCACTCCGCGATTGACCGGACCGTCACTCCGCGATTGACCGGCCGTCACTCCACGATGTGACGCCCCTCCGCCTTCGCCGTACAGGAGTTGCGGAACGCACAGTGACGGCAGTGCTGGCCGGGGCTCGGCGCGAACCGCTCGTCCAGGACGCGCCCTGCCGCCGTGGCCAGGAGTTCCCCGATCCATCCGGCGTCCTCCGCCGCTCCCGAAGCGTCGGCGGACACCTCGGGAGGCGGTTCCTGCGACTGGACCACGGGTACCCGGTCGCCGCCGTCCTTCCGTGGTGCGCCCAGGCGCAGATGGACCAGCTCCGCGCCTCCGGGCTCGACGGCGCGCCCCCCGAAGGCGTCGTCCACCGCCCCGGCCCGTACGGCGAGTTGGTACACGGCAAGCTGTGGGTGGCGGGCGACCTCCGGCCCGGTCGGCCTGGTCCTGCCGGTCTTGAAGTCGACGACGTAGGCTCGGCCCCGCCCGTCCTCCTCGACCCGGTCCATGCTGCCGCGGATCCGTACCTCGTACGCACCCGCTTCCAGGGTGACGTCGAAGTCGTGCTCCGTGGCGACCGGCGACCGGCCTCCGCGGTCCATGACGTGCCAGCGGAGGAAGCGTTCGAGGGCGGCACGCGCGTTGTCCTTCTCCTGCCGCGACTTCCAGGGCGCGTCGAAGGCGAGGGCGTCCCAGACGGAGTCCAGCCGCTCCATCAGGACGGCCAGGTCCGCGGGCGTCCGTCCGGAGGCGACCTCGTCGGCCAGCACATGCACGACGTTGCCGAACCCCTGGGCCGCGGTCGCCGGCGCGTCCGCCTTCACCTCGCGCCCGAGGAACCACTGGAGCGAGCAGGTGCCCGCGAGTTGGTCCAGAGCGCTGCCGGAGAGCGCGACGGGGCGGGTCGGGTCGCGCAACGGGACGTCGCTGTGTGTCGGCTCGTACAGGCCCCACCAGCGGTGCGGGTGCGCGGCCGGTACGAGCGGCTGGTCGGTGTCGTCGCGCAGCGCCGCGAGCCGGGCCAGCCGGTGGGCCGCCGCGTCACGGAGTGCGGGAGAGGCGGCCGGGTCGACGGTGGTGGCGCGCAGTTCCGCGACGAGCGCTGCGACGGAGAGCGGGCGGCGTGAACGGTGCGCTGTTCCGGCCGGTTCGACGCCGAGTTCGGTGAGGAAGCGGGAAGGCTGGTCACCGTCCTCCGCTGCCGCCCTGACGGCGGTGATGACGAGCCGGTCCCGCGCACGCGTGGCGGCGACGTAGAACAGCCTCCGCTCCTCGGCCAGGAGCGCACCGGGCGTGAGGGGTTCGGCGATGCCGTCCCTGCCGATGCGGTCGGCTTCGAGCAGCGAACCGCGCCGCCGCAGATCGGGCCACAGCCCCTCCTGAACGCCCGCGACGACGACGAGCCGCCACTCCAGGCCCTTGGAGCGGTGCGCGGTCATCAGGCGTACGGCGTCGGGGCGCACGGCCCGTCGCGTGAGGGTGTCGGCGGCGATGTCGTGGGCTTCGAGCTCCTCCAGGAAGTTGAGGGCACCACGGCCGCCGGTGCGCTCCTCGGCGCGGGCCGCTGTCTCGAAGAGGGCGCAGACGGCGTCGAGATCGCGGTCGGCGTTGCGGCCCGCGGCCCCGCCGCGGCGGGCGGCACGTTCGAGCCGCTGCGGCCAGGACGTGCCGTCCCAGAGCCGCCACAGGGCTTCCTCGGCAGTGGCGCCGCGGGCCAGCGCTTCCCGCGTCTCACGCAGCAGACGCCCGAGGCGCTGCGCCCCGCGCGCGTACGCCGGGTCGTGCGCCGTGAGCCGCTCGGGTTCGGCGAGCGCCTCGGCGACGAGCACGTCCGACGGACGGGGCACGGTGCGCCCCGCGGCCCGCTCCTCCTCCCTCAACGCCCGCCCGAGGCGCCGCAGATCGGTGCTGTCCATCGCGCCGAGGGGTGAGGTGAGCAGTTCGACCGCTGTCTCGGTGTCGATGAACGGTTCGGACATACCGTTCGCATTGGCGTCGGGGCGGGGCGCGCCCGCCCGGTCCACCCATTCCGCCTCGTGCGCCCCGTCCGCTTGCGGTGCGGCGCCCGTGGTGTGCGGCGCCTCACCGTCGTCCGCCGCGAGTTCCGGGCTTCCCGTACCGTCCGCGAAGTGCCCAGCCGAGTCCGACGGGTCCGCCGAGTCAGACGGGTCCGCCTGGTCCGACCGGGCCGACGGGTCCGACCGGGCCGACGGGTCCGACGACGAGGGGTCCGCCGGGTCCGACGGGACCGACAGGACCGACGGGGCGAGCGCCCGCGCCGCCGCTCTGGCCGCCACCCGCAGGGCCGTCAACAGCGGTGCGGCTGCAGGTTCGTGTCGCAGCGGGAGGTCGTCACCGTCGATGTCAAGAGGGACGCCCGCGGCGGTCAGGGCACGCCGGACGCCCGGGATCGTACGGCCCCCCGCGCGGACGATGACCGCCATCTCCTCCCAGGGCACGCCGTCCTCCAGATGCGCGCGCCGGAGGATGTCGGCGATCGTGTCCAGTTCGGCGCCGGCCGTCGGACAGGTGTACACCTCGACGCGCCCCCCCTCCCGCACGGCCGTCAAGTCCCGGTGTGCGCGTACGGCTTCGGCCGGGAGGCGGCTGAGCGGCATCCTGCGTGTGACGCGGCGGGTGGCTTCCAGGAGCACGGCGCCGGAACGGCGCGAGGTGCCGAGCACCTCCACGTCCGCGGGGGTGCCGTCGGCCTTCGGGAAGGCGTGGGGGAAGTCGAGGATGCCGTTCACGTCGGCGCCGCGGAACGCGTAGACGGACTGGTCCGGGTCACCGAAGGCGACGAGCGTACGTCCGCCGCTCGCCAGCGCGTGCAGCAGGCGGACCTGTGCGACGTCGATGTCCTGGTACTCGTCGACGAACACCGCGTCGTAACGTGCCGTCAGTTCGGCCGCGACCTCCGGGCGGCCCGCCAACAGCACGGCGCGATGCACCAGTTCCGCGTAGTCCAGGACCCCTTGGGCGTCCAGCACGTCCAGATACTCGGCGAGGAAGGAGGCCGCCGCTTCCCAGTCGGGCCGCCCGGTCCTGCGTGCGAAGGCGCCAAGCGAACCGGGCCCGAGGCCCAGTTCGCGACTGCGCGCCAGCACGGCGCGGACCTCGTCGGCGAAGCCCCGCGTGGTCAGACAGGCGCGGAGCTCGTCGGGCCAGCGGACCGCCGCGCGTCCCTGCTCGGCCAGTTCGGCCTGCCCGGCGAGCAGTTCACGGACCACCAGGTCCTGCTCCGGGCCCGAGAGGAGCCGGAGCGGATCCACGAACAGCTCCACGTCCTGGTGGGCGCGGACCAGCGCGTAGCAGTACGAGTGGAAAGTGGTGGCCTGCGGGCTGTGGGTGCCGCCCAGCCGGGCCGCCATCCGGTCGCGCAGTTCGACCGCTGCCTTGCGGCTGAAGGTGAGGACGAGGATCCGCTCGGGGTCGGTGCCCTTGGTGACCCGTTCGGCAACCGCCTCCACGAGCGTGGTCGTCTTGCCCGTGCCCGGACCAGCGAGGACGAGCAATGGGCCGCCAGGATGGTCAACCACCGCGCGCTGCCGTGCGTCCAGAACAGGAGGACCGGTCGGCTCCGGGGGCGTGCGCACCAGTCGGTACGCCCCGGTGGCCGGTTCTCGTGCCTGCCGGTGCGCCGAAGTGGTCGGGGTGGAGGAGCTCACGTGGTTCGCCGGTCCTGGTGGGTGTGCTGTGCTGCGTGCGTGCGTGTTACTGGTTGGGCGTGTTACTGGTGATGGTTCCGTGGAGTCCGTGGACTCCGGGGCTTCCGTGAACGATGTGGGGTACGTGGATTCCGTGGTTTTCGTGATCCTTGCGAGATGCGAGGCCTCCGTGGTGCGGGCTCATGACGCTACGCCCTCGGAGCCGCGGACCGCAGCGCGTCGTCCCCGTGGTCGCCACGGCCGGCCAACCTCCGTCCCGCATCTCCCCGGGGGCGCGTCCCCCACCGGTCATGGCCCCCGCCGCGCCGGCACCAGGGCGAATACTGAAAGGGAGCTGTGGATCACGTCTTCTGCCGTCACATGGCGGAAGCTGTCAGATATGAGCCCCTTCGTCCGCATTGCCGGTGACACCCGGATCGCCCGCGGCGCCGCCCCCCGCGCCGCCATCCCAGCGGGCCCGTGCCATGTCGATCTTCGGCATATGGCCCGCTGCGGTGCGCGAGGCCGCGCGCAGCGGTGTGCCCTCGGCGCGGTAGTGGGCGAGGGCCTCCTGTTCGTGACCGGGCAGGAGCGCCCCGTCGGAGCGGACGACACGCCACCAGGGCACGGCGCCGCCGTACAGGGACATCACACGGCCCACCTGACGGGGGCCGCCGTCACCCAGCCATTCGGCCACGTCCCCGTACGTCATCACCCGGCCGGGCGGGATGTGCTCGGCGACGTCCAGCACCCGTTCCGCGTACTCGGGCAGGGGCTCGACGGGCGCGCTCTCGGGACTCACTCAGCCCATGGTGCCGTACGGGACCGACAGGACGGTTTCCGGCCTTCGCCGGTCCCAGCGTGGGGCGCACGGAGCCGAGCGGGGGCGCCGCTTCCGCTTCGCCCGCCCTCGAAATGCACCCCTGATGCCTTCCTCCGGGGCCCGGCCATGCCACCATCTTCCGGGCGGTGACTGGTGATACGCGACCAAAGAGAGACGGCCGAGCAGCAGAGTGCGGGAAGCCCAGAGGGGGCCGGCACCTCTGGCGGGCCGTCACGCCCGGACACTGGCGCAGGATCCGATTCGGCCACGGCGGGACGGCCGGCGGAGGTGTCGGCAGAGAAGGCACAGGGCGGTGACCGCGGTGACGGGCAGCCGGGGGACCGCGGTGACGCCGGGCTCGACCACCACGCTGACGCCGGGACCAACGACCCCGGTGACGCCCGAACCGACAACCACGCTGACGCCCCCACCGACAACCCCAGTGACGCCCGAACCGGCAACCACGCTGACGCCCCCACCGACAACCCCAGTGACGCCCGAACCGGCAACCACGGTGGCGGCGGGACCGACAACCCCAGTGACGCCCGAACCGACAACCACGCTGACGCCCCCACCGACAACCCCAGTGACGCCCGAACCGGCAACCACGCTGACGCCCCCACCGACAACCCCAGTGACGCCCGAACCGGCAACCACGCTGACGGCGGGACCGACAACCCCAGTGACGCCCGAACCGGCAACCACGGTGGCGGCGGGACCGACAACCCCAGTGACGCCCGAACCGACAACCACGCTGACGCCCCCACCGACAACCCCAGTGACGCCCGAACCGGCAACCACGCTGACGCCCCCACCGACAACCCCAGTGACGCCCGAACCG
>NZ_JBFAYQ010000061.1:0-13677 GCF_040681345.1 Streptomyces sp. NPDC051776 | reverse complement strand
GACGCCCCACCGACAACCCCAGTGACGCCCGAACCGGCAACCACGCTGACGCCCCCACCGACAACCCCAGTGACGCCCGAACCGGCAACCACGCTGACGCCCCCACCGACAACCACGGTGGCGGCGACCGCAGTGACGGCAAGACCGGAGGCCCGGCCGAAGGCCGCACCGACGACGGCGACGGCGACGGCGACGGCGACAGAACCCCGCCCGAAGGCCGTACCGTTGACCGGCCCGGCGAGCGCACCGCCGGACAGTCCGGGGACGAGCCGGGCGGTCGGCGCCGCGCCAAGTCCGTCACCGGCAGGTCCGGGGGCAGGACGCCCTCCGTCAAAGCGGCCTGGCGCTCCGCCGCCGCGGACTGGCGCTCCGCGGACGCGGACGACGAGGGCGAAGTCCACGTCGACCAGGTCTCCGGCGACGAGCCGCTGCTCCCGGCCCGCGTACATCGGCCCGCCGACCTCGTACGGGTGCTGCTCGGCATCCTCGGGATCGTCGTCGTCCTCGCCATCGCGGCCTTCGCGCACGGCACGACCGAAGGCCTCAAGCAGGACATCGGCAAGGGCACTGGCCAGGCCCCGGACCTGCTGACGAGCTTCGCCGGGTTCGCCTCCAGCGTGGCCGTCCTCATCGTCCCGGTCGCCTTCGCCATCGAGCGGCTGATCAAGCGCGACGGCCTGCGCATCGCGGACGGCGTCCTGGCCGCGGTCCTTGCCCACGGCGTCTCGCTCGCCACCGACCTGTGGGTGGCCCGGTCGGCTCCGGAATCGATCCAGGACGCGCTCACCAAACAGGCCCCGAGCGGCGACATCACCGACCCCGTGCACGGCTATCTGGCGCCCGTCATCGCCTATATGACCGCGGTCGGGATGGCTAGACGCCCACGCTGGCGCGTGGTGCTGTGGGTCGTGCTGGCACTCCAGGTGTTCGCCGTCCTGGTCGGCGGGTTCGCGACGCCGTTCTCGATCCTCGTCACCATCCTGATCGGCTGGACCGTCGCCTACGGCACCCTCTACACGGTCGGCTCCCCCAACGTCCGCCCGACAGGCCAGAACCTCCTCGCCGGGCTGCGCCGTGTCGGCTTCCGCCCCGTCAGCGCCCTGCGCGCCGAGGAGGCACCGGACGCCGACAACCAGGAGCGCGGCCGCCGCTACCTCGTCACTCTGGAGGACGGCGCCCCGCTCGACGTCACCGTCGTCGACCGCGAGCAGCAGGCGCACGGCTTCTTCTACCGCGTTTGGCGCCGCTTCGCGATCCGCGGCATCACCCAGCGCCGCAGCCTCCAGTCGCTGCGCCAGGCACTGGAGCAGGAGGCCCTGCTCGCCTACGCCGCCATCGCCGCCGGGGCGAACGCCCCGAAGCTGATCGCCACCTCCGAACTCGGCCCCGACGCGGTGATGCTCGTCTACGAGCACACGGGGGGCCGCAGCCTGGACTCGCTGCCCGACGAGGAGATCACCGACGCACTTCTGCGCAACACCTGGCTGCAGGTCCAGGCCCTGCAGTCGCGCCGTATCGCGCACCGCAGGCTCGTCGGGGACGCGATCCTCGTCGACCCCTCCGGCTCGGTCGCCCTGACCGATCTGCGCGGCGGCGAGATCGCGGCCGGCGACCTGGTGCTGCGGATGGACATCGCCCAGCTGCTGACCACCCTCGGCCTGCGGGTCGGCGCCGAGCGTTCGGTGGCCGCGGCCGTCGGGGTCCTCGGCCCCGACGCGATCGCCGACAGCCTGCCGCTGCTGCAGCCCATCGCGCTGAGCCGGTCGACGCGCGCCACGCTGCGGCAGCTCGCCAAGGAACGGGCGCAGCGCGAACGCGAGGCGGTCCTGGAGGCGTCCCGTGCCTCGCGCGAGGCACGCGGCGAGAGCGCGCCGGAGGAGACAAGCGGCGGCAGGGCGGGGCGCAAGGCCACGCGGGCGGAACGGAAGTCCGTACGAGCCGA
Organism: Streptomyces sp. NPDC051776; assembly: GCF_040681345.1. Lineage (NCBI taxonomy): Bacteria > Bacillati > Actinomycetota > Actinomycetes > Kitasatosporales > Streptomycetaceae > Streptomyces > Streptomyces sp. NPDC051776. Next base: position 11,735 of record NZ_JBFAYQ010000061.1, on the reverse strand, counting down.
GCGGCTGGCCGAGAAGCGAGCCATCGACGAAGCGCTGGAAGAGGCCCGCGAAGAGGACCTGCTGGCCCAGATCCGGCGCCAGGTCCTGCTGATCCGGCCGCAAGCGCCGGTCGAGCCGGCCCGCCTGGAGCGGATCCGGCCGCGCACGCTCGTCAGCTTCATCGCCGGGGCCTTCGCCGCGTACTTCCTGCTCTCGACGCTCACGCACGTCAGCTTCAAGGACGTGATCGCCGAGGCGAACTGGTACTGGGTCGCGGCCGCGCTCGCCTTCGCCGCCCTCACCTACGTCGCCGCGGCCCTCAACCTCCTCGGCTTCGTACCCGAGAAGGTGTCCTTCGTCCGTACGGTCCTGGCCCAGGTCGCCGGGTCGTTCGTGAAGCTCGTCGCCCCGGCGGCGGTCGGCGGCGTGGCGCTCAACACCCGCTTCCTGCAGCGCGCGGGCGTACGCCCGGGGCTCGCGGTCGCGAGTGTGGGCGCGTCCCAGCTCGTGGGCCTCGGTATCCATGTGGTCCTGCTTCTGACCTTCGGCTACATCACCGGGACGGAGCGCACGCCGTCGCTGACCCCGTCCCGTACGGTCATCGCCGGACTGCTCACGGCCGCGGTGGCGGCGCTGATCGTGACGGCGGTACCGGCGCTGCGGAAGTTCCTGGCGACGCGGGTGCGGTCGCTGTTCGCGGGCGTGGTGCCGCGGATGCTGGACATCACGCAGCGGCCGCAGAAGCTGCTCACGGGCATCGGCGGGACCCTGCTGCTGACAGGCGCGTTCGTGATGTGCCTGGACGCCTCGATCCGGGCGTTCGGCGGCGAGCTGAGCTACGCGAGCATCGCGGTCGTCTTCCTCGCGGGCAACGCGCTCGGCTCCGCCGCCCCGACGCCGGGCGGTGTGGGCGCGGTCGAGGCGACGCTGACCTTCGGTCTCATCGCGGCGGGCCTGCCCAAGGAGATCGCGACGCCTGCGGTGCTGCTGTTCCGGCTGATGACGTTCTGGCTGCCCGTCCTGCCGGGCTGGCTGTCGTTCACGCACTTGACGCGCAAGGAAGCCATCTAGCTAGGCCCCGGGGCGGCACCGGTCCGCGCCTGGTGCGGAGAGGGAGGCGCCGTTGCCCTTTGGGACGGAACGGCTCAGGCGGCTCGCGTGAGCGGTTACGGGTCACCGTCCACGACGGCGCGGCGGGTGCCGGTCCATGCCGCGGACACGCCCGTTGCGGTTCGGCGAAAATCGCTACCGCCGCGGTCCGGCGAAAACCGCTACCGCCCCGTCTTCACCTGCGTGAGGATCTGCGGGGTACCCACGACGCGAGGAGACCCGGTATGTCCCGTCCCGATCACTTGGAGCATCTCGGCGCGCCCACCGATGTGGCGCCCGGCAACGGATACAGCCACGTCGTCCAGGGCACGGGACGCCTCGTCGCCGTATCCGGGCAAGTGGCCCTCGACGAGCACGGCGAGCTGGTCGGGCCCGGCGATCCTGCCACGCAGGCGCGGCAGGTCTTCGAGAACCTCCGCCGGTGTCTGGCCGCTGTCGGTGGCGACTTCACCGACGTGATCAAGCTCACTTTTTTCGTGACGGATGTCGCCTTCCTCCCTGCCGTCCGTACCGCCCGTGACGAGGTGATCGACACCACACGGCCGCCCGCAAGCTCGGCCGTTCAGGTGGCAGCCCTGATCAGGCCGGAGTTTCTCTTGGAGATCGAAGCGCTCGCCGTGCTGCGCGAGGGGCCGCGGCCGAGCTGAGGAAAGGACTGACTGTTCTACTGTTCCTGAAGGAGTCATCCATTGGGACGGGGAGCAGGGTGCGAAGACGCGACCGATCCATACGGCGGGCCGGGGCCGCGACCGCCACGGCCCTGCTCGTCGCCACGGTCGCCACCGCGTGCGGCGGCGACGGGGACGACGAGTCCGGCCGCCCGCTGACCGAACAGAAGCTGAGCTGGAAGAGCTGCCCCGCCCCCTCCACCCTCCAGGGCGCGGGTACTGGCAAGCCCGCTCCCATGCCCGACGGCACCGGGTGGGAGTGCAGCACGATGCAGGTGCCGCTCGACTGGAGCAAGCCGGAAGGCGAGCGTATGGACCTCGCCCTCATCCGTGCCAAGGCCAAGGACCAGGACAAGCGCCTCGGCTCCCTCGTCTTCAACTTCGGGGGTCCTGGCGGCTCCGGCGTCTCCACTCTGCCCCTCGCCGCGCAGGAGGACTACGAGAAGCTGCACAGCCGTTACGACCTGGTCAGCTTCGACCCCCGCGGTGTCGGCGAGAGCGAAGGCGTGCGCTGCCTCGACGACAAGGCGATGGACGCCGCGTACGCCGTCGACGGCACCCCGGACGACCCGGCGGAGGAGAAGGAGTCCCTGGAGTTCACCCGCAGGTCCGCGGAAGGCTGCGAGACGAACGCCGGCAAGGTGATCCCGCACGTCGCCACCGAGAACGCCGCCCGCGACATGGACCTGATGCGCCAGGTCCTCGGCGACCGCAAGCTCAACTACTTCGGCATCTCGTACGGCACCGAGCTCGGCGCCGTCTATGCCCACCTCTTCCCGCGGAACGTGGGCCGGGCCGTCTTCGACGCCGTCGTCGACCCGACCCACGACCCCGAGCAGAGCTCTCTCGGCCAGGCCAAGGGCTTCCAGCTCGCCCTGGACAATTTCCTCAGGAACTGCGCCGCGGACGGCGCCACTTGTCCGACAGGCACCGACCCGAAGCAGGGCAGCCGGAAGATCGCTGCACTGCTGAAGCAGCTCGACGCCGAGCCGCTGCCCACGAAGGACGGTCGGCGGCTCACCCAGACCCACGCCCTCAACGGCATCGCGCAGGCGCTCTACTCGCAGGACTTCTGGGGCTATCTGAAGCAGGGGCTGGCCGAGGCGCAGCAGCTCGGCACCGGGAATCTGCTGATGGCCCTCTCCGATTCGATGACGGGCCGGGACCAGCAGGGCCACTACAGCAACATCCAGTCCGCCAACACCGCGATCGCCTGTGCCGATGCCGAGCAGCGCTACACGACGGCCGACATCAAGGCGAAGCTGCCCGAGTTCCGCAAGGCCTCGCCCGTCTTCGGCGACTTCCTGGCATGGGGCCTGCAGCAGTGCACCGACTGGCCGGTGGGCGGCGGCACGGAGAGCCTGGACGTCTCCGCGAAGGGGTCGGCCCCGATCGTGGTGGTCGGCAACACGGGCGACCCGGCCACACCGTACGAAGGGGCGCGGCGGATGGCCCAGGGGCTCGGCGACGGCGTCGGCATCGAGGTCACCAACAAGGGCGAGGGCCACGGCGCGTACGGCAACGGCACCTGCGTGACGTCCGCCGTCGACGCGTATCTGCTCGACGGCAAGGTGCCGAAGTCCGGCACGGTCTGCACGCGATAGCGCCCGGGCGCCGCCGGGACACCGGCCCTTCGAGGGCCAACGGGGGCTCGTCGGCCCGCTGCCCGCGCGCCCGCGCGCTCTGGACGCGGGCTGCGGCCCCGACCGGGCCGCCCTGATCCTTGCCGCCGATGCAGGCGCCCGGGTCACCGCGGTCGACCTGCATCAGCCCTTCCTCGACACTCTGGACGCGGCGGCCACCCGCAGAGGGCTGTCCGCGCGGGTCACCACCCCTCAACCGTTCCATGGACCCGTTATGGCGGTTCAACCGCTCACGAAGGTTCAGCCGTTCACGAGGGTTCAGGTTCACGAAGGTGAACGGCCGAGGGGCCTGCCCGCGGGCAGGCCCCTCGCACGTCCTGTCGCCGGGGCGACGGAACGCGGTTGTCAGTACACCGGCTTCGACGGCTCGATCTGGTTCACCCAGCCGATCACGCCACCGCCCACATGGACGGCGTCCGCGAAGCCCGCGTTCTTCAGCACCGCCAGGACTTCCGCGGAGCGGACACCCGTCTTGCAATGCAAGACGATCTTCCGGTCCTGAGGCAGGTCCTGGAGGGCGTTGCCCATGAGGAACTCGTTCTTCGGGACCAGCCGGGCGCCCGGGATGGAGACGATCTCGTACTCGTTGGGCTCGCGCACGTCGATGATGTCGATGTTCTCGCCGGCGTCGATCCACTCCTTGAGCTGCGTCGGCGTGATGGTCGAGCCGGCGGCCGCCTCCTGCGCCTCGTCCGACACGACGCCGCAGAAGGCCTCGTAGTCGATCAGCTCGGTGACGGTCGGGTTCTTGCCGCAGACCGCGCACTCGGGGTCCTTGCGGACCTTGACCTGCCGGTACGTCATCTCCAGGGCGTCGTAGATCATCAGCCGGCCGACCAGCGGGTCACCGATGCCAGCGAGCAGCTTGATCGCCTCGTTGACCTGGATCGAACCGATCGACGCGCACAGCACACCCAGTACCCCGCCCTCGGCGCAGGACGGGACCATGCCGGGCGGCGGGGGCTCGGGGTAGAGGCAGCGGTAGCAGGGGCCGTGCTCGGACCAGAAGACGGAGGCCTGCCCGTCGAAGCGGTAGATGGAACCCCACACGTACGGCTTTTTCAGCAGCACGCACGCGTCGTTGACCAGGTAGCGGGTGGCGAAGTTGTCGGTGCCGTCGACGATCAGGTCGTACTGGGCGAAGATCTCCATCACATTGGAGGAGTCCAGCCGCTCCTTGTGCAGGACCACGTCGACGTACGGGTTGATGCCCTTGACCGTGTCGCGGGCGGACTCGGCCTTGGACCGGCCGATGTCCGACTGGCTGTGAATGATCTGGCGCTGCAGATTCGACTCGTCGACCTCGTCGAACTCCACGACACCCAGCGTGCCGACGCCGGCCGCGGCGAGGTACATCAGGGCGGGCGAGCCGAGGCCGCCGGCGCCGACGCACAGTACCCTGGCGTTCTTGAGCCGCTTCTGCCCCTCCATCCCGACATCGGGGATGATCAGGTGGCGTGAGTACCTGCGGACCTCGTCGACGGTGAGCTCGGCAGCCGGCTCGACCAGGGGTGGCAGCGACACGGGGACTCCGTTGGTCGGTTATGAGGACGGTTCGTCTTCTCGTAACAGTGCCATGGGCCTTCTCATTCCGAGACACCCGGTCCGATCTGCGAGACGATCTCATCCCAGTACCCGGGAAGCGCCTCCCAGGGATCCGCGCCGCCGCCCCGGTCCGTACGGTCCGTGAAGTAGATCGTCCCCGCGCCCTGCCAGCGGGCGATGCGCATGGCCTCCTCCAGATGCGTGCGCGGGACGCCGTGGACCAGGTGGCAGAAGCGCTGCGGCGCATAGTCGGCCGTCCACTGCGCCACCTGTGACCAGCGATAGTCCGTCCACGGCCCGGAGAAGGTCACGAGCTGGTCGCCCCACTCCGCATAGCCGGGGTACGGGTGCGTGCCGTGCCCGTAGACCACGAACGCCTCCTCGAGAAGTGCACGGAGCGTTGTCGTCGTGCGCCGGACGTCCGGGAGTTCGGAGCGCTCGGAGGGGCAGCGGCCGAGGAAGAAGCCGTCGACCTTGTACCAGTCGAGGAAGCGGTGTGCGTCGGAGACCAGTTCGCCGAAGGGCCGGGTGCCCAGCCGCATGTCGAGGTGGCCGAGCACCCGCACGCCCGCATTGGTCAGCCGCCCCGCGGCCTCCAGGCAGTGCGGATCCGGGCGGACACCGGGCCCGCGCGCCACATTCAGCACGGCCCAGTGCAGCGGCGTTTCGGGACGGGTCAGCTCGGCCCACTCGGCGGGGGCGATCAATGGGTGGGCGTAGCCGGGCACCCCGAAGCCGAGACGGTTCACGCCGGCGGTCGTGGACCGGCGGGGCCCGGCGGAGATCAGATGCGACATGCCGCCTCCATCCAGATGTCGGCGAGGGACTCCTCGAGTTGAATGCGGGGGCGCCAGCCGAGCCGGTCGCGCGCGGTGCGCACGTCCGCCTGCTGCCAGGCGCCGCACCCGTCCGGGTAGGGGTACGCGGGCGGGACGCCCAAGTGCTCGGCCGCCCCGCCGAGGCCGCCCCGCGCGGCGCTCGCGTCCAGCTCATGGATGGTGCCGCCGTAGCCGGCGGCCTTCGCCAGGACCACCGCGGCGTCGCGCAGCCGTACGGCCCGGCCGGTGCCGATGTTGACCACGCCCTGCGCGGCGGACAGAGAGGCCGCGTGCACCGCGCGCGCCACGTCCCGTACGTCCACGAAGTCCCGGTGCACTCCGAGCCCGCTCAGCTTCAGCTCACTGTCCCCTGACTGCATCGCCCGCCGCAGCGCCTCGGCAAGCCGGCCCAGCGGAGAACCGGCCGGGGTGCCGGGGCCGGCCGGGGAGAAGACGCGCAGCACGACGGCGTCGAGGTCGGAGCCGAGGACCAGCTCGGTGGCGGCGAGCTTGCTCACCCCGTACGGGCCGCCGGGGCGCGGTACCGCGTCCTCCGACGTCGAGGAACCGGGCTGGGAAGGCCCGTACTCGGAGGCGCAGCCGAGCTGGACCAGGCGCGCGCCGCAGCTGCTGCGCCGCAGCGACTCGCAGACCGTCGCCATGGCCACGGTGTTGTGCCGGGTGAGGTCGCGGGCGCCACCGCGGGTCGCGCCCGCGCAGTTGATGACGACACCGGGATGCACCGCGTCGAGGAAGCGGGTCAGCGCGCCGGGGCTTCCGGCGGCGAGATCGAACCGTACGTCGGCGTCGTCACCGCGTCCGAGTGCGGTGAGCTGGACCGCGGGGTCGGCGAGGAGCCGCTCGGCCACGTGCCGCCCGAGGAACCCGTTTGCCCCCAGGAGCAGGACCCTCATCGCCCGTCCTCCCGGCTCTCGGACGCGCCCTGGGCCGCGTCGTTTTCGTACGGTTCGTGGGTGGCGCCGTGGACCTGGAGGGGGCCGGCGGTGCGGCGGCGGACGGGGGGCCGGGCCGGCGAGGCCGGAAGCAGTGATGTCATCTGGGGTTCTCCTAGAAGGACGTGCCGGAGCTGCGGCGGGACCGGAGTGAGGGGTCCATCGAGGGCGGGCGGGATTCGTGCGGGCGTCAGGAGGTCATCGCGGGCCCGCGGTGGGCCGGGCATGGGCCTCGGCACGGGAGAGGACGACGGTGGCGTGCACCAGAAGGGCGATCGCTGCGGTGGCGCAGGCCGCGAGCGGTACGGCCCCGGGGCCGTACGCGGTGACGAGAGCCCCGAGCGGGCGGCCGATCGGGCCGCACCCGGGCAGCCGCGCGGCCACGGCCGTGCCGAGCGCCAGAGCCTCGACCGAGCAGGCCGCGGCGAGTCCCCGGGCCGCGGCCTTCGGCCTGCCGTGGACGGCGAGCAGACGGGCCACGAAGACCAGGGCGCCGAGGGCCGCGGGCGCGGCGGCCGCGAGCAGGGCGTCCCGCGTCGACTCGGCGTACGAGGCGTCGTGGGGCATGGCGCCGTACCAGCCGCCTGCGATCAGGGTCGCCGCACGTGCGGCCAACAGCAGGGTCATGAGGGCGGACAGAAAGAGGACGGCCACCGCGGGAAGCGAGGGGCGGATCCCCGCCGAGAAGTCCTCCAGGCCGCGGCTGGCCGCGAGCCTCCGGCGGGCGCGTACGGCGAACCAGCGGGCGCACCAAGCGGCGGGAACCACGGCGAACGCGAGGGCGACCACGGCCGGAGCCGCCGAGGCCGCGGCCTCCGGCGCGGCGGACGGCGGCCACAACGGACCGTGCGCACCGGCCCATTGGGCGAGCAGCGCATCGCCGACGAGCAGGTAGCCGAGCAGCCAGCACGTCCACAGCGGAGCGGTACCGGCCGCCGCCCCGCGCAGGCTCAGCGGCCCGCGCCGTACGCACAGCCGCAGCGCCACCGCCACCGCGGCGGCACTCGCGGCGGCGATCCCCAGCCGAACCGGCTGACCGGCCGTCACAAACGGCTCGGCGCCGAGCGTGGCGGCGGCGCAGGCCGCTCCCGCCCCCGGCAGCAGATACAGCAGGCGTCGGGAACGGGGCGCGGGCGAGGCGTCGGGGGCGGCCGCCCGGGGCCGGCCCGCGTGAGTCTCTGCCCGGGGAACGCGCGCGTAGAGCTCCTCCGCGAGGGAGAACACATCTCGGTGCCGGAAGCGGGCGGCAGTCCGGTCCGTGACGCCGTGCGCCTCCAGACCCGCGGCGATCTCGAGCGGGTCGATGGCTCGCTCGCAGAGGGCACGATGCCGGTGCATCAGCGCCTTCACCGGGTCGGCCGGGCCGCGCCGCGCGCTCAGCCGCGCAGGCCTGCGCGCCTGTGTGCGGGGCGACTTCCCCGGGCCGGGCTCGACGGGGCCACCGGGTGCTATGGCGGGGTCGGTCCCGGGCTCAACTCGGGGCGGAGGTACGACGGTGGGGACACTCGCAGCGGACACCGTGGGGACCGGAGCCTGGCCCGGACGCGACGAGGCGGGTGACGCCGCGCTCCCGGTCGTACGATCCGCGTCGCCGTCGGCGCCGGTTCCTGACCCCTGCGCCGGAACGGCACCCATGAGGCGTTGGGTGGCCAGCGGGTCGAACGCTGCGCCGTCCGTGGCGGAGGACGGCCCGGAGGCGGCGCCCTCGGAGCGCCGGTCGGCGATCCGCTGCCGCGCGGCGGCGAGGGAGCCGCGGCCCGCTACCGCGGCGTCGTCGTACGCAACGCCGGCTTGTACGGCGCTGTCGTATGCGGTGCCGTCCTGCGTGGCGTCTTCGTCTGCGGCGCTGTCGTACGCGGCGCTGTCATCAGCGGTGCCGGGGGCTGTCGTGCCGGGGGCTGTGGACCGGCTGCCGTCCGAGGAACCCGCGCCCAGTGAACCGCCGTACGCGAAGCAGTCCTGCGCGGCACTGTCATACGCGGCGCTGTCATCAGCGGTGCCGGGGGCTGTCATGCCGGGGGCTGTGGACCGGCTGCCGTCCAAGGAACCCGCGCCCAGTGAACCGCCGTACGCGAGGCAGTCCTGCGCGGCGCTGTCATCAGCGGTGCTGGGGGCGGCGGTGCCGGGGGCTGTGGACCGGCTACCGTCCGAGGAACCCGCGCCCAGTGAACCGCCGTACGCGAGGCGGTCGTCGAGCCGTCTTTCGCTGCCGTACACACCACCATCCCTCTGCGCGTCGCCGTCGCCATAGGTGGCACGGGCTCCGTCCGCGGTGCCGGCTCCGTACTCGTCACGGTCTCCGCGGCCGCGCCCGTACACGGATGCGTCCCCGTCCGCGCCAGCTTCTCCGTATGCGGACGCGTCGGTGTCCGCCTCGGCCTCCGTGGGCACCGGGGGCTCCCGCCTCGCGGAGGGTAGGGCACCGCCGCGCTCCGGCCACCACGAGCCGTCCGTCATATGGGGTCTGGTCATGCCCGGGCCTCCCTCAGTGAGGCGTGACGGGCGAACGAGGCGCCGATACCGACCGGTTCGGGCCCGGCTCCGACCGGCTCGGTCGCAGGCTCCACCGGCCCGGGCCCCGCGCCCACGGCTGCGGCCCCGTCACCTGCCGCCCCGGCACCGACAGCGGCGCCCGCCACGCCCGCACCGGCACCCGCACCCGCACCCGCACCCGCACCCGCACCCGCACCGGCACCGGCACCGGCACCGGCACCGGCACCCACAACTTCTGCATCCGCTTCCGTCGGTACGGCAACGTGCCGGGCCGCCGTCGTGTCATCCTCGCGCCACGGGCCTTCCGTCGCCCACGCCGGGATGCGGGACAGCAGCGCTCCGCCCTGACCGGCGTCCCGCCCCGCGGCCGACCGGGCCCCGCCGGAACGCGCCCAGCGGCCGGGAACATGGGCTTCGGCGGGGCGGGCGAAGGGCTGCGGCTCCCCGTCCGCGTCCGCCGGCTCGCGCTGGACCGGGCAGCGCGACATCAACTCCAGGTAGATGCCACGAAATGCCGCGATGTTCTGCTCCACGGTGAAGAGTTCGAGCGCCCGCGCCCGTGCGGCGGCGCCCAGCCGGGACCTGCGGCCCGGGTCGCGGAGCAGGGCCACGCACGCGCCCGCCAGCGCCCGGGGATTGCGCGGCGGCACCACCAGGCCAGTACCGCCGATGACCTCGCAGACCGCGCCGGCATCGGTCGAGACGGTTGCTCGGCCGCAGAGCATGGCCTCGACCAGACCGACCGGGAACCCCTCCACAACGCTGGACTGCACGACCACCGTGGCCGACGCGTACGCGTCGGCCAGTTCGGGGACTTCGGGGTCGCCGATTCCCTCGAAGGAGACCGGGTTGTCGCCGACGCTGACCGCGCTCTCGGCCTCGTCGGGGAACAACTGCGCGGCCAGGACACGGCAGTGGGCGTCGTACGCGGCGGCCTCCGGCGCCCGCCCCGGCGCCCCGACGATCCGCAGCCGGGCGGCCGGCTCCGTCTCGCGGACGAGCCGGAAGGCGTGGAGCAGGGCGACCAGGTCCTTCGCAGGTTCGATCCGGCCGACCCAGACCAGCGTGGGGTCGTCCGCCGGATGGTTCTGCACGGCGCCGGGGCCGTCGGCACGGTCCGCCTCGCCCACGGCGGCGAACGGGCGCGCGTCCATGCCGGGATAGACGGTCCGCAGCTTGGCGCGGTCGGCGCCGCAGCGCTCCTGCCAGCGGTGCGCATGGGTGTTGCCGGGGGTGATGAGCGACGCCTGGGCGTACACCTCGGTCGCCAACTGCCGCTGGAAGGAGGCGAGAAGGGCCCGCACGGGAGCGGCCAGGGGCGCGGCGGCGGAGGCGAGGTAGTGCTCACGGAGCCGTACGCCGTACTCGGTCACGAGCAGTGGAATGCCGTGGAAGCGCTTGGCGATCAGTCCGGGCAGGGCCGCGATGCCGCCCGACGTCGCGTGGCACAGGTCGACGCCACCGAGGCCCGCGTCCCCCTCGCCGTACCAGTCGAGGGACAACGGCCGCAGGGCGCGCTCGAGCCCTTCGAGCACGGCGAGTACGTCGGAGAGCTGTGCGCCGTGGGCGCCGCGGAGGGCGCCGGGGGCGCGGCAGGCCGTTTCGAGGGTGCGCACGGCCGCCTCGGAGCGGAGGGCCACGGGCAACCCGCCTTTCTCGTAGGCGAGTTCGGCGAGTCCGTAGAGGCCGCTGGCGAAACGGTCCGCCTGGGCTTCCGCGTCCCCCGAGGCCTCCGTGGCACTCTCCGGGACGCCGCCGCAGATCGCCTCGGCGAGATCGGCGAAGTGCGCGGCGAACCGGCGCCGTTCGCGCCGGCCGTACCCACGCGCCCGCGTGCGCCCCTTGGGGCCGTCCTGCTGTTGCCAGTCCTCGGCCGCCCCCCACAGCGGGGCGGTGCGCACCTGGGTCACGTGCGGGGGCAGTTCGAGCAGGCCGTGGGCTTCCTGACGCTCGCTGCGGCTCAGCGCATGGACATCGAACTCGTGCTGCGCGAGACCGCGCACGAGTCGGTCGCACCACACCCTTGCCTCACCGGTCGCATACGGATACCCACCCTCCGTAAGCAGTCCTACGCGCACGTGTGCACCCCCGAACTCGATCGCTTGGCCGCCGAATGGCAGCGAAGAGACCGTATGCGGGCCCAGGGGCAGTGCGATGGACGGTTGTCCATCACGCCACCGGAAGGGGTGAACGGTCGTGACTTTCCCTGTAGATCGACGTTGCGACGCGCTAATGGCAGCCGATCCGGACCGCGCATCCGCACTCAACCGGCAGGTCGGACCCCGGTTCGCCGGGGCCGGGTGGTGGAGCGGTCAACCGCGAGCCCCGGCGTGCGGGCCGGTACGACGGCGATCCCGCAGCGTCCCCCTATACGGCCGAAGGCGCGTACGGCATCTGCGCCATGTCGCGATCTACGCATTGGCCCATGGCGCCTAGCCTCGCCGTTTCGGTTGGGGTGATGAGGCGTCGTTGAGGGGGGAACTGTCGGGTGGCCGACAGGATTTCGGTGTTCGGACATGGTGGAG
>NZ_JBFAYQ010000060.1:0-24445 GCF_040681345.1 Streptomyces sp. NPDC051776 | reverse complement strand
GGATCGCGGGCGCGTCGTACCGGACACCGCGCGCGACCTCGTCGAACTCCGCAAGCATCGCGTCCATATGCGCCGAGTGAAACGCATGGCTGACCAGGCCGCTGCACCGGTCAGGGCCGCCGCCCTTGGCCCAGCCGGGTGAGGGCCCTGTCGAGGGGGCGGGCCCTGTCGCGGGTGCGCAGTTCGAACCAGACGGTCTTGCCCCCAGCGGTGTGGCGTGCGCCCCAGCCTGCGGAGAGCTGATCGACCAGGTGCAGTCCCCGGCCGTGTTCCTCGTCGACCCGGGCGAGCGGGCGGGCGTCGGGCGGAGCGGCGGGGCAGGCATCGACGATGTCGCAGCGCAGCGTCCGGCGTACGGGGGAGTGTGACATCCGCAGGTGGATGGGGCCCCAGGCGTGCCGGAGCGCATTGGTGACGAGTTCGCTGACCAGCAGTTCGGCAACCTCGACCTGCTCGTGCAGCCCCCACCGGGCCAGTTCGCCCCGGATGGCATGCCGAGCTTGGGGTACGGCGCGCACATGGCAGTCGAGCGACAGGGAGATCACCTGCCTGCGTCCCACCCCCAGCTCCCCGGCCAGCTCAGTGACACGGGCGGCGGCTGTCGTCAGCCGACTCAGCAGCCGCCCGAGCTGGAGCCGTGCGGCATCACGAAATGCGCTCACGGCGGAACTCTGGGCGACGGAATACGGTCGACCGTAATCCGTTGCCGCGGGACGCTGAGCCGGAATGGCCTGAGTTCGCCGTACGAGCGCGTATTGCTCAGGAACGGCCCCCGAAAACGCGTACCGCGTCACCACTGCGTTCGTCGTCGGCCGCCGGGCCGCCGATGGGTACGACTCCGGTTCCGGGGACATGTGCCTGCCTTTGCTTCTCGGGAGCGAAGCGGGGGGAGCGGAAGGCGTGCGGAAGTAGCGCGGGGCCGGCTGTGGCCCCCAGGAAGGTTGTGGCGTGCGAACGCCGACCGGACGCATCACGTCCACCCACCTCTCGATCCGTTTCATCAGCTGTGGGGGAGCTGACCTATGCATTTACGGTGCACTCGCTGACGCAGGCAGTCGTTAGGGAAACCCCCAAGTACGCCCCCAAAGGTGCGTCTGGGTGCGCATACGTGCGGTGGCGGCCGGGGTCGCGCACCGTCGGGCGTCGGGCGTCGGGCGTCGGGCGTCGGGCGTCGGGCGTCGGGCGTCGGGCGTCGGGCGTCGGCGTTAGCGATGGCGTCCGCGTTGGCGCTGGCGGACGGCGCTGTGCCTGCCCGCATCATCCACGATAAGTTCGGCGCCGATGACGCAGCGTTGCTGAAGCCCGATGCCCGATGCCCGGTGCCCGGTGCCGGGTGCGGCGGGGTGGGAGCGGCGCGCGTCGGCCGGGCGTGCAACGCCGCCCGCGTTCCGGGCGGCGCTCCCACCCGCCCTCATCGGAGGCGCTCACCGCTCCAGGGTCACGGCGGCGAGTCGCTGAAGCTGTCGTGCCAGGCGGCCTACGGTGTCGTCCTTTTCGGCGACCTGGTCCAGAGCCGCGGCCGGGAGCGAGCCCTCGGCAAGGGCCGTCACGGCGTCGGCGACGTGGCCGAGCCGCTGTTCCATCTGCTCGAGCCGGATCCTCAGCAGGATGTGGTTGACCCTGGAGGTCAGCAAGAGGTGGTCCAGTGGCTTCGGCAGGTAGTCCTCGGCGCCCATTTCGAGGCAGCGGACGACACTGTCCAGGTCACCGACGGCCGACATCATGATCACGGGTGTACGGCTGAGCTGCTGATCGTGCTTCATCAGATCGAGCGTGGCGTAGCCGTCCATCTCCGGCATGAGGATGTCGAGCAGCACCACATCGAAGTCGGACTCCCGCAAGATCTGCAGGGCCTTGAGCCCGTTCTCGGCCGTCGCCGTCTCCAGCCCGGCCACTTCCAGGCGGTAGGTGAGCATCATGCGGTTCGTGCGATCGTCGTCCACGACCAGGATGCGCCCTCTGCTCTCGGTTCTCTCCGTCACAGGGTTTCTAGTGGTCACGGCCAAGCTCCGCTCTCTGTTCGACCAGCCCGTCTCTCGCACCGCGGTACTCCGCTTCAATTCGTGCCACCAGCGGTGCTGTCTCGCTCAGATCTCCGGTGGCGCAAAGGTCCTCCACTTCCTGGCACAGCGGAACGAGCCGCGGGAGTCCAAAGGTCTTTGCATGGGATTTGAGTGTGTGGGCCGCCCGGCGCAGTTCCTCTGCATTCCGTTCCTCAACGCTGCGGCGAATGCTTCCGACCAGTTGCGGGGAGTCCTCCAGGAACGTGTCGATGAGGTGGGTGACGAATTCCTTGTCGAGAGAGCCTGCCAGACGCCGGAGTGTGGGTGTGTCGAGCACGGGCAGCGACGACGTCTCCGCTTCCAAGGTGCCGGCGCCGCCCGTGCCCGTGCCGGAGGGCGGTGCGTCCGGTCCCCCTCCGGGCGCTGTCGTCGCCGGGTTCCGTACGGACTGCCCCGCCCCCTTGCCTGTCGCGGGCGCCTCGGGTGTCACACGGTCGAGGGCCTCGGCGAGATCGAAGCTGTGCAGGGGCTTTCTGAGGTAGTCGTCCATCCCGGCGGCGAGGCAGGCGTCGCGGTCCTCGCTCATGGCGTTGGCGGTGAGAGCGATGATGTACGGCCGGTCGGCGACGGTCAGAGACCGGTGGATCCGCCGGGAGGCGTCCAGGCCGTCCATCACCGGCATCTGCACATCCATGAGGACCACGTCGTAGGGCTTGTGACGCAGCGACTCCAGCGCCTGGGCTCCGTTTTCGACCGTGTCCGCGGTGTGACCGATCTTCCGGAGCATCCGGACGATGAGCTCCTGGTTCACCAGGTTGTCCTCGGCGAGGAGGATGCGCAGGGGCGCGGCTCGCCGTTCCTTCTCCTCCGGCCGCCGCGTCGCGTCGGCCGCCTCGACGGGTGCCGCGACGCCGAGCAGTGTGCGGCAGAGGTCCGCGTAAAGATCGGCCGCCCGGATCGGCTTGGTGTGGTACCCGGAGAAGTCGGCCAGGCTTCCTCCCGTCGCCGCGGGCCGGCCGATGGACGTGAGCAGGAACAGAGGGAGTTCTTCCTTGCTCCGGTGCCGGCGTATCTCTTCCGCGAGCATGACACCGTCCATGTCCGGCATCTGCATGTCCAGGATCGCGATGTCGAACGGATCGCCGTGCCGGATCCATTCGAGGGCTTCCCGCGGGGATCCCGTGGCGCGTACCACCATGCCCCAGGCGGTCGCCTGGTGGGTGAGGATCATCCGGTTCGTGGATCCGTCGTCCACGACCAGCAGATGCTTTCCCCTGAGGTCGACACGGGAGACCACCTGGCGGGTGCGCACGGCTTCGGGAACGACTCGTGTTTCCACGGTGAAGTGGAATGTCGAGCCCTTGCCCAGTTCGCTCTCGACCCACATCGTGCCCCCCATGAGCTCGGTCAGCCGGTTGCTGATGGCCAGCCCGAGTCCCGTTCCGCCGTATCGCCGGGTGGTGGACGCATCGAGTTGCTCGAAAGGCCGGAACAGCTGGTCCAGACGGTCCGAAGCCATCCCGATCCCGGTGTCACTCACGGAGAAGTGGAGCCGGATGATGTCCCCCGCGTCCTCCGAAGCCGGTGATTCGATCTTCTCCGGCGCCTCCCCGGAGGGCGCCGATTCCGCGGTGGTCGGCCCGACCCTGAGGACGACTTCGCCGGTGTCCGTGAATTTCACTGCGTTATTGAGCAGGTTGATGATGATCTGCCGCAGTCGGTCGATGTCTCCGATGATTTCTTCCGGGACTTCCGGATCGATAATGTATGCCAGGTCGAGATCCAGCTTCTCCGCTGCCATCGGGGCAATGAAGTCGAAAGCTGTTTCCACACACTGGCGGAGCTCGAGCGGCTCCAGCCGGAGCTCAAGTTTTCCGGCCTCGAACTTGGAGAAGTCGAGAATATCGTTGATGATGGTGAGCAGACTGTTTCCGCTGTTCTGGATGACATGAGCGAATTCGGTCTGCTCGGCATTGAGCGGGGTGTCGAGGAGGATTTCGGTCATGCCGATCACCGCATTCATCGGTGTGCGGATCTCATGGCTCATGGTCGCGAGGAACGCGCTCTTGGCCTGAGTCGCGACTTCTGCCGCCTCCTTGGACGCCTGGAGCTCCGCGGCGGCGCGGGACCGTTCCAGCACCCGCCCGAGCTGGGTGCTGGCGTTCATCATGAGCCGCAGCAACGCGTCATCCGGCTCTACGGCCTCCGGGGTCAGAAAGTCGAGAACCGCCGCGACCTCCTTTCCGATGACGACCGGGACGGCGATTCTGCCGGTCACCCCGGTGTTCTCCGGGGCCTCGGGCTGCGCATCGCCGGCCGCGGATGAACCCGCGGTGATGTCACGGGTCCAGGCGGGGCGGCCGGTGACGCACACGGTGGCGGGAAGACCGTTCGATGTGTACAGCCCGGCTGCCGAGGCGATGTCGTGCAGCGGCGCCCGCAGCTGCTGCTCGTCGACGTGCCAGATCGGTGCCGGGACGAGCTCGGGGTCCGGCGCGGGCCGGTCGGAGCGGGAGTCCGAGTCGGCGGCGGGCTTTGCGAGGTAGACGTGGCCGACGGGCCACCGCATGTGCCGGCACACCAGGTCCAGAACCGTCTGCGTCGCGTCCTCCCATGTGTCCGCTTCGTTGGCGGCGGAGGCCACATGCTGGAGCAGGCGGAGGGACTCGGTCTTCTGGTGGAGTTCCGAGGTGCGCTGGTGGACCTCCTCCTCGACGGCGGAGTAGCTCTTCTGGAGCCGCCCGGCCATGACGTTGAAGGCGGTGGCCATCGCGCCGACCTCGTCGCGGCTGCGAACCGTGGCCCGGCGCGTGAGGTCGCCCCCGGCGAGGGCCCGGGCGGCCTGCACCACGGCGCCCACATTGCCGGTGATGCGCCGGGAGAGCAGAGCGGCCACGGCGATGATCACAGCAAGGACCGCGGCGATACTGGCCAGCACCCGCACATTGCGGTCGTGGAAGTTGTCCAGGCGGGTGTTCAGCATGTGGTCTTCCTGGTCGAACAGGGCTTTCCAGAGGTTCGAGTTCGACCGGATGGCGCCGGCTGTCCTGGCCGACCAGTCCGCCCGCGAGATGCTGCTCCGGTCACCGTTTGCGAACTGCCGGTTCACCGTGCTGGTGAGTTCGCGGGCCGAGGAGGTGGCGGAAGCCAGCAAGGGCCGGATGGTCGGGCGGAGTTCGGTGTTGTGGTTGAACGAGGAGGTGGACTCGAAGGCCCGGTTCAGATCGCTGTTGAGCTGGAGCAGGTTCTGATTGAGACCCGTGGAGTCGTAGGCGATGCGCACCCGGGCACCGTTGGACCGGCCGCCCTGGACCAGGATCGACCTTCCAGTGTCCGCGATCTTGTAGAGCTGGTTCATCATCTGCGGTTCGCGGAGCAGCAGTCCGGCCATCGTGTAGTAGGTGTCGAGGTCGGGGTCGAGAATCAGCTTCGAGGTGTCCCCGACGTAGGAACCGAGGCCCAGAAGGTTCCTGACGAGCCGGTCGTACCCCGGCACGTCGGCGCGGACATCGGCAGGTGCCGAGGACAGCCGTGCCCAGTCGCGGCGCAGCGCCGCGGGCGCCAGCGCGCCCTTCCCCTTGGCGGACAGGTCGGAGACGGTCGTCCGCAGGGGCTCCCGCAGCTGTCGGTCGACCTTCGTAAGGGCCGCGAAGCCTTGGTCGACCGCACGCTCGGCTGCCGCCACCCGGCTCGCCGGTACGGACTCTCCGGTGAGATTGCGGTACAGCAGTGCGCGGCGGTCCGAGACGTCCTGGACCAGCGTGCTCACAGGACGCAGGTACTGGACGCCGCTCAGCTCGGTGCGAGCAAAATCGATCTTGCTGTTCTGGTGGTCGACCAGGTAAAAGGTGGCCAGCCCGAGCGGGATCATCAGGGCGATGCAGATGGCGAGCAGCTTGTGCCGGATACGGGGGGCGAAGCGCATTCCGCGGTTGCTGGGCGATCCGCTCTGCGGTGCTTCCGGGAACCCGGGCGGCTTCGCATCGGGCGCGGAGGACATGGGCTACTCCGACTCTCCCGCCGCGTGGGCCCGCTCGGTCCGCCCGGCGAGCTGGCGCCGGTTGGTGACGCCGAGCTTCCGGTAGACGCTGGACAGGTGGACCTCCACGGTCTTGGCGGTCACGAACAGCTCCTGGGCGATCTCCCGGTTGGTCCTCCCGGCGACGGCGAAGTCGTAGACCCTGCGCTCGCTCGGTGTCAGCGACTGCAGACCGGTCACCGCGTGGCGCCGGGGTCGCAGCCCGGCCACATGCAGTTCGTCCTGGACCTGCTGGACGAGGGGAGCCGCGTTACGGGCCTCGGCGATGTCCAGTGCGTCGCTCAGCAGAGTTCTCGCCTGCCTCCGTTCGCCGTGCCGGCGCAGCGCCGCCCCGTAGTCCGCAAGTGCCTTGGCGTATTCCAGACGAGCGGGGGAGCCCTGCAGCCGGGTGACGGCCTCGCGCAGCAGGCCGATGTCCGCGTCACCCTCGCTCAGCGTGCCCGCGATGCGCAGAGCACGGCCGAGGGCCCGCGGCGCGCTCCAATGGCGGGCCAGCCTCAGTTCCGCGTCGGCCAGAGCCCTGGCCTCATCGTCACGACCCAGCAGATGGAGACACTGGGCGGCTTCCGACCGCCACGGGACCATGGCGGGATTGTCGCCGCCGGCCGCGCTGAACGACTCGCCGGCGGCCAGCGCGGCCCCGAAGGCCTCAGCGGTACGGCCCTGGAGGCGCAGCAGATGGGCCCGGCTGTACAGCACGTAATACATCAGCCCGGTGAGGGGAGCGGTGTCGGGAACTCCCGTCCACTCCAAGGTGGCCTGCGCCTGGGCCAGTGCGCCCAGCTCCATCTGCACCTCGGCCTGGACGGGGCCGAGGACCAGCCGCCGCAGCCCCAGGGAGTACGTCTCCACGGCGTGCACCGCGTCGGCGGCGTCCACGGCGGCTTCGTCGAGATTGCCGCGGTACAGCCACGCCATCGCGCGGTAGGTCAGTGCCCCGGTCAGGTCGTTCACCGAGCCCTGCCGGTGCGCCTGCTCGACCGCGGCGTCCAGGCTGCCCAGTACCTCTTTCCGGTCGGCGCTGATCAGGACCTGCCAGCCGAAGGACAGCGACATCTGCCCGTCGGACGGCTGGTCCGGCGTGTTCTCCCGGAGCGCGCGCTGCGCCCGCACGACCGCCCGCGGGTCGCCGATGACCGCGTCATGGCCGGCGATGACGCAGTCCAGGTACCGGCCGCCCATGCTCTGGGTGGGTTTGGGTGCGCGCAGCTCAGGCAAGCGGCTGATGATGTTCCGGCGCAGATCCGGCCGGCCCGGTTCGTAGAGGGGAATCGAGAGGATGCAGGCATTCAGCCGGTACAGCAGTTCGGTGTCCTCGGGTGCTGTTCCTTCCAGGGCCTGCTGCCAGACCGCCAGCGCCTCTTCGGGACGCCTGAGCGAGAGCAGCGCGCTGCCCAGGGCCAGTTCGATTTCGACCCGCCGCCGGGAAGGCGCGGCCAGTTCGTGTGCCGCCGTGAGGTACTGAACGGCTGCCGCGCTGTCCACCCGCCGCATGGCGTTGCCGAGTTCGAAGAGAAGCGCGAGGCGGTCTCCTTCCGCCGGGGGCTCGGCCAGAGCGCGGCGGAGATATTTGGCCGCGGTTTCGGGGGAGCCGCGAGCCAGGGCGCTCCGGGCCGCCGACCACAGCATCGTCACGGTGTCGGCGTCACCGGCGGGCACGGTACGCAGCAAGTGCGCGGCGACCTTTTCGACCTCGGCCCCGGAATCCCGGAGCAGGTTCGCGGCCGTTCTGTGCGCACGGTGGCAGTCGGCCGGTGTGATCTCCTCGTACACGGCGGTCTGCACGAGCGGATGCACGAACCCCACCCGCGGATTCACGTCGTCGGATGGAAGGGTGTAGAGGATCTGGGCCTGTTCGAGACTCTTCGCCGCGTTCATCGCGTCGTCCCGGGAAAGCCCGGCCAGCTCCGCCGCATGGCTCAGGTCCGCACCGTCCCCCAGCACGGCGATGGCCTGGGTGAGGGGGGTCGAGCCCTTGGGGAGGCGGCGCATCCAGATGGCCACCCGCCGGGCCACCGCGCGTGGCCCGAGGGCGTGGACCTCCGGGATGTTCGCGGCCGTGGGCTCGACGTGCTCGGCGGTGAGCGCCTCGGTCAGCTCCTTGAGGAGGAGTGGGTTCCCACCGGTCGCCGACCAGCAGGCGGAGAGGAAGCCCTCGTCCTCCGGTTCGGGTGACCCGGATTTCTCGAATTCACTGATGATGAGCGAGGCCGATGCCTCGGCACTCAGTTTGGACGGAAAAACGGTCACCGAGGACGGTGCGGTGACGATCTGGTCGAGCGCATTCGGCTGATCATTTGCTTGAAAAGGCCTCAGGGTGCCCACCACGCAGGCCTGGATGTCCTCGAGACGCGGCATGAGGTAGCTGAGGAATTTCAGTGAATCGCTGTCCGCCCAGTGCAGATCATCGACCATGATGGCTATGGGCTGTGTTTCGCAGATATCCGCGGTCAGCCAGTACAGGCCATGAAGTATCGAGAAATCGCCACCCGAGGAATGTTCCGGAACCACTCTCCGCAGCACGATCGCCGCCTGGCCCGCGGTGCCGGACAGGATGCGTCGCCGCTCTTCCGGCTCCATGCGCGAGAGGATCGGTTCGAAGAGCTGCCGCACCACGCCGAAGGGGAAGTCGCTCTCCAGCTCCGAGCCCCGCGCTCCGGCCACCTGAAACCCGTCGGCAACAGCGATCCGCTTGGCCTCGGCCAGGAGACTGGTCTTGCCGATCCCCGGCGCACCCTCGACCATCACGGCTTCTCCATGGCCGGCGCGGGTCGCATCCATCGCGCCCCGCAAGACCTGGAGCTCGCCGCTTCGCTCGTACAGCCCGGCCATATGCGGCATACAGTCCAGTATGCGCGGTCCGGCCACATCTGCGTTCGTTGTCCGAGCTCAAGGGCCTCCTGGCGGGCGCCAGGCGTGGAACAGGCGCATCGCCGGCGCCAGGAAGGGCGGCCTCCCCGGGCCCGGGATACGCCCGGTTTGGCGGGGAAGATCGATGGTATCCGGGAGGGGTGATTCTGCTGCGGCCTCCGGGGGTGTATGCACCGCAGGCGGATACGTTCCTCCTGGCCAGGGCGCTGGAGAGCCTGATGCTCCCACCGGCGGCCAGGGTGCTCGACATGTGCACCGGAACCGGCGCCCTGGCCGTGGCCGCTGCTCACGCCGGAGCCGCCCGGGTCACCGCGGTGGACACATCGGCGCGCGCGGTGTTCGCGGCCCGCTTCAACGCATGCATTGCGGCTGCCCGTCCGCGCGCTGCGCGGTGACCTGCTCGATCCTGTCGAGGCGGAGATCTTCGACGTCATGCTGGCCAACCCTCCGTACGTGGTCTCGCCCGGTCCGCCACCGCGGCGGCGGGCCCATCGTGCCTGGTACGCGGGCAGCGACGGGCGGTCCGTCGTGGACCGCATCTGCAGGCGTGCGCCTGCGCACCTCTCGCCCGGCGGGCTGCTGCTGATCGTCCAGTCCGCACTCTGCAACGCACCGCGAACGCTCGACATGCTGCGCGAAGCCGGCCTGAAGGCCGCAGTCGTCGACAGGACGGTCGAGCCTTTCGGCCCGGTGATGCGATCACGCGCTCCGCAGCTGCGTGAGCGGGGCCTGATCGCTCCGGAACAGAAGACCGAGGAGTTGGTGGTGATCCGTGCCGACCGACCACTCGTCCCCTGACGCGACCCCCCGGTGCCGCAATGTCCCCTGACGCGACCCCCCGGTGCCGCTACGAACAGCCACCGGGTGCCCGCCGCGTGTTCATGGAGCAGGGAGGACCGCTGCTGGTCGAAGGGCCGGTGGAAGTCGTGCTCGAGGACGGGAGCACAGTGGTCTCCGAGCGCTTCATGGTGGCCCTGTGCACTTGCGGCCGCACCGCCACGCAGCCGTGGTGCGACACCAGTCACCGGCGGCGCGTAAGTGAACCCGCGCCGGAGCGCGGCTCAGGATCCTCCCGGCAACGGCCGCAGGAGTGAGGACCGGCCCTCCTCCCAGGCGGAGAGCACATCGTGCTCCAGCCGCTCCTCCAGAAGGCCGGTCGCCTGGATACCGAGGACGACGTCAGGGGCCAGTGACGGTTCGTCGGCCAGCAGGCCGCCCACCACGTCCCGGCGCATGACCTGCTCGTGCACCGCATCCGCTTCGATGTGCTCGGCGTAGAAGTGTCGGCAGGCCGCATCCGCTTCCATACGGTCCAGGGCCTGGACCATCCGTGCGGCGCCGGGCGCCGTGGTGATCTCCGCAGCCGTGAAGTGCCCGACGAGCGCGCCCCGCAGGCCCCGGTGCAGGCCGAAGTACGACATCAGATTCACGGGGGCGAGGGCGGCCGCCGGTACGGCATCCACATAGGCCCCGTACGTCGGGTCGAGGCCCGCGCCGACCATGAGATCCGCATACAGCCTGGCGTGCACGCGATCGGCGTGTCCGCCCCCGAACTCGTCGAACTCCACGGCGACCAGGGAGGCTTTGGCCCGCCCCTCGAGCCGGGGGATGACCCACGCGTGCGGGTCGGCCTCCTTGAGGTGGTAGACCGATCGGTGCACGAAGAACTCCCGCATCCGGAGCCAGGTGCCATGACGTCTCAAGTGGTGTGAGATTCCAGACCGGTTCAGCGGCTCCACGAGGAGCGCGTCGAGTTCGGCTGCGACATCCGCACCGCCGGTGACTTCGTCGAGCACCGCCGCATGGAAGCAGCGCTCCATCGCCCCCCGGAGCCGCAGTAGTTCGGGATCCCACTCCCACCCGTCGTCGACGCCTGCGAAGCCCCGGTAGTGCAACTCGTAGCACGCGTAGAGAGCCAGTTGCAGATCGGCGCCGAACGGATCGGCACGCGCCGCCTCGTCCACGGCCGGCAGCGCGCTCCGCTGCGGGGCGCCGGCCAACGCCGCCAGAACGCCGGAGGACAGCGGCCCCCTTGCCTCCGGCAGCGCAGGCCCGGCGCTGTTCCCGTCCTGAGTCCTCACACCTGCGGTCGTCGTGTTCATCGCGCATTCCTGTTCACGGCTTCGTCGTTGACCGTGGCCCGGCGTGGCGCGGGGGAGGGGGCGGTCTGTTCGATGAGAAGGTCCACGACCGCCGGCAGGCCGTGGGAGGAGGCAGCGCGCTGGCGATGCGCCCCCGAGCCGGCCCGCCACAGCTTCGCCAGCGCCTCCCGTACGGTGTCCAGGTCGAATGTCGACTCCAGTGCCGGGGCCGTGTGGTCCAGCAGCCGGCCGACCGCCATGCGCACCGGCAGCCGCCGGGCGTCCACGGGATCCACCGCCGGACCGTCGAGTCCGTAGCGTGCGGCCGACCACAGCGCCGTGGCGAGGACCTGGTCGTCCCCGCGAGGCGCTTCCCGCCCCCGGGCGAGATCCTCCAGGGCCCTCATCACCAGACCGCGTGTCAGGGCGGCCTGGAGCACGGTCTCCGCCGCACTGCCGACCGCGTCAGCGGCGCGCACCTCGACCGTCGGCCACTGCGGAGAGAGCCGGGCCAGCCAGAACGACATCGCCGAGTCGATCAACGCTCCGGCCTCGACCAGCCGCTCCACCCTCGCGTCGTACTCCTGGGTGGACCCGCACCAGGGCGGCACGCCGGCACCCGGGAACCGGGCCTGCTCCATCATGCGCCAGGACGCGTAACCGGAGTCCTGGCCGCGGTCGTACGGGGAGTTGGCGGACAGGGCCAGCAGCGTCGGCAGCCAGGGCCGCAGATGGTTGACCACCGCGACCGTCGTCTCCCGGTCGGGCACACCGACGTGCACGTGGCAGCCGCACGCCTGGTAGTCCGTCGCCTGCCCGGCGTGGACCCGCATGATCTCCGCGAAGCGCTCGCCGTGGGTGCTGCCCACCGGTCCTGTCAGCACCGGCGTGCCGGAGGAGACCAGCCGTACCCCCTCGGCCCGCGCGGCGTCCCCCAACAGGCGCCGCCCGACCATGAGGTGATCCCGCAGGACATCGAGGCCGGTGCAGACACCCGTCGCCGCCTCGACCTGGCTGCTCAGCAGCTCCGGCTTCACGGTGGCGTCCGGGGCGGACGGGAAGGCGCCGGTGAGACGTTCCAGGACGGAGGCCGAGCGCGGCACCGAGCGCCGCGACACCGGATCGACGAGCAGGAACTCCTCCTCCACGCCGATGGTCCGTCCCGGCGGTCCGGAAGACGGACCGTAACCATCGGACAGCGCACTGTCGGGTGCCACGTCCCCCATCACTCCTCCTCGGGTCGCCCGCGCGGGCCCGGTCCCTGGCGAGTGCCGCGCCGGGACCTGCCCAAACCCCGGGCAAGGCGCCGCGCAGAGGTCCGAGGGGCCTTCCGGCGGCCCTCCGCACCCGTGATGGCCGCCCGCACCCGTGAATGGCCGCTTTCGAGCGCCGCGCTGGTGTTTCCGTACGCAGTGCTCCGGTCACCCGGAGGCATGGGACGAGGCTCCCGGCAGCCTCGCCACCCGATCGCGCCCCGCCTGCCGAAAGGAGCCCTCCCGATGAGCGAGACCGTTGCCGATCGCATCCTGTCCCGACTGCGGCAGTGGGATGTCACCGAGGTCTTCGGTTATCCCGGAGACGGAATCAACGGGCTGCTGGCCGCCTGGGGCCGGGCCGGGAACACGCCGCGGTTCATCCAGGCGCGGCACGAGGAGATGGCGGCGTTCCAGGCGGTCGGCTACGCCAAGTTCAGCGGCCGGGTGGGAGTGTGCGCCGCGACGTCGGGGCCCGGTGCGATCCACCTCCTCAACGGGCTGTACGACGCCAAACTCGACCACGTACCGGTCGTGGCGATCGTGGGCCAGACGCACCGGTCCGCGATGGGCGGCTCGTACCAGCAGGAGGTCGACCTCCACGCGCTCTATAAGGACGTCGCCTCGGACTTCCTGGAGACCGTGACCGTCCCCGAGCAGCTTCCGAACGTCCTCGACCGGGCGGTGCGCACCGCGTACGGCCGCCGCGCCCCCACCGCCGTGATCGTGCCGGCGGACGTCCAGGAGATGGCGTACACCGAGCCCTCCCATGCCTTCAAGATGGTGCCGTCCAGCCTCGACCGCAGCGACTGGGAAACCGTCCCTTCCCAGGAGTCCCTGGAGCGTGCCGCCGAAATCCTCAACACCGGGGACAAGGTCGCCATCCTGGTCGGCCAGGGGGCCGCGGGCGCGCGCGACGAGGTCGTCGAGGTGGCCGAACTGCTCGGGGCAGGGATCGCCAAGGCCCTGCTCGGCATGGACGTGCTGCCGGACGCCCGTCCCAACGTGACCGGCGCGACCGGGCTGCTGGGCACGCGCCCCTCCTACGAGTTGATGCGCGACTGCGACACTCTGCTGACCATCGGCTCCAGCTTCCCCTACTCGCAGTTCCTGCCCGATTTCGGCACGGCGCGGGGCGTGCAGATCGACCTCGATCCGCACATGATCGGCATGCGCTACCCGTACGAGGTGAACCTCGTGGGGGGCGCCGCGGCAACGCTGCGCCGGCTCATCCCCCTGCTGCGCCGGAACGAGGCGCGCGACTGGTACGACGAGGTGTGTGCCGCGGTCGAGCGGTGGAACGACGTGACGCGCAGGCGCGCCGAGCTGTCCGCCGACCCGGTCAATCCCGAGTACGTGGCGCACCGGTTGAGCCCGCTGCTGCCGGACAACGCCATCGTCACCGCCGACTCGGGGTCCGTGACGAACTGGTACGCGCGGCACCTCCGCTTCCGCGAGGGGATGCGCGGCTCGCTGTCGGGGACGCTCGCCACGATGGGGTGCGCGGTCCCGTACGCGATCGGGGCGAAGTTCGCCCATCCGGACCGGCCCGTGGTCGCGCTCGTCGGCGACGGGGCGATGCAGATGAACGGCACGGCCGAGCTGATCACCGCGGCGAAGTACGCGAAGGACTGGGACGATCCACGGCTGGTCATCGGCGTGTGGAACAACCGCGACCTCAATCAGGTGACCTGGGAGATGCGGGCGATGGAAGGGGCCCCGCAGTTCGAGCCGTCACAGGCGCTCCCCGACGTCTCGTACGCGGCCCTCGCCTCCGCGATGGGGCTGACCGGGATCCGGGTGGAGAAGCCGGAGGGGGTGGAACCCGCATGGCGGGAGGCACTGGCCGCGGACGGGCCCGCGGTGGTCGAGTTCCTGACGGATCCCTCGGTGCCACCGATTCCGCCCCACGCGACCTGGGAACAGATGGAGTCCACGGCCAGGTCCTTGGTCAATGGCGACCCGGACCGGGTCGATGTGGCCAGGCAAGGTCTCAAGGCGAAGGTTCAGGAGTTTCTGCCGGGATCCGGGCAGACGGCCGAGTAGCCGACCGGGACCATCCCGTTCAGGCCGCCCGGCCTCCTTCATCACGCGGCCATTTGCGGGTGTCCCGGGGCTCGACGTAGGGCTCCTCCTCCTCGGGGTGGCCGCCGGCCACGACGCGTTCCCGTGCCAGTTCGGCGTCGAATTCCAGCCCCAGCAGGATGGCCAGATTGGACAGCCAGAGCCACACGAGGAAGATGATGACGCCGGCCAGGGCGCCGTAAGTCTTGTTGTACGAGCCGAAGTTCGCCACGTAGGCGGCGAAGCCTGCCGATGCGGCCAGCCAGATCAGCAGGGCGAGAAAGCTTCCCGGGGTCACCCATCGGAACCCACGTCCGCGGACATTGGGCGCGGCCCAGTAGAGCAGGGCGATCATCAGGGTCACGAGCAGCACCAGTACCGGCCACTTGCCGATGGACCACGCGGTCACGGCTGCGTCGCCGACCCCGATGACGTCGCCGACCCGCTTCGCCAGCGGCCCGGTGAAGACGACGATCAGGGCGCTGGCCGCGAGAAGGATCATCAGGACCACCGTCAGCGCCAGCCTGAGGGGGGTGACCTTCCAGACCGGCCTGCCCTCGGACACGTCGTAGACGGCGTTGGAGGTCCGGATGAAGCCTCCGATGTAGCCGGATGCGGACCAGACGGCACCGATCAGGCCGATCACGGCCAGGATGCCGCCCGTGGTGCGGCTTTGCTGCAGTTGGTCGACGGCCGAGTTCAGGATGTTGCGTGCCGAGCCGGGGGCGAACTGCTGGATGTTGTTGAGAACCTGGTCCGTGGCAGATGAGCCGATCACGCCGAGCAGCGAAACGAGGACCAGCATGGCCGGGAAGATCGAGAGAACCGCGTAGTAGGTGAGCGAGCCTGCGCGGTCCGGCAGTTCGTCCTCCATGAATTCCTTGCCCGTGCGGCGCAGCACGGCGGACCAGGAGCGCTTCTCCAGATCCGTGGGCCGGTCCGGGGCTGCCCGCTCCACCTCGGGGGCGGGTCCGATCCTGTCGGGAGAGCCGGAATCGTTCCGTCGGTTCTCTTCTTCCGGTGCCATGGCACCGACCTCTTCCCGTGCCGCGGATGTCGGTCCCGGGACGGGTAACCGGGAAATCCGGTAAAAATCACCAGTTATCCGGAACCGGAAAAAACGGGTACAGGTTGGTTCCCTCCGACGTCCGCGGCCCTCCGGCGCTCGACTGCCGAGCGCCGGAGGGCCGCGCATATTCGTCGTACGGTTCACTTGCCGGAGAGAGCCTCGAGGAGTTCGCCGACCTGGGGCCCCCGGCGTGCGCCACGGCGGCCCGGGCGACGTCAGCGGCCCAGAGCCTTGGCGAGTTCGTCCTTGGTCATGGACGAACGTCCTTCGATGTTCTTCTTCTTGGCCTCGTTGTAGAGCTGGTCACGTGTCGGGCCCTTGGGGCCCTTTCCGGACCGCTCGCCGCCCCGCTGGGGCGCGGATTTGGGGTCCCGCGTCGAGGTGCGGCTGGCGGACTTCGCTTCGCCGGAACGTGCGCGTTCCTTGTTCACCGTACGGGCGGCGATCTCCTTGGCCCTGCCGGTGGACGCGCCACGTTCCTCCTGGCTCTCCTTGATCCGCTCGTACTGCCGCTCCCGCTTCTGGCTCGACCCTGCAGGCATTGCGACACCTCCTTGTGCGAAATGCAGTTTTCGGGTTCCACGACTGGCGCGTGGTCATGCGTCACAGCCGGAGGAATTCGAGCGCCCGGTGAGGTTCGCATGGCACGAGGGCGGCCGGTGCCGGCGATGCACACGAGGGGGCTTTGTGACCGATGGGGCGCAGGGTACGGCGGATCACCGGTGTCGCGGTGATCTCATCCCAGGGCCGCGGAGATCCCGGAATCTGCCCATCAGTACCTCCCGCGGCACAGCAGCCAATCACTTCCCCTCCGGACCGACGGCGGCCTATTCCACATCCCGGCGTTCCAGCGGCGCGGTGGCCGGTCCTTGGACGACGGACCCGTCCGGGCGAAACGGGAGCCGTGGCACGGGCACTCCCACGCAGTTTCCGCGGTGTTGAAGGCAACGAGGCATCCCAGATGCGTACAGCGCGCGGACACGGCATGCGGGGTGCCGTCCGGAGCCCGGTACACCGCACAGTGGCTCCCCCCGAGGCGGACGACCGCCCCCGACCCGGGAGCGATGTCCTCGACGGAGTCGGCATGCGTCGTGCGCAGCCGGTCTCCGACGAAGTGTTTGCCCACCTGTGCCTGATGCTTGAGGAAACCGGATATTTCGCGCACGGCACTCCACAGGCGCCGTGGGTCGTACAGGCCGGCCCACGGGAGGGTCTCACCGTTGATCCGCGCCGCCAGCAGGCGGCCTGCCATGACACCGCCGCTCAGTCCCCAGCCACCGAAGCCGGTCGCGACATGGGTGTGGCGGGCGCCGGGGTGGAGCGGCCCCACGAGGGGAACGGTGTCGGTCGGGTCGGTGTCCTGCGCGGCCCACCGGTGCGTGACCGCGGCTCCGGAGAAGTGCGCGCGGGTCCACTCCTCCAGCCGGTGATATCCCTCGGGGGCATGGCCCGTACCCGGGGTGAAGCTCTCCCCGGTGACGATGAGCAGGCGCCGTTCGTCGTCGTAGGGCGCGGTGCGCACCGATCGTTTGCCGTCCTCGTCGGTGATGTACATCCCGCCGGGGTCTGCCGAGGCCGGGATGGGGGCGGCCACGACGAGCTCCCGGTGGACGGACAGACGGGTGAACAGCAGGGCCCGGTCGAAGACGGGGTAGTGGGTGGCGACCACGACCTCAGCGGCCGTCACCACATGGCCGTTCTCACTGGTGAGCCGGCAGGGCTCGCCCTCGTCGAGTCCCGTGATCCGTGTACGTTCGTAGATCTCCCCGCCGTGTGCGATCACGTCGGCCGCCAGGGCGAGCAGGAACTTCCGCGGATGGAACTGCACTTGGTCCTCGACGCGTACGGCGCCCGCGATGGGGAACGGCAGTCCGCTGTCCGTCACGAAGGACGCATTGAGCCCCGCCTCTTGGGCGGCCTCTGCCTCCCGGCGCAGGGCGTCCGCGCCTGCGGAACCGGTTGCGTACGTGCAGGCCGGGGCGACTTCGAGCTCGCAGTCGATGTTCATGTCCGCGGTCACGTCCACCACATGGCGGACGGCTTCCTGCTGGGACCGCGCGTACAGGCGGGCCCCCTCGGCTCCGCGGGTCCTGCGCAGGTGGTCGTACACCTGGTTGTGCAGAGCGGTGACCTTCGCCGTGGTGTTCCCCGTCGTGCCGCCGCCCACCCGGTCGGCCTCCAATAGGACGACCCGGCGACCGCGACGAGCCAGTTCCCAAGCCGTGGCGACCCCCGCGATGCCGGCACCCACGATCGCGACATCGGTCCGCAGGTCGGTATCGAGGGCCGGGCGTGCGGGACCGCGAGCTGTGTCCATCCAGTACGACATGGCCGGTGAGTACCCCATTTCCCGCACCTCTCCCGGACGGAATACCTATGAGGGCGGGAGTGACAGCGGAACGTAGTACCCCATGGAACCGGTTGTGATTGCGGCTGAATGCCGCCCGCGGTGAGCTCGCCCGACCTCGTTAGTGCCGGTGGGGTCCCGGGCACCCGGGTGGCGAAGCGCAGAGCCACAGGCAGGTAAGAGCCACAGGCAGGTAGGTGAGGCCGTCATGGCGACGAAGAACCGAGCTCTCATGCAGTCGCTTCTGGACCGGGAAGGCAGGACGTACGCAGCTGAGGCCGGCATCCGTCTGCGGAACACGCCAGCACCGCTCTATCAGCTTCTCGTGCTCTCCCACCTGCTCTCCGCCCGGATCAAGGCGGACATCGCCGTGGCATCCGCCCGGGCACTCTTCGATGCCGGAATGCGGGACGCCCGGAGAATGTCCCGGGCCGGCTGGCAGCAGCGCGTGGACGCGTTGGGGAAGGGCGGCTACCGCCGCTACGACGAGCGTACGGCCACCCAGCTGGGAGAAGCCGCGGAGTTCCTGCAGCGGGAGTACAAGGGGGACCTGCGGCGCATGCGCGAGGCCGGGGACCCGAGGAAACTGCTGCGCGAGCTCCCCGGTATCGGCCCTACAGGCGTCAACATCTTCTTCCGCGAAGTACAGGGCGTCTGGCCCGAGTTCGCACCCTACTTGGACGAAAAGGCCCTGCAGGGAGCGCAGCGCCTCGGGTTGCCGAAGACTCCGGAGACATTGGAACGCCTCGTCGACACCGCGGAGTTGCCGAAGCTCGCCGCCGGGCTCGTTCGAGTGGCCCTTGACGACGAGGCAGCCCACGCCGTGCGTGATGCCGCTTGAAGGCGGAAGAGGCGAGAAGACGAGGTGAAAGGGGCGAGATGAGGGCGGAAGGCGCGAGACGAGGGGAAGGGGCCAGAGAGAGGGCTCCGGCTCTCCCCTGGTCTCCACCGGAGCCCCCCTCGGTGCGATTCCGCCGCCGTTCGTCCGTGGTGCGGAACCGCCGTGCTCAAGCCCCTGGATCTTGAGCACTGTTCCCCTGGGTGCCCCGGGACGGGAGGATCCATGCCCCGGATCTCGGCCAATCGAGCCGGGGATGTGCGACCGGCAGGGCGGCTGCCCAATGTCGCAACCCCCTACGGTGAGAGGCGCTCACTGCGTGGGCCATGCGGGTGACTTGGCGGGGTACTTGGTGGGAAACGTGCCTCGCGCAGAGCCGGGGGACGAGCCTGGTCGCACCGTGCCGGTAACGGCCGATGCACCCCGTGGAGAGGCCCATGATGCGCAGTGTCGGCGTGGAGGAGGAACTCCTGCTGGTGGATTCCGCGTCCGGGGAGCCCAGGGCGCTGTCCGCGGCCGTCCTGGCTTCCGCCTCCCGCGTTTCGCATGACACCGATGAGCAGGGGTTCGAGGCGGAGCTGCACCGGGAGCAACTGGAGTTCGCCACCAGGCCGCAGACCAGCATGACGGAGTTGTGGAACGAGGTCCGCGGATGGCGGCGAGAAGCCGCGCATCACGCCGAGCGGCTGGGAGCGGCAGTCGCCGCTCTGGCCACATCGCCGCTGCAGGTCAGACCTTCCATCAGCTCCGAGGAACGCTATCGATGGCTGCTTGAACAGTTCGGCCTGACCGCTCAGGAACAACTCACGTGCGGATGTCACGTCCATGTGTCCGTGGCATCGGACGAAGAGGGCGTCGCAGTCCTCGATCGCATTCGCCCGTGGCTGCCGGTGCTGCTCGCCCTGAGCGCCAACTCCCCCTTCTGGCAGGGAAAGGACAGCCAGTACGCCAGCTATCGCAGCCGCGTGTGGGGGCGGTGGCCCTCAGCCGGCCCCGTGGAAATCTTCGGCTCCGCCGAGCGGTATCACGCGCAAGTGGAGGCGATGCTGGGGACGGGGGTTCTCCGTGACAAGGGGATGGTCTATTTCGACGCCCGCCTGTCGCACAAGTACGGGACAGTCGAGGTCCGCGTGGCGGACGTATGTCTCGCGCCCTCGACGACGCTTCTCCTCGCAGCTCTGACGCGCGGTCTGGTCGAGCGGGCGGCCCAGCAGTGGCAGGACGGTGAGCCGCCGGTGCCGCACGGCGTGGGCCTGCTCCGGTTGGCTGCGTGGCGAGCGGGCCGTTCGGGGATGGACGGGAACCTGCTGCACCCCCTCACCATGCGGCCCGAGCCGGCCGACTCCGTGGTACAGGCACTGCTCGAGCATGTACGGGCGGCGCTCGACGATGACGACCTGGCCCTGGTCCGGGAGGGGCTCGACGAAATCTCCCGCAGCGGAACGGGTGCGCGGTTCCAGCGCGAACTCCTCCGGCGAACCGGCAGTCTGCGGGATGTGGTGGTCGAGTGCGCGAGGCGTACGGCCGGCTGAGGACGCGAGGGTGCGAGGCCGCGAGGACGCGAGGGTGCGAGGACGCGAGGGTGCGAGGACGCGAGGGTGCGAGGACGCGAACGGTGAGACATGCAGACCCTTGCATGAACCCGGACTCGCTCCGGCATCGTGCAGTTGCGGAGACGGCGAAGCTCTGGAGTACCTCACGGCCATGACCGGGCCCGCCACGTTTGCCTCGGCCACACTCGCGTGCGCGCCGCGGATTGTGTCACCCCCGTAGACCCGCCGAGCCTCAACGCGCCACCAGAAGTGCCTGAGGCGCTGCCGCATTCATGCGTGTCCTCAGCCACCGGATCTGTCCGGTCGTCTCCGCGACGCTCGCCTCGGCCGCCTGCAGGAGTTCCTTGTCCCGCAAGCCCTGGGCGGCCTGCAGCACCATGGTCCACGTGATAGCGACGAAATGGGCCATGACGTAGAGATCGTGCAGGTCACGCAAGAGACTGAGCCCCCCATGGCGTTCGCGGGAGAACTGACCCATCAGCATCCGTTCGGGCTCCTGATCCTCCCGCTCTCCGTACCGTTCGATCATGGGGCGCAACCGCGCGGCGCGATCGTCGCACTGCCCGGACATCTTGCGCGCCAGGAGGTGGACGTCGGGCTCGGACTGATGCGCGTCGGCAACCGAGCGGAAGGCCTCCGCGAGCGTGCACTCGGCGTGTTCGAGCAGTCCCAGATAGGTGGGCAGATTCATGGTCGGCTATGCCTCCGCTTCGCTGGGGGCGGCCGTTCCCACGGTCGGCACCGGGGCGGGGCCGCCGGGGTCGGGGCCGAGCCCGGTCAGGCGTACCGCGCTGGTCTTGAACGTCGGTTGCTTGGAGACCGGGTCCCACAGGGCGGGGGTGAGGTCGTTGGCCGCCTGGCTGCCGTAGTGGAAGGGCATGAACACGGTTCCGACACGGGTGCCGCAGATGCGCGCCGGCACCTCCACCGCTCCGCGCCGCGACTCGACCCGCACCAGGTCTCCGTCCTCGATCCCGTACGCAGCCGCGTCCTCGGGAGAGACTTCCACCCAGGGACCGGGGGCGGCGGCGTCGAGGCGAGGGCTGCGGCCGGTCTTGGTACGGGTGTGCCAGTGGTACACCGTTCTGCCCGTGGTGCACGTCAGCGGATGCTGTTCATCGGGCGCTTCGGGTGAGGGCTCGTATGCTGCCGGGCTGATCCGGGCACGGCCTTCCAGCTTCATCGCTTGATGCTCCTGACGGGTGAGCGTTCCGCCGGTGGCCAGGTCGTGCCCGTAGTTCTCGCACTGCTCGGTGGCGGTGTTGAAATGCGATGTGGTGTAGAGCCTGGGGGTTCCCTCCGGGTTCCGGGCCGTGCAGGGCCACTGCACGCCGCCGGCCGCCTCCCGGAGCCGTTCGTAGCTGAGGCCGGAGTAGTCGCACGGCCTGCCCCGGGAGCACTCCTGCCAGGCGCGGTAGGCGCCCTCGGCGTCCTTCCATGGCACGAGGGGCTTGCCGTCGCGGTCGGTGAAGCCCATGCGCCGCCCGTAGTCGAGCCAGATCCGCAGGTCGCTGCGGGCGTCCCCGGGCGGGGAAACCGCTTGTTCGGAGAGGTGCACGGTGCGGTCGGTGTTCGTATACGTCCCCGTCTTCTCGCCCCACAGGGCGACGGGCAGGACGACGTCCGCCAGTTCCGTGGTCTCCGTCGGAAAGGCATCCGAGACCACGGTGAAGCATTGGTCGGAAGCCAGTACCGCGCGCAGGCGGCCGAGGTCGGGGAGGGAGAGCGCGGGGTTGGTGCCCGCGATCCACAGGAGGTTGATCGAACCCTGCTCCACGTAGCGGAAGATCTGCATGGCGTGCGTGGGCTCCGCCCAGTGGGGGATGGTCAGGGGATCAACGTTCCACAGGCGGGCCAGCTCACGGACGTGCTCCTCGTTCGCCCAGTTGCGAAACCCCGGCAGGTCGCCGTTCGCGCCGCATTCACGGTTGTTCTGGGCCGTCGGCTGGCCGTTCATCTGCAGGATTCCGCAGCCGGGGCTGCCGATTATTCCGCGCAGCAGGTGCAGGTTGTTCACCTGCACCGATGCGGCCGTGGCCTGGTGCGACTGATAGAACCCCTGGAGCACGGTCGACAGGACGCGCTCGCTGGTCCCGAAGATCTCCGCCGCGCGCCGGACGGCCGACGCGCTCACACCGCAGATGTCGGCCGCCCAGTCCGGCGTGCAATCGGCGACCGTGGACATCAACTCCTCGACGCCGCGAGTGTGGCGGGCCAGATAGTCCTCGTCGGCCCATCCGCGAGCGATGACTTCGTGCAGCAACGCGTTCATGAGCGCGAGATTGGTGCCTGGTCGGACCGCCAGATGCACGTCGGCCGCGCGAGCGACAGGTGTCGAGCGTGGATCCACGCAGACGAGAAGCGGCCGGTCGGGGCCCTTCAGCCGGTCCCGCATACGGGTCCACAGAACGGTCTGGGTCTCGGCCGGGTTATGACCGAAGAGGAACAGGGCGTCGGTGTACTCGATGTCCTCGTAGGCAGCGGGCTGCCCGTCCGTGCCGAACGTCTCCTTCAGGGCGGCTGCGGCCGTGGCCGTGCACAGCCGCGTGTTGCCGTCCATGTGGGGCGTACCGATGCCTGCTTTGCCGATGACGGCGAGCGTGTAGTACTCCTCGAGCATCAACTGCCCGCTGGTGTAGAAGCCGTGGGAGAGCGGGCCGCGGTCCGTGAGAAGCTCCTGCGAGCGTTGGACGATCAGGGACATCGCCGTGTCCCAGTCGGCCTCCACTTGCCGGCCTCCCGATGTCCTGATCAACGGGCGGGTGAGACGATCCGGCGACAGCTGGCCCTCCCAGCCGAAGAGCCCCTTGGGCCCGAGCCGCCCCCGGTTGACCGCGTCCCCCGCCCGGCCGCGTACGCCGACCATGCGGCCCTCGCGCACCGCGATGTCCAGACCGCACCCATTGCTGCACAGCAGGCACGGCGACCGGACCCACCGGTCGACCTGTTCCTCTCGCACCCCGTCGGCGAGCCACTGGTCTGTACGGGACGGCCATCGGGCGCCTCTGGAACCGGGCAGCGCTCCGCCCCACGGATCTGTGATTCGGTCCTCGGCCGCATCGGGCATGGTGGCTCCGTATCCGCTCGAAGGCGTCACTTGTGCGCGGGGGATCCGGCACTGAACGCCGTTCGTCGTCTGTGCAGTGGATACCGCGTACCCGGTACGCGTACGGGCTCACAGTGGTCGTCGGCCGCACGGAGCAAGGGGGCCGCACGGAGCATGGCCGCACGGAGCAAGGGGGCCGCACGGAAATGGCCGCACCGAGCAAGGGGGGCCGCACGGAGCAGGGGGAGGGGAACCGAGGCCGGGGGGTCGTGTTGTTCCCGGTGACTGGCGCCGGTGTTCAAGCCCGCGGCTCGGCGACGAGAACCTTCCGCTGTTCTCGGGAACCTCCCGGGTCCTGGAACTCACCGCCCCGCCGGCCTGTTGCTGAGGCGAAGCCCAGCCAGGTGTGCCGGTTGCCCCACCAGCACCAGCCCACCTTCGGTGCGTTGCGGCGCTCTCGTCCGTCCCGCCCGGTGCCGTTGCTGATCCAGATCGCCGGGGTGCGGGCGTCAAGGGTGCCGTCCGCCTTGAGCAGGCGGGAGCCGATGGTCATGAAGCAGCGGTTGCGTTCGAGGGCCGCCGGCTGCTGGAGCACCCAGTGGATGCCTTCGGTGAGCAGCAGCGGGGTGCGGTTCTCTTCGGTGAGGGCGGGCAGCGCCTCGTCCGGGCTCCAGTTGGCGATGTGGTCACCGCGGTCAAGGCCGGTGAGCAGGTGGAGGGGAGCCTCTGGCAGCTCGACGGTGCAGGGGGCGAAGCCGTCGACGTCGGCCATGTCGGTGACGACGAAGCCCGGCTTGTCGTCACGGCGGAGCAGCGGCGCGAGCGCGGAGGCAGGGGCCCGGTCCGGGTGAACAGCGAGCAGGGCACCGTCGCCGCCCGCAGCGGCTTCGGCGGCCGCGGCGAAGGTACGGATATCGGTGGCGGGCAGCCCGGCGATCTCGTGCACCCCCAGCTCGATCAGTCGTTCGGCCTGGGTGGTCAGAGCCGAGAGAGCGGGGAGCACGGAGGAGGTGGCGGGCGTGGTGTCGGGCACGATGCTCTCCGGGGCAGCGAATGGACGGACCCCGGGACAACGAGTCGTATCCCTGGGCCGTTCCCGCTTCCGCGTACTTCTGGGATCACGTCGCCGTACGGGCCCAGTCCCGTCGGGGGCGGCCCTAGGGAGCGTATCCAGTTGTGATCAATGTGTGGGCTCCGCTCCCGCAGCGGGGCGGGTTCCTGTAGATCGTCATGCATGACGCAGGTGCAACTTACGGACGTGGAATGGGAGTTCATCGAGCC
>NZ_JBFAYQ010000059.1:0-24811 GCF_040681345.1 Streptomyces sp. NPDC051776 | reverse complement strand
GACCTCAGAAGTCACGTGCTTCAGGCGATGAAAGTGCTCACCTGCTGGCGGCTACGGCACCGAGTTTCTACGACCCGGCAAGTCCCATTAGGCGGGGACGACGACGACGCGTCCGGTGGTGGTGCCGTCGGCGACGCGCTGAACGGCGTCGGCCGCCGCGTCGAGCCCCACGCGCTCACTGATCAGCGGCTTGATCGCGCCCTGTTCCGCGAGCTTGCTCAGCTCCTCGTGGCAGGTGCGGACCGCGGCCGGGTCCTTGGTGTTGTAGAGGCCCCAATGCAGGCCCACGATCGCGTAGTTCTTCACCAGCGCGTGGTTGAGGGCGGGGGTCGGGATCGCGCCACTCGCGAACCCGACCACCAGCACCCGCCCCTCGAAGGCGATGCATTTGACGGACTTGGCGTAGGCGTCGCCACCGACCGGGTCGTAGACCACGTCGGCGCCTCGCCCGCCCGTCGCCTCCTTCACGGTGGTCACGATGTCGTCCGTGCGCCGGTCGATGACCAGATCGCAGCCCAGCTCGCGGGCGACGCGCGCCTTGTCCGGGCCTCCGACCACACCGATCACCGTCGCGCCCGCCGCCTTGCCGAGTTGTACGGCGGCGCTGCCCACCCCACCCGCGGCCGCGTGCACCAGCAGGGTCTCCCCCGCCTGGATCCGCGCCCGCCGGTGCAGCCCGAACCAGCCGGTCTGGTAGCCGATGTGCAGGGCGGCCGCCTCGGCGTCGTCGAGCGCCTGCGGCGCGGGGCGGACGGCGGCGGCATCGGCGACGGCGTATTCGGCGAACCCGCCCGCGGGGAGCGGCGGCTGGGCCATTACACGGTCCCCGACCGAAGCGTCCGCGCCGTCACCCGCCGCGACGACCTCGCCGCAGATCTCGACGCCCGGGGTGAACGGCAGCGGGGGGCGGGCCTGGTAGAGGCCGCGGCAGAGCAGCGCGTCCGGGAAGTTGATGTTGGCTGCGCGGACGCGCAGGAGGAGCTGTCCCGGCCCGGCGACCGGGTCGGGCACCTCTTCGAGACGCATCACCGCGCGCGGCTCGCCGTTCTCGTGGACTCGCCATGCCTTCATCCGTGGGCCTCCGCAAGCGTGGACAGGTTCCGCGTCCGTCGCATACTAAGCGGTCGCTCGGCTCCAGGGGAACAGTCTCCCGGAGGCGTTTCTCGCCACCCGCCACCCGCCGCTCTCCGCGCGTGACCGCAACTCCCCGCTCGCCGCTCGTCGCTCGCCACCCAGCGCTCGCCGTTCGCCGCCGGAAATGCCGGACGCCGGGGCGGTCGTGCGGCCGGCCCCGGCGTCGGGTCGTGCGGTCGGACCGGGTCAGCGCCCCACGGTCCAGGTGAGCGAGCCCTTCAGCAGGGAACGCAGCTCCGGGTCCCGTACGGAGCGGGTCGGGTCGTACGCGGTGGCGGTGAGCCGGTGCGCCCGGTGGTCGCGCTGCTGCACGAGCTTCCCGACGTTCACCGTGCGGTCGCCGCGCGCGCTCTTGGCCTCCTTGCCGTCCACGTACCAGCGCAGAACCAGGCCCCGCTCGGCACCGGACAGCTTCGGCACCCGTACGGTGACACTGTCGGCCCGGGTCAGCACGCTCTTGGTGCTGGTTGAACTGGACAGCGGCTCGGCGTGCCGGTAGAAGCCCGCGATCATCGCTTCACGGCCGACGACATTGAACTCCCGGCCCAGGGTGCGCATGATCGAGTTGTCGCTCGGCCGGTACAGGCCGCGCGGGTAGTAGCCGGCGCCCTCGAAGGCGCCGACCGTGCCGCCGTCGGGGGTCGCCTCGCCCAACCAGCGGTACCACTTGGCCTGCTGGTCCGCGAGTTCGTCGGCGGTGTGGGTGCTGGTGTTCGCGTCGGCGGGCTCGGCTCCGGTGTAGTCGCCGTACTCGTCGTAGAAGTACTCGTCGG
Source organism: Streptomyces sp. NPDC051776 (assembly GCF_040681345.1). Classification (NCBI taxonomy): domain Bacteria; kingdom Bacillati; phylum Actinomycetota; class Actinomycetes; order Kitasatosporales; family Streptomycetaceae; genus Streptomyces; species Streptomyces sp. NPDC051776. The sequence goes on along the minus strand of NZ_JBFAYQ010000059.1, from coordinate 22,904 downwards.
CGAGCTTGCCGAGGGAGTGGCCGGTCTCGTGCACCGCGACCTGGCCGGACTGATCGTTGCCGCCGGAGACGGTGGCGATGCCGTCGTAGCCGAGCTGGGAGACGACGTCGTTGTAGCCCGCACCTCCGTACTTGGTGCTGTTGGAGACCACGACGACGAGGTCCGCCTCGGGCGCCTTGGCGGCGTAGCTCTCGACCTTGCCGGTGTCGACGCACAGCAGGCGCTCGATGTCGTCGCACCAGAAGTACGAGCTGAGGGCCGTGTTCCGGACGACGTCCTTGGTCGGGTCGCCGGAGACGCCCGAGTCCTGCGAGACGGCATCGACCGCCCAGACGTTGAAGAGGTCCTGGTAGGTCGTGTACGGCTCGACGCCCGTGATCTCCTGCCACTTCTCTTTGGCGTCGGTGTGGAACTGCGCGAGTTCGCCTTCGGTGTAGCCGTCACCGATCACCACGACATCGAGCTTGTCCGCGGTGGGTCCGTTCTCGACGATCGGGGTGACATCGCCGTCGCCCTCGACGCTCCCGGCCTTCTGCTCCAGGCGCTCGGGGGCGGCGGCGGGTACCTCGGCGTGACGGGGGTGACCTTTCGGCGAGGCGAAGTACTCGACGTGATGGGTCTCCTGGCCCCGCGGGGACGGCGCGGCCGCCCCGGAGTCCGAGGCGGCCGCGAGAGATGCGGAGGCAGCGAGAAGGCCTGCGAGGACGACGCCGGCTCCGAAGCCGGCTCTGGGTATGTGCACTGCGTTCCTCCCGGTGGGATCCCGGTGGGGGTGGACGAAGCCGATTAAGCGCGCGGGTAAACGCGCTTAATCAGCCAGTCAACGTAGAGGGCGTGAAGAGGCAGGGCAATACCCGGGCCAGGAATCATTGCTGAATAAGCGTCAGATCCACGTCCTCCGGAGGGCCGGGAGCGGTTCAGACCTCGTCGCGGGCGAGCGCCAGGAGCCGGTCGACCACACGGGTGCCGCCGGTGCGCACCCCGTCGTGCTCGAACTCGTCGGTCACCCAGGTGCGCAGGCCGCCGATCGTGCGCGCGGTCTCCAGGGCATGGCCGGTGTCGACGTACATGTCGTCGTGGTAGACGGCCGCGGCGACCTGGACGCGGTTCGCGGCGAGGCGGTCGGCGTCGTACAACCGGGACCAACCCTTGCGGGCGGCCAGCAGCTCGCCAGTCTCGCGCAATGGCCGCAGCGCCGGGTCGGCGTCCAGCATCCACGGGTAGACCATCTCGCCCGTGAACAGCACGGGTTCGCCCTTCTCCAGCGCCGGCTCCGCGTCGAACTGCGGGAACTCCGACCGGACGCGCTGGGCCGCCCACCGGGTCGCGGAGCCGTCCTGTGCGTAGCAGGCCTCGTGCAGCAGGGCGTAGAGCGGATTGGCGGCGTACGACAGGACGGACCTGGCCCCTTCGAGGAAGGCGTCGGACAGGCGCGGGCCGGCAGGCGTGGGCACGAAGGCGTGCTCCAGAAGGTAGTGGAGGCGGTGGGAGCCGCCCGTGGCGCCGAGTTGGTGGCCCAGGGCCTGGAAGCCCTCGACGGTCAGACGATGGCCGCCGGGCAGTTCGGCGGGGTGCTCGCGGAGATGGGCGGCGATGTTCCGCGCGGTCTCCACGTCCTGTGGGTAGCGGGCGTAGTGGGCACGGGTCTTCCGCTCGACGCGAGGGTAGGCGGCCCGGTAGACGTCGTCGGCCGTGGCGTCGAGCCCGGGGAGCCCGCCGGTGATGAGGACGGTGTCCAACGCCTCGGGAGCGGTGGAGAGATAGTGCACCGCGCAGAAACCGCCAAAGCTCTGGCCGAGTACGGTCCACCGCGCGCCGCCGGCCAACCGCTGTCTGATCCACTCGCAGTCCTTCGCGATCGCGTCGGCGCGAAACAGCGCGAGGTAGTCGGCCTGCTCCTGCGGACCGCCGCGCAGCGGGAGGGTCTGGCGGTCGGCCGGGGTGGAGTGGCCGGTGCCCCGCTGGTCCAGGAGCAGGACCCGGTACTCCTCCACGGCGCGACTGACCCAGTCCGTGGCTCCCACCGGCCGCCGCGCACCGCATCCGGGGCCGCCCTCGAGGTAGACCAGCCAGGGCAGTTGGTCCTTCTCCCTGCCGGGTGCGACGGCTTCGCGGGCGAAGATCCCGATCGTCTCCCCTCCTGGGTCGGTGTGATCCAGAGGCACCTCGAAGCGGTGGTCGGTGAGGACGAGGCCGGGCTGTCGGTAACTGGTCAAGAGCACTCCTGTCGGTTCGGTCCCACCCATGGCCATTAAGGGGATACTTAACTAGCCTTAACTCTGGGATCAAGCCGCGGGTCGGCCATCGGCCGGGCGAGCAGCAGGGCCGGGTCGACGACGGGCGGCGACATGATTCCGGACGTTGAGCCATGGGCGGACGAGCCGATGGCCGGGCGAGCGGCGGCGTCCGCGCCGGAGGCGCTATCGAAGGGGCACGGACCGATGGCGACCAGCAGCACCGCCAGAAGCCAGGAGCGTACGACGGACACGGACGGGATCGGGCGCCGTGTCCAGCGGCTCCGTGCCGAACGCGGCCTGACCCAGCGCCAGTTGGCCGAGCCTGAGTACACCGCCGCGTACATCTCGACCCTGGAGTCGGGCAGGGTCCGGCCTTCGGAGACCGCGCTGCGCCACCTCGCCGGGCGGCTGGGGGTCAGCGTCGACGAGCTGTCGACCGGCCGCCCCGCCCACGTGGCCACCGAACTACGGGTACGCCTGACCGACGCCCGGCAGTTGCTCGCCGCGGGGGACGCGGCAGAGGCCGCGGACGTACTGCGCCAGCTGCTGGCCGCCGCCGAGGAGCACGGATTCGAGGGGGAACGGGCCGACGCGCTCATCGCACTCGGCGACTGCGCACTGGACCTCGGTGAACTCAGCGAGGCGCGGGAGAGTTTCGAGGAGGCCGAGCGGCAGCTCGCCGACGAGCCCCTGACGCGCCGGGTCGCGGCCGTCCGCGGCCGTGCGGTGGCTCATCTCCTCGCGGGCGAACTGCGCTACTCCTGCTATCTGCTGGAGTCTGCGATCGACGAGCTGAACCGCGGCGGGCTGCACGATCCCGACGCGCTGGTGCTGCTGCACAGCGCCGCCATCGCCCCGTACGTGGACATGGGCGCCTACGCACGTGCCGCGCAGAGCGCCGAGCTGGCGCTCTCCCTTGCTCCGTCGGTCAACGATCCGGCACTGGTGGCCCGGATGCACCGGGGTGTCGCGCGCGCGATGATCGCCGAGGGCCGGTCGGCGGAAGCGGAAGCCTCGCTGGCCAAGGCTCAGGAGCTGTACCGGCAGTTGCACATCCGCACCGAACTGGCGCACTGCCACTGGATGCGCGGGTACGTACGGGCTCAGGACGGCGACCTGGCCGGCGCCGAGACGGAGCTGCGCACGGCGAGGGACATGCTGGCCTCGGGACGCGCTCAGCTCTTCGCCGCACAGGTCGAGGTGGAGCTGGCGGACGTACTGCGTCGGCTCGGCCGCCGCCAGGAGGCGGCCGAGCTGCTGTCCGGCACGCTGGATGCGCTCGGCGCGGGGCTCGGTCCGGAGCGGGGCGCGGTGCACGCGGCGGGCGCCCACCGGCTGCTGGGGATGATCGCAGAGGAGGGCGGGGCGGTCGAGGACGCCGAGTTGCACTACTGCCAGGCGCTGTCGCTGCTGGAACACTCGGGTGCGGCGGGCGACCTGGCCGACATCTGCCGGCTGCTGGGCGATCTGCTGCGCCGGGAGGGCCGGATCGAGGCGGCGCTCGACGCGTATCGCACGGGCCTCGGACACCGCGCGGCGCCGGGCACGACGACGCTGGGGCCGGGCCCCTCGCAACCGGAATACTGACGGGCTTCCGCTGCGGCCGGGAGCCGGCACCTGTCACCGCACCGGAGCCTGTCACCGCGCCGGCGCCTTTTGTCGAGCCCGGCCCGGGCGGCCGTACATGGGCCCCGCTTCCGGATCGGACGCGACAGCAGGCGTTGGTCCGCCTCCGGGAGGGGTTTTCCCCCGGCCCTCGGAGCCTCCCTGGCCGCGCCCCCTGATTTCCTGCCAACTCGCGTGCCAACCACACCCATTTGAGCGATTCCAGAGATCCTTTGCGCGCTGATACTTTCCCTGTCGGTGGCGGTGAATTCCGCACCGAAAGTTCTCCGCACAGAGATGGGTGGCGTCCTTATGACCTTGCCGGTGGAGTCCACTTCTGCCGCAGAGGACGGTCAGTCGCAGCAAAGCCTGGCAACGGCCGCTGCGCGCAATCTGGCGACAACGACCAAGTCCGCCCCGCAGATGCAGGGCGTCACCTCCCGGTGGCTGCTCCGCCTGCTGCCCTGGGTCGACGTGCCCGGTGGCTCTTATCGCGTGAACCGACGTCTGACCCACACGGTGGGGGACGGTCGCATCGAGTTCGTCACGACCGGAGCCGACGTCCGGGTCATCCCGGCGGAGCTGGGTGAACTGCCCCTGCTGCGCGGTTTCGACGACAGTGCGGCGCTCGAAGCGCTGGCGAGCCGTTGCGTCCAGCGGGAGTACGCGGCTGGCGAGGTGATCGCCGAGGCCGGCAGCCGCGCCGACCACCTGTATCTGCTGGCGCACGGCAGGGCGACCAAGCTGGCCCCCGGCAAGTACGACGGGACGGCGGTCGTGGGTGTGGTGGCCGACGGCGACCATGTCGGCGATCAGGCGCTCGCGGCAGAGGCAGCAGTCTGGGACATCACGCTCAAGGCCTCCACCGCCTGCACCGTACTGGCCCTGCCGCGCGCGGGGTTCGAAGAGGTCGTGACCGGCTCCGAAGCGCTGCGCGGCCATCTCGCGCGCGCCACGTCCGTCCCGCGGCAGCGGGGGAACGGCGACGGGGAGGCCGAGATCGGCCTGTCCTCGGGGCACACGGGAGAGCCGCCGATCAACGGCACCTTCGTGGACTACGAGCTGGCCCCGCGGGAGTACGAGCTGAGCGTCGCGCAGACCGTGCTCCGCGTCCACAGCCGCGTCGCCGACCTCTACAACAACCCCATGAACCAGGTCGAGGAGCAACTCCGGCTGACCGTCGAGGCCCTGCGCGAACGCCAGGAGCACGAGATGATCAACAACCGCGAGTTCGGACTCCTCCACAACGCCGACCTCAAGCAGCGCATCCGTACGCGCAGCGGACCGCCCACCCCCGACGACCTCGACGAACTGCTCTCCACCGTCTGGAAGGACCCGCACATCATCCTCGCCCATCCGAAGGCGATCGCCGCCTTCGGCCGCGAATGCAGCCGCCGCGGTGTCCACCCGGATTCCGTCGACCACCACGGCCACGCGATCCCGGCGTGGCGCGGCGTGCCGGTCTTCCCCTGCAACAAGATCCCGGTGGCCGAGGACCGCACCACCTCGATCATGGTGATGCGGACGGGAGAGGCCGACCGGGGAGTCGTCGGTCTGCATCGCACGGGCATCGAGGACGAATATCAACCCGGCCTTTCAGTCCGCTTCATGGGCGTCAACGAAAAGGCTGTCGTCTCCTATCTCGTCAGCGCCAACTATTCCGCGGCGGTCCTCGTCCCGGACGCGCTGGGAATTCTCGAGGACGTCGAGATCGGGCACTGACGCCCGTTCGGCGGCCGGACGCGCCGCCTTCCCCGGCACCCGGGTGCTCATTCCGGCGATCGCGCAACTCCGCTGCATGGGCCGAACGGAACGCAAGGCTTCGGGTGACTGCTCCTGCCCGAATTCCCGCTTCTGCGCGCACTCTTGCGTCTTGTTCTTCCCTCTCCGCCCACATCTCTCGAGTCTTCTTCCGTCTCTCCTTCTTCCGTCTCTCCTTCTTCCGTCTCTCCTTCTTCCGTCGCTCTCCTTCCCTCTCCCCTGCTCTCACCTGCCCTCCCACGACCGCAGGGAGCCCGGTCGGCGAACTCCCGCCGCGGGCCGGCAGTTCGGCAGCCCTGTTGGGCTGCGCATGACCGCCGCACGTACAGCGGCTTGTAACGCATGATTCGCATAGAAATGGGTGAAGTCCTCCGATGACCACGTCAGTGGAAACGACCGCCGCCGAAGGCGGGCAGCAGCCGACGCACCAGAACGTGCCGCAGCAGAGCCTCGCGACGGCCGCGGCGCGGAATCTTGCGACCACGACCAAGTCCGTGCCGCAGATGCAGGGGATCTCCTCCCGGTGGCTGCTGCGCGTGCTGCCGTGGGTCCAGGTCACCGCGGGCACGTACCGGGTGAACCGGCGGCTCACGCATACCCTCGGGGACGGGCGCATCGAGTTCACCACGACCGGCGCCGAAGTCCGGGTGATCCCGGCCGAGTTGCGCGAGATGCCGGCCCTGCGCGGGTTCGAGGACGGCGGAGGGCTCGCGGCGCTCGCCGACCGCTTCGTCCAGCGGGAGATCCCGGCGGGACAGCCGATCGTGGAGGCGGGGAGTCCGGTCCTGGAGATCGTCCTGCTCGCCCACGGCAAGGCTGACAAACTGGGCACCGGCAAGTACGGCGACCGTACGGCGCTGGGGGTGCTCGCGGACGGCGATTTCGTCGGCGACGGCCTGCTGGCGGGTGAACGCGGCACCTGGCCGTTCACGGTCCGTGCGGTCACGGCATGCACGGTGCTCGCACTGCCCCGCGAGGCGCTCGAAGAGGTGACGGGCCGGTCCGCGGCGCTGCGGACCCACCTCGACGAATTTCGCGCCGCCCCCCGGCTGCCGCAGAACAGGCACGGCGAGGCGGCGATCGAGCTCGCTTCGGGCCATTCGGGCGAAGCAGACCTCCCGGGCACCTTCGTGGACTACGAGCTGTCCCCGCGGGAGTACGAGCTGAGCGTCGCGCAGACCGTCCTCCGCGTCCACAGCCGCGTCGCCGACCTCTACAACAACCCCATGAACCAGGTCGAGGAACAGCTCCGGCTGACCGTCGAGGCCCTGCGCGAACGCCAGGAGCACGAGATGATCAACAACCGCGAGTTCGGGCTCCTCCACAACGCCGACCTCAAGCAGCGCATTCACACCCGGACCGGACCGCCCACCCCGGACGACCTGGACGAACTGATCTCACGGCGGCGCAAGACGCAGTACCTGCTCGCCCACCCCAGCACGATCGCGGCGTTCGGGCGGGAGTGCAACCGCCGGGGCCTCTACCCGCAGGGTGTGGAGTTCCAGGGACAGCAGGTCCGCGCCTGGCGCGGCATTCCGCTGCTCCCCTGCAACAAGATCCCGGTCACCGAGCAGCGCACCAGCTCGATCCTCGCCATGCGGACGGGCGAGGCCGACCAAGGTGTCGTGGCTCTGCACCAGACGGGCATTCCGGACGAAATCCAGCCGGGCCTCAATGTCCGTTTCATGGGCATCAACGAGAAAGCGATCATTTCCTATCTGGTGAGCGCCTACTTCTCGGCAGCCGTACTCGTACCCGACGCTCTCGGCATTCTCGAAGACGTGGAGATCGGACATCACGACGAATAGCCGTACGAGAAGCGGGAGTTGAGGCGGGCGGTCGGCTCCGCGAGGAGCGGCACCGCCCGCCGGGGCGTTCGCGGGTGCAGCCATCAAGCACAGATCGACGAAGAAAGGAAGCCTTCCGGCACGGCCCCGGAAAGAACTGGGAGATCCCTGTCAGTCACTGCCATCTGCGAGAAGTTCGTCAGCACGTGCGCGCGTCGAGGCATCCCAACCCATAATACCGGTGGCTGGCCACACCGATTTGCGCCGCCCGGCTTCCACCGGTCTGGACCAATTCGGCGGAGAGCCCGCCACGGGAGGGGGGTACGGTCTGCCCGGCTCACGCCGGACCCTGCCCGCGCCGATCTCCCGGTGATATTCGCCCATAGTTCTCGATCACCACACGACCGCTGAGTTCGCCCCAGTCGTTCAAACGGCCTTCGCAACCGGGAGCTTCTGTGATTGACCAGCACGCCCGCGTCGGCGCCCTCCACTGCTGTCTCGCCATCTCGGTCCTCGCGCTCACTGCCTGTGGCTCGTCCACCCCCACGGTCAACAGCGAGAACCTGCGTGTGGCTTCTTCCGCGGAGGATGCGGGCGGCATGGACGCGCTCATAGCCACCGCACAGAAGGAGGGCACGCTCAATGCGATCGCGCTCCCCCGCGACTGGGCGAACTACGGCGCCGTGATCGACGGGTTCTCGAACAAGTACGGAATCGAGGTCAAGGTCGCCCAGCCCGACGCCAGCAGTCAGGACGAGATCGACGCCGTCAAGCGCTACCAGGGCCAGCCCGAGGCCCCCGACGTGCTCGACATGGGCCGTTCCTTCGCACAGTCGGCCGCCGAGCAGGGACTGCTCGCCCCGTACAAGGTCAAGGTCTACAACAAGATCCCCGACAACCAGAAGGACCCCCTCGCCCGCTGGTCCAACAACTACGGCGGATATGTCTCGATCGGCTGCGACGCCGCGGAGATCGAGGAGTGCCCGCAGACCTTCGACGATCTACGGAAGCCCGAATATCTCGGAAAGGTCTCGCTCAACGGGGAGCCCACCAAGGCGGGCTCCGCCTTCGCCGGTGTGTACGCCGCCTCTCTCGCGAACAAAGGCTCCCTCGACGACATCAAACCGGGCCTTGAGTTCTTCGAGGACCTCACGAAGTCGGAGAATTTCAACCCCGTGCAGTCGACGCCCGCCACGATCGAATCGGGCGAAACACCCATCTCCATCGACTGGGACTACCTCAACACCAGCTATGCCGACAGTTTCCGGGAAAAGGGCATGGACTGGCAGGTGACCGTCCCCTCCGACGGAATCTATGCGGAGTACTACTCGCAGGCGATCAACAAGGACGCCCCGCACCCCGCGGCCGCCCGCCTCTGGCAGGAGTACGTGTTCAGCGAGGAGGGCCAGAATCTGCGCCTGGAAGGGTACGCCCGGCCGGTGCTGATGGATTCCATGAAGCGGGACGGCACCCTGCACGAGATCGCGGCGGCCTGGCTGCCCTCCGTCGATGGCAAACCGAAGTTCCCCTCGGAGGAGCAGACTTCCAGAGCCAAGGAAATCGTCGCCAAAGGCTGGCGCAAGGCCGTCTCCCGCAACTGACGCCGACGACCGTACGGCGGCGTGGCGCCTACCGCGCGGGTACGGCGCCACACACCGGCGTCACCACCCGCGCGAACGCGGGCGCCAGCGGCCGGGCGGCGCGGATACGGGAACGCGGACGCAGCCAGTGCTCCAGCGGCCGCATACGGGCAGCGGACACAGCCAGTGCGTCAGCGCGCGCCGTACACGGGCAGCGGACACAGCCAGTGCGTCAGCGCGCGCCGTACACGGGCAGCGGACACAGCCAGTGCGTCAGCGCGCGCCGTACACGGGCAACGCCGGTTCCGCCCGCGTCAGCAGCCCGGCCACGGCCTCCCCCACCTCCGCCGGCGACCAGCGCGCGTCCTTGTCGGCGGTCGGCCCCGGCCGCCAGCCCTCCATCAGCGTGATGCGTCCGGCCTCCGCCTCGAAGACGCGCCCCGTCACCCCCTCCGACGCCGCCGATCCCAGCCAGACCGCGAGCGGGGAGACGTTCTCCGGGGCCATCGCGTCGAAGCCCCCGTCGGCGGGGGCCGCCATGGTGTCCGCGAAGGTCCGCTCGGTCATACGCGTACGGGCCGCGGGGGCGATCGCGTTGACCTGCACCCCGTAGCGGCCCATCTCCGCGGCGGCGACGAGCGTCAGACCGACGATCCCGGCCTTCGCGGCCGCGTAGTTGCCCTGTCCCACGCTGCCGAGCAGTCCTGCCCCCGAACTGGTGTTGATCACCCGGGCCCGCGGGGTGCGTCCCGCCTTCGCCTCGGCCCGCCAGTGCGCCGCCGCGTGCTTCAGCGGCAGGAAGTGCCCCTTGAGATGGACGCGCATGACCGCATCCCAGTCGTCCTCGTCGAGGTTGACCAGCATCCTGTCGCGGAGGAACCCGGCGTTGTTGACCAGGGTGTCGAGGCGCCCGAAGGCATCGACGGCGGTCGCGACGAGCGAGGCGGCGCCCCGGCTCGTGGCGATGTCACGGGTGTGGACTACCGCCTGGCCGCCGCGCGCCGCGATCTCGTCGGCGACGGCCTGCGCGGGCCCGACCGAGGTGCCCGAGCCGTCGAGTCCGACGCCCAGGTCGTTGACGACGACGCGGGCTCCCTCTGCGGCGAAGGCGAGGGCGTGAGCGCGCCCGAGGCCACGCCCCGCGCCCGTGACCGCCACGACGCGCCCCGTGCAGATTCCGGCCATGTCACTGCTCCTTGTTCACCGTTGCGGCATGGAGGAAGGCAGGACGCTCCCCGCCCCCGTGGAGGTGCAGGCTGGCGCCGGTGATGTACGCGGCGCGATCGGAGGCGAGAAAGACGGCGGCGTCACCGACCTCGTCGGGTTCGGCGAGTCGGCCCGCCGGTACGGTCCGCGCGACTGCCGCGATTCCCTCCCCGTCGCCGTAGTGCAGATGCGCGGACTCGGTGTGCACCATGCCGAGCACGAGGGTGTTGACCCGGATCCGCGGGGCCCATTCGACGGCCATCGAGCGGGCAAGATGGTCGAGCCCAGCCTTGGCCGCGCCATAGGCGGCCGTTCCAGGTGAGGGGCGGGAGCCGCTGACGCTGCCGATCATGGTGATGGAACCGCGTGTCCGCTGATGCTCCATCACCTCGTATGCCGCGAGGGAAGCGTTCAGGGCTGCGGTCAGATTGAGGTCGATCACCCGGGCGTGCCGGGTCGCGTCCGCCTCGCCGAGCAGCCGGTACGGCGTTCCGCCCGCGTTGTTGACCAGTGTGTCCAGGCGGCCGTGGTCGGCGGCCACCCGGCCGATGAACTCCCTTACGACCTCTGCGTCCCGGAGGTCCACGGCCGCGAACTCCGCACTTCTGCCTGCCACTTCGACCGGTGCTTCCGGGGGCCTGCGCGCGCAGACGACGACTTCGGCCCCGGCGCGCAGGAACGCGCGGGCGATGCCCGCCCCCACGCCCCGCGTCCCACCGGTGATAACGGCGACGCGCCCGCTCAGATCCAGCGTGATGCCCAACGCGCACCTCCCGCGGTCCGCGGACCGCTGCTACCGTCCACCTAACAAATGTTTGGTGGAAAGGTAGCTGATCCGCTCATGGGTGTCTCCACCGCAAGCCCCGAGAAGGGCATCGCCGTCGTCACCGTCGACTTCCCACCCGTCAACGCCCTTCCCGCACAGGGCTGGTACGACCTCGGCGACGCCGTTACCACCGCCGGGCGCGACCCGGGAGTGCGCTGCGTGGTGCTGACGGCCGCCGGCCGCGGCTTCAACGCGGGCGTCGACATCAAGGAGATCCAACGCGACACCGGTCACGCCGCGCTGCTCGGCGCCAACCACGGCTGTGCCGCGGCCTTTTCCGCCGTCTACGACTGCGAGGTGCCGGTGATCGCCGCCGTGCACGGCCACTGCCTGGGCGGTGGCATCGGGCTGGCCGGGAACGCTGACGCGATCGTGGCGAGCGAGGACGCGACGTTCGGCCTCCCGGAGCTGGACCGCGGCGCGCTCGGCGCGGCCACCCACCTCGCGCGGCTCGTGCCGCAGCACCTGATGCGCGCGCTCTACTTCACCTCCCGTACCGCCACGGCCGAGGAGTTGCACCGGCACGGCTCGGTGTGGAGGGTCGTGGAGCGGCGCCATCTGCACGACGCGGCACTGGAGTTGGCCCGCGAGATGGCGGCCAAGGACGGCACCCTGCTGCGGCTGGCGAAGGCGGCCCTCAACGGCATCGACCCCGTCGACGTGCGCCGCAGCTACCGCTTCGAGCAGGGCTTCACCTTCGAGGCCGGGCTCGGCGGCGTCGGAGCCCGAGTGCGAAACACCTTCAAGAGCGCTGGGGAGGCGTCGTGAGGGACAAGTCGATGACAGCCGACGAGGCCGTCGGCCACCTGGAGAGCGGCATGACGGTGGGCATCGGCGGCTGGGGCTCGCGCCGCAAACCGATGGCGCTGGTGCGGGCATTGCTCCGCTCGTCCGTCACCGACCTGACCGTGGTGGCGTACGGCGGGCCCGACGTCGGTCTGCTGGCCACCGCGGGAAAGATCCGCAAGCTGGTGACGGCCTTCGCCACGCTCGACTCGATCCCGCTCGAACCCCACTACCGCACAGCCCGGCAGCACGGCGCCTTCGAACTGGTGGAACTGGACGAGGCGATGGTCATGTGGGGGCTGACGGCGGCGGCGCACCGGCTGCCCTTCATGCCGCTGCGCGCCGGCCTGGGCTCGGATGTGATGCGGGTCAACCCCGGGCTGCGTACGGTGATTTCGCCGTACGAGGACGGCGAGGAGCTGGTCGCCGTACCCGCTCTGCGGCTGGACGCCGCCCTCGTCCACCTCAACCGGGCCGATGTGCACGGCAACGGGCAGTACCTCGGCCCCGACCCGTACTTCGACGATCTCTTCTGCGAGGCGGCCGAGTCGGCGTACGTCTCCTGTGAACGAATCGTGGACAGCGCGGAGTTCGCGAAGGCGGGACCCGCGCAGACCCTGCTCGTGTCACGCCACGCGGTCAGCGGGGTGATCGAGGCGCCGAACGGCGCGCACTTCACCTCCTGCGCCCCGGACTACGACCGCGACGAGCCCTTCCAGCGCGCGTACGCGACGGCCGCCGCCGATCCCGGAACATGGAGGGGGTTCGCCGACCGCTTCCTCTCCCACCCCACCGAGAGCGCCTACCGGTCCGCCGTGAACGCCTGGCACGAGGAGCAGCGATGAGCGGGACGACGCACACCGCGGCGACGCGAGCCGAGTACTGCGTGATCGCCTGCGCCGAGACCTGGCGCGGCGACGGGGAGATCCTGGCGAGCCCCATGGGCCCGGTCCCGGCGATCGGCGCCCGGCTGGCCAAGCTCACCTTCGCGCCCGAACTGCTGTTGACGGACGGTGAGGCGATGCTCATGGGCGACATCCCGCCGATGGGCGCGGCCTCGCAGGTGACGGAGGGGTGGCTGCCGTATCGCAAGCATCTGTCGATGGTCAGCGGCGGCCGGCGGCACGTGATGATGGGTGCTAGCCAGATCGACCGCTACGGCAACCAGAACATCTCCTGCATCGGTGACTGGTCGAGGCCGGACCGCCAGCTGCTCGGCGTACGCGGAGCACCGGTCAACACCCTCAACCATCCGACCAGTTACTGGGTGCCGCGCCATTCCCGCCGGGTCTTCGTGGAGCGCGTCGACATGGTGTGCGGGGTGGGCCACGACCGGGCCGCGTCGGCCGGACCGTCCGCGAGACGTTTCCACGATCTGCGTCGTGTGGTGACGGATCTGGCGGTGCTGGACTTCACCACGGAGGACGGAAGCCTGCGGATCCGCTCGCTGCACCCCGGAGTGACGGAGGATCAGGTACGGGAGGCGACCGGCTTCCCGCTGGAGGTCCCCCCGGGCGGAGTGCCGCCGACGCGCGAGCCGAGCGCGGAGGAACTGCGGCTGATCCGCGAGGTGATCGACCCCGGCGGCGTACGGGACCTCGAGGTGCGCACATGAACGCCCCACCCCTTCGGACCCCTCTCACGGATCTGGTCGGGGTCCGGCACCCGGTCGTGCAGACCGGCATGGGCTGGGTTGCAGGCCCTCGGCTGGTGTCGGCCACCGCGAACGCCGGAGCCCTCGGCATCCTCGCCTCCACCACCATGACGCTCCCTCAACTTCGCGCGGCGATCAGGGAGGTGAGGTCGCGCACGGACGCGCCGTTCGGCGTCAACCTGCGCGCGGACGCGGGTGACGCCGCCGAACGCGTCCGGATCATCGTCGAGGAGGGCGTACGGGTCGCCTCGTTCGCCCTCGCGCCCTCACGCGAGCTGATCGCCCGGCTCAAGGACGCGGGGGTGGTGGTGATTCCCTCCGTGGGCGCCCGTCGTCACGCCGAGAAGGTGGCGGACTGGGGAGCCGATGCCGTACTCGTCCAGGGCGGCGAAGGAGGCGGACATACGGGCGAAGTGGCGACAACGATCCTGCTGCCGCAGGTGGTGGACGCGGTCGGCATCCCCGTCGTCGCCGCGGGCGGCTTCTTCGACGGACGCGGACTGGCGGCCGCTCTCGCCTACGGAGCGGCGGGCGTCGCCATGGGCACCCGTTTCCTGCTGACCTCCGACAGCACCGTGCCGGCCGCGGTGAAGGCCGCATACCTCGCGGCCACGGTGCGGGACGTCACGGTGACCAGGAAGGTGGACGGCCTCCCGCACCGGATGCTCCGCACCGACCTCGTCGACTCCCTGGAGCGGTCGGGACGTTCACGGGCGCTGCTGCGGGCCGTGCGGCACACGGCGGCCTTCCGCAGGATCTCCGGTCTCGGCTGGACGCGGATGATCCGCGAAGGTCTCGCCCTCCGTCACGGCAAGAATCTGACTTGGAGTCAGGTTCTGCTGGCGGCAAACACACCGATGCTGCTGCGGGCGTCGATGGTCGACGGGCGTACGGACCTGGGCGTCATGGCCGCGGGGCAGGTTGCCGGGCTGATCGACGACCTGCCGTCCTGCGCGGACCTGGTGGAGCGGGTGATGGCGGAGGCGTGCGCGAGGATGGACACGCTGTCCGGCCTCCGCACCGGGGACTGACGCTCTCGCTCAGAGCCGCTCGATGATCGTCACATTCGCCTGACCGCCGCCCTCGCACATCGTCTGCAGGCCGAATCGGCCGCCCGTGCGCTCCAGTTCGTGCAGCAGGGTCGTCATCAGCTTCGCGCCGCTCGCGCCGAGCGGGTGGCCCAGTGCGATGGCACCGCCGTTGACGTTGACGCGGTCCGGGTCGGCGCCCGTCTCCTTCAGCCAGGCCAGCACTACGGGCGCGAACGCCTCGTTGATCTCCACCAGGTCGATGTCGTCGATCGTCAGGCCCGTCTTCTTCAGCGCGAAGGCCGTGGCCGGGATCGGCGCGGTGAGCATGCGGATCGGGTCTTCACCGCGGACGGAGAGGTGGTGGAAGCGGGCACGGGGCGTCAACCCATGGTCCCGTACGGCCTGTTGGCTCGCGATGAGCAGCGCGGCGGCGCCGTCGGAGACCTGGGAGGAGACCGCGGCGGTCAGCCGTCCGCCGTCGATCACGGGCTTCAGCGCCGCCATCTGCTCCAGCGAGGTGTCAGGGCGCGGCCCCTCGTCCGCGGTCACGCCCGCACAGGGGGTGAGTTCGCGGTCGAACCGGCCCTCGTCGATCGCCCGGACGGCTCGCTGGTGGGAGCGCAGCGCGTACTCCTCCATGTCGCGGCGCGAGATGCCCCACTTCCCGGCGATCTGCTCGGCGCCGAAGAACTGGTTGACCGGGCGGTCCCCGTAGCGCGCCCGCCAGCCTTCGGAACCAGCGAACGGGCCCTCGGTCAGGCCCAGCGGCTCGGCCGCCTGGCGGGAGGCGAAGGCGATCGGCACCTGCGACATGTTCTGCACGCCGCCGGCGACGACCAGGTCCTGTGTGCCCGACAGCACGCCCTGCGCCGCGAAGTGCACGGCCTGCTGCGAGGATCCGCACTGCCGGTCGACCGTTACGCCAGGCACCTCTTCCGGCAGCCCGGCGGCCAGCCAGCAGGTGCGGGCGATGTCCCCTGCCTGCGGGCCCACGGTGTCCAGGCACCCGAAGACGACGTCCTCCACGGCCGCCGGATCCGCTCCGGACCGCTCCATGAGGGACGTGAGGACGTGCGCGCCCAGGTCGGCCGGGTGGACGGCGGCGAGTCCGCCCTTCCGGCGGCCCACCGGCGTCCGTACCGCTTCGACGATGTATGCCTCGGCCATGACTGCTGCTCCTCCACCGGTGTGTGCAGGGGTCATTCCCGTACGGCGATGCCGTCCAGCACCATCGACAGGTACTGGCGGGCGATCTCCTCGGGGCTGTGCTGTCCGCCCGGCCGGTACCACGACGCGGCCACCCAGACGGTGTCGCGCACGAAGCGGTAGGTGAGCCGGACGTCGAGGTCGGCGCGGAACGCCCGGTCGGCGACTCCGCGCTCCAGGGTGCCCAGCCATGCCTGCTCGAACTTCCGCTGGGATTCTGCGAGGTAGCGGAAGCGGGGCCTGCCGGACAGGTGCCGGGACTCCTTCTGATAGATGGCGACCGCGGCGCGGTGGCGGTCGATCTCCCGGAAGGACTCGGTGACGAGGGCCTCGATGGTCTCCCGGGGGCCGAGGTCCGCGGTGAGTACGGCGTCGTACCCGGCCCACAGCTCGTCCAGGAAGGTGGAGAGGATCTCGTCGAGCATCGACTCCTTGGAGTCGAAGTGGTAATAGAGGCTGCCGGCGAGCATGCCCGCCTCGTCGGCGATCCTGCGGACCGTGGTCGCGTTGTAGCCCATGGCCGCGAACACCTCGGCGGCGGTGGCCAGGAGCTCCCTGCGCCGCTCGGGCGGCTCGCCGCCCTCGGCGATCTTCCTGCTCTGCTTCGGCTCGTGCGTCACACGGCCATTGTCGTTACGCATGCTGACTGCTGACGGACACGGTCTCCCCGGTCATGTACGAGGAGTAGTCGCTGGCCAGGAAGACGATGACGTTGGCGACCTCCCAGGGCTCGGCCCAGCGGCCGAACGCCTCGCGCCCGGTCAGCTCGGACAGCAGCTCCTGAGTGGTGGCCTTCACCAGGTGCGGATGCATGGCGAGGCTCGGGGAGACGGCGTTGACGCGTACGCCGTGGCCGGCGGCCTCGACGGCGGCGCAGCGGGTCAGAGCCATCACCCCGGCCTTCGCGGCGGCGTAGTGGGCCTGTCCGCGCTGGGCGCGCCAGCCGACGACGGAGGCGTTGTTGACGACGACGCCGCCACCTCCGGCGTCCCGCATGCGGCGCAGGGCGGCGCGGGTGCAGCGGAACGTGCCGTTCAAAGTGACGTCGATGACGCGGTCCCACTGCTCGTCGGTCATGTCGGCCAGGTCGGCCGTGCCGCCGAGGCCGGCATTGTTGACCACGACGTCGAGACGTTCGTGGCGCTCTTCCGCGAGGTCGAACAGGGCCCCGACCTGCCGTTCGTCGGTGACGTCGCAGGGCACGCCGGCCACGCGTCCGGCGCCGAACTCCTCGGCGAGCGCGGCGGCCGACTCCTTGACGCGGCGCGCGTGGGCGTCGCCGATGACGACGCGGGCCCCTTCCTCCAGGAAACGGCGGGCCGTTGCGCCACCGATCCCGGCTCCGGCGGCCGCGGTGATCACGGCCGTGCGGCCGGCGAGGAGGGCGTGCCCGGAGACGTACTGCGCCTTGTTGTCGGTCACATCACCACGCTAACCTACCAAACACTTGTTAGGGAAGCTGAGCGCGGCGGCCCGGGCCACGGCCCTGCGGCACGGAAGCGGAGCACTGTCCGGAGCCGGCGACCGGGCACCCCGATCCGAGGAGGCGTACGTCCGGTGGATCTCGACTTCTCGGCCGCGGAAGGGGCCTTCCGCGCGGAGGCAGCGGCCTGGCTGGCGACGCACGTACCCGCCGAGCCGCTGCCCTCCCTGGAGACCCGCGACGGCTTCGAGGCCCACCGGGCCTGGGAGCGCATGCTGTTCGCGGACCGCTGGTCGGTGGTGTCCTGGCCCGGGCGGTACGGCGGCCGGGACGCCTCGCTCGTCGAGTGGCTGATCTTCGAGGAGGAGTACTACGCGGCGGGAGCGCCCGGCCGGGTCTCCCAGAACGGCATCAGCCTGCTGGCCCCGACCCTCGTCGAGCACGGCACCGAGGAGCAGCGCGCCCGGATCCTGCCGCCCACGGCGAGCGGCGAGGTGATCTGGGCGCAGGCGTGGTCGGAGCCGGAGGCGGGGTCCGACCTCGCCTCGCTCCGCTCCCGCGCGGAGCGGACGGACGGCGGATGGCTGCTGACGGGGCAGAAGACCTGGTCGTCGCGGGCGGCGTTCGCGGACCGGGCGTTCGGGCTGTTCCGCAGCGATCCCGGCGCTGACCGTCCGCACCAGGGGCTCACGTATCTGATGTTCCCGCTGGACGCGCCCGGGGTGACCGTACGTCCCATCGGCCGACTGGACGGGAAGCCCGCGTTCGCCGAGTTGTTCCTCGACGGGGTCTTCGTCCCGGACGCGGACGTCATCGGCGAGCCGGGGCAGGGCTGGCGGGTCGCGATGAGCACCGCGGGGAACGAACGCGGACTGACCCTGCGCAGCCCGGGCCGGTTCACCGCGGCCGCCGACCGGCTCATCGCCCTGTGGCGGGAGCGGGCCGACCCGGCGGACACCGCGATGCGCGACCGTGTCGCGGACGTGGTCATCGCCGCGCGCGCCTACCGCCTCTTCGCGTTCACCGGCGCCTCACGCCTCGCCGAGGGAGGGTCGATCGGCGCCGAGTCGAGCCTCAACAAGGTCTTCTGGTCCGAGCTGGACATCGCCCTGCACGAGACCGCGCTCGACTTGCTCGGCCCGTACGGGGAGCTGTCGTCCGACGCGGGCGACGCGCCCGCGCACGGGAGTTGGGCGGACGGCTATGTCTTCTCGCTGGCCGGTCCCGTCTACGCGGGGACGAACGAGATCCAGCGCGACATCATCGCCGAGCGGCTGCTCGGCCTCCCGAAGGGGCGACGGTGAGGTTCCTTCTCGACGAGGGGCAGCGGGACTTCGACCGCACCCTGGACCGGATGCTGGGTGCGGCGGACACGCCGGGCGCCGTACGGGCCTGGTCCGAGGGCGACCACACGGCGGGCCGTGGCCTGTGGGAGCGTTTGGGCGGGGCAGGTGTGTTCGCCCTGGCCGTGCCGGAGGCGTACGGCGGAGCCGGGATGCTGCCGGTTGAACTGGCCGTGGCCTTCGTGCAGTTGGGTCGGCACGCGGTCCCGGGCCCCGTGGCCGAGACGGTTGCGACCGGAGTGCTCCTGGCGACCCTCGCGGACGCGGCCGACAGTACGGCGGGACCGGCGAAGGACTGGCTGCCAGGCATCGCGTCGGGGCGGACGGTGGCGACGCTGTGCGTGGCGCAGCGGTGCGGAATGGACGGACGGGGTTTCGGAGGAGCGGACCGGCACGGCATCGGAGGAGCGGACGGACGGGGTTTCGGAGAAGCGGGCAGGACCGGCCGCGGCAGAGAGGACGGGAACTCCTCCGACGGAGCCGGCGGGTGCGGCTTCGGTGGCGGGCCCTATGCCCTGGACGCGGACTGCGCCGACGCCGTATTCGCCGTCGGCGGCGACGCGTTGGGCGTCCTACGGCTCAGCGACGCCCCCCAAGGGGATGCACGACCCGAGGTGCAACCGTCCCTCGACCCGGCGCGGCGCCTGTCCGTACCGCACCCCGGTGGCGAGCTTCCGGCCTCGGGGACCGCGGTGCGGGAGGCCGCAGGGAGGGCCATGGAGTGGGCCGCCTTCGCGACCGCGGCCCAGGCTCTGGGCGCGGGGCTGGCCCTGGTCGAGCGTACGGTCGCGTATGTGAAGCAGCGCACCCAATTCGGTGTCCCCATCGGGTCCTTCCAGGCTGTGAAGCATCAGCTCGCCGACGCACTGCTGGGGTTGGAGTTCGCCAGACCGCTGCTGTACGGGGCGGCCGTGGCGCTGTCCGCCGGAAGCGGCGGAGGCGGCGCGGGCGAGTGGAGCCCGGGGGCGGAGATCGCGGCGGCCAAGGCGGCGGCGGGCGAGGCCGCGTACGCCGCGGCCCGCACCGCGCTCCAGCTCCACGGCGCGATCGGGTACACCGCGGAGTGCGACCTGTCGCTGTGGATCAACAAGGCCCGGGCCCTGCGCGCCGCTTGGGGCACGCCCTCGCAGTGCCGGGCCCGCGTTCTGGCCGGGTGAGCCCGTGAGCCGGAGCGCCTGTGCACCGGGCGGGCGGGCGCGCGAGGGAACGGGGGGCGGGGGGCGGGGTGAGCCGTGGGGCGGTCGAGCGATGGGGCGCACTGCCGCGGTCATGCCCTCGAAGGGCCCGCGATCGAACCCGCCGTACGCGAGCGGGACCCGGCCGTACCGATCGCGGGACCTCGCCGTACGCGAGGCAGGACCCGGCCGTTCACGGAACGGACCACCGACCCCACCACGGCGCTCAGCGGAAGCCGACCGCGCACGGCCGCGTACGTTAGCCGCACCGCGACGTGCCTTGCCTGCACCGCGACGTGCCTCGGCCGCACCGCGACGTGCCTTGCCTGCACCGCGACGTGCCTCGGCCGCACCGCGACGTGCCTCGGCCGCACCGCGACGTGCCTCGGCCGCACCGCCGCGACACCGGCGAACGCCTGGTCGTACGCGTCGCCACCGGGGGGCCTGCCACGCGAACGCCCCCCACAGCGCTACTGTTCGTATCGAAATAGTGGCGTCGAAAGACGAGGTGCCGTCGTGTCCCCTGCACTGTCGCAAGGCCTGGCGGAGCAAGCCCGGGCGCTCGCCGAGGGTGAGGTGTCCTCGCGCGCGCTGGTCGAGCGGTCCCTCGCCGCGATCGAGGCCACACAGCCCGTCCTCAACGCCTTCCGCCGGATCCGCCCCGAGGCGGCGCTGGCCGAAGCCGAGGCGGCGGACCGGAAGTTGGCGGCGGGAGAGCGGGCGCCCCTGCTGGGCGTGCCGGTCGCCGTCAAGGACGACATGGACCTCACGGGCGAGCCGACCGCGTTCGGCTGCCCCGGAGAGTTCCCGGTCAAGGCCGCCGACTGCGAGGCCGTACGGCGTCTGCGGGAGGCCGGGGCCGTCATCGTCGGGAAGACCAACACGCCGGAGCTGGGCCAGTGGCCGTTCACCGAGGGACCCGCTTTCGGCGACACCCGTAACCCCTGGAACACCGAGCACACGCCCGGCGGCTCGTCGGGCGGGGCCGGGGCCGCGGTCGCCGCCGGGCTCGTACCCGCGGCGCTCGGCTCCGACGGAGCGGGCTCGGTCCGGATCCCCGCCGCCTGGTCGCATCTGATCGGCATCAAGCCGCAGCGCGGCCGGATCTCCACCTGGCCCGAGGAAGAGGCGTTCAACGGGATCACGGGAATCGGGCCATTGGCCCGTACGGTCGCCGACGCCGCGCTCCTGCTCGACGCGGCGAGCGGCAGCCACCCCGGTGACCTGCACACCCCCGAGCCCCTGACCCTGTTCCCCGCCGCGTCGCGCGATCCGGGCCGGCTGCGCATCGCGCTGTCCCTGCGCCCGCCGTTCACGACCACCCGCACGTCGCCGGCCTCTGCCGTGCGCGCCGCGATCGTCGGCCTGGCCGAGCGACTTGCCGGGCTCGGCCACGAGGTGGTGGAGGAGGACCCGAAGTACGGGCCGGTGGGCCTGACCTTCGTGCCGCGCGCCACGGCGGGCGTCCGCGACTGGTGCGACCGCGTACCGGACCAGTCGCTCCTGGATCCACGCACGCGGAGTGCCGCCCGGATCGGACGGCTCCTCGGCGGTGCACCGCTGCGGCTCGCTCGTGCCGTCGAACCCCGCCTGCACGCACGCGTCGGGGGGATCTTCCGCCGCTTCGATGTCGTCCTCACCCCGACTACGGCCACCCCGCCGCCGCGGGTCGGTTCACTGATCTCGCTGTCCGGCTGGCGTACGGACCGGGCGATGATCGCCGCCTGCCCCTACGCCTGGCCCTGGAACGTCCTGGGCTGGCCGGGCATCAACGTGCCGGCGGGCTTCACCGACGACGGGCTGCCCCTGGGTGCACAGCTCCTGGGCCCGGCGAACAGCGAGCCGCTGCTGATCTCACTCGCGGCGCAGCTCGAATCCGACCGGCGGTGGTACGAGCGGTGGCCCGACGTCCAGGGCCTTGCGGAAGGCGGCGTGGACCGGGACCCGGCCGTCGCCTGAGCGCTCGTGCGGAGGCCGACCGCACACGGCTCGTCCCCAAGGCGGTCGGGGGCACAGCCGGGGCGGGGCGATGGGCCGGTCCGTCGCTCGGCCGGTCCGTCGGTCTGTCGCTCGGTGGGTCCGCCGGTCCGTCGGTCGCTCGCTCGGTCCGTCGGTCGGAGCGTCTGTCTGTCCGTCCGTCCGTCCGTCGGGAATCTTCCCGGCCGCAGGGCGTTGTGCCAGACGTGAGTCCCGCATTGTCGACGATCCGTTTCTCGGTACTGGACCGCTCCCGCACCCGGCACAGCGAGGACCCTTCGGAGACGCTGCGCCACACGGTGCGGTTCGCATCCCAGGCCGAGGGCCTGGGATACCACCGGTTCTGGGTGTCGGAGCACCACGGCGTCCCCGGGGTCGCCGGTTCCGCACCGACGGTGCTGGCGGCCGCCATCGCGGCGGAGACGTCCCGCATTCGCGTCGGCACGGGCGGGGTGATGCTGCCGAACCACCAGCCGCTGGTCGTCGCCGAGCAGTTCGGAGTGCTGGAGGCCCTCTTCCCGGGCCGTATCGACATGGGACTGGGCCGCTCGGTCGGGTTCACCGACGGGATCCGGCGGGCGCTCGGCCGGGACAAGGACGCGGCCGAGGACTTCGCCGGCCGGCTCGGTGAACTCCTCGGCTACTTCACGCCCGGTCCCGACGGCGGTCCGCGTGTGCACGCCCGTCCCGCGGAAGGCCTGAGGATCCCCGCGTTCGTCCTGGCCACGGGCGCGGGCGCGGAGCATGCGGCGGCGTTCGGGCTGCCGCTCGTCATTGCGGCAGCGCGCGGTGAGGAGCCGATGGTGAGCGCGATCGAGCGCTACCGCGACCGGTTCCGGCCCACCGAGTGGGGGCACGAGCCGTACGTGGTCGTGGCACGCACGATCGCGGTGGCCGGGAGCACCGAGGAGGCCCGCCGCATTCTGGTGCCGGAGGCGTGGGCGAGCGCCTGGTCCCGGACGCACGGCGAGTTTCCGCCGCTCCAGCCGGTCGAGGAGATCGACCGGCTGGATGCGACCGAACGGCAGCGCACCCTGTTCGAGGAGGCCCAGCAGGGGAACATCCACGGCACCGAACCGCAGGTGCGGGAGGCGCTGGAGTCGCTCGTCGAGCGGACGGGAGCCGACGAGATCCTGGTGACAACCAGTACCTACGACCGCGAGCTCCAGCTCGAGTCGTACCACCGGCTGGCTCGGCTGGCCGGGGTGCTCAGCTAGTACTCCAGTCTGACTTCGCGATCTTGTGGCGAACCCGGCTGGGAACGGGTACGGCCATCGCGTGATCATCGGTTGGTGTGTGGACAAACG
>NZ_JBFAYQ010000058.1:0-25901 GCF_040681345.1 Streptomyces sp. NPDC051776 | reverse complement strand
CGTCGTCACCGAGCGGATGCGCAGCGGTGCCATCGAGGCCCTGCGCGTCCCGGCCAACCCGCTGGACGTACTGGCCCAGCAGATCGTGGCCATGACGTCGATGGACTCCTGGGACGTGGACGAACTGCTCGCGGTGATCCGCAGGGCGGCTCCCTTCGCCTCGCTCCCGGAGTCCGCCTACACCGCGGTCCTCGACATGCTGGCCGGCCGCTATCCTTCGGACGCCTTCGCCGAGCTGCGGCCCCGTCTCGTATGGGACCGGGTGGCCGGCACGGTCTCCGGGCGGCCGGGCGCCCAGCGGCTCGCCGTCACCTCGGGGGGCACGATTCCCGACCGCGGCCTCTTCGGGGTCTTCCTCGCCGGAGCCGACCCGAAGAAGGGCGGCGGCCGCGTCGGCGAGCTCGACGAGGAGATGGTCTACGAGTCGCGCGTCGGTGACGTCTTCACCCTCGGCACCACCTCGTGGCGCATCGAGGACATCACACGTGACCGCGTCCTGGTCTCCCCCGCGCCCGGTGTGCCGGGGCGGCTGCCCTTCTGGAAGGGCGACCAGCTCGGCCGCCCGCTCGAACTGGGGCGTGCCCTGGGCGCATTCCTCCGCGAGATCGGCGGTCTGGCGGAGGACGACGCCCGGCTGCGGCTGGTGGCCGCGGGCCTCGACGCCTGGGCCGCGGACAATGTATTGGCATACCTCAAGGAGCAGCGCGAGGCGTGCGGGCACGTCCCGGACGACCGCACCATCGTCGTGGAGCGGTTCCGCGACGAGCTCGGCGACTGGCGGGTCGTCGTCCACTCCCCGTTCGGCGCGCAGGTGCACGCGCCGTGGGCCCTGGCCCTCGGCGCCCGCCTCTCCGAGCGCTACGGCATGGACGCCCAGGTGATGCACGCGGACGACGGCATCGTCCTGCGCCTGCCCGACGCCGACCTCATGGGCCTGGACCTGCTCGACATGGAGACGGACCCGGCCCGCAGAGGGCGGGAGTTCGATTCCGAGCAGTCCCCGGTGGGCGCGACCGACGTCGCATTCGAGAAGGGCGAGATCGACCGGATCGTCACCGACCAGGTGGGGTCCTCAGCGCTGTTCGCCTCCCGCTTCCGCGAGTGCGCGGCGCGGGCCCTGCTGCTGCCGCGCCGTAACCCCGGCAAGCGCACCCCGCTGTGGCAGCAGCGCCAGCGTGCCGCCCAACTGCTCCAGGTCGCCTCGGAGTTCGGCTCGTTCCCCATCGTCCTGGAGGCCGTGCGCGAATGCCTGCAGGACGTCTTCGACGTCCCCGGCCTGACCGAGCTGATGGGCGACATCGAGGCCCGCAAGGTCCGTCTGGTCGAGGTCACCACACCGGAACCGTCGCCGTTCGCCCGCTCGCTGCTCTTCGGCTACGTCGCCCAGTTCCTGTACGAGGGGGACTCCCCCCTCGCGGAGCGGCGGGCCGCCGCGCTCTCGCTGGACTCCCGGCTGCTCGCCGAACTGCTCGGCCAGGCCGAGCTGAGGGAACTGCTCGACGCCGAGGTGCTGACCGAGCTGGAGCGCGAACTGCAGTGGCTCACCGAGGACCGCCGGATCAAGGACGTGGAGAGCCTCGCGGATGCCCTGCGTCTCCTGGGTCCGCTCACCGACGGCGAGTTGACCGGGCGCGGTGCCGCGCCCGAGTGGGTACGGGAGCTCGGCGCCGCCCGCCGCGCCATCCGGGTGCGGATCGCGGGCATCGACCACTGGGCGGCCGTCGAGGACGCCGGCCGCCTGCGGGACGCCCTCGGCACGGCACTGCCCGTGGGGGTGCCGGAGGCCTTCACCGAGCCGGTCAAGGATCCGCTCGGCGACCTCCTCGCCCGCCATGCCCGCACCCACACCCCGTTCACCTCGGCCGACGCGGCCGCCCGCTTCGGCATCGGCGTCGCCGTCACCGACGGTGCCCTGCACCGGCTGGCCGCCGCGGGCAGGGTTGTACAGGGCGAGTTCCACCCCGCAGGCATCGGCCAGGAGTGGTGCGACGCCGCGGTCCTCCGCCGGCTGCGGCGCCGCTCCCTGGCCGCCCTGCGGCAGGAGATGGAGCCCGTATCGCCGCCCGCACTCGCCACCTTCCTCCCGCAGTGGCAGCACATCGGCACCCACGGTCTGCGCGGCATCGACGGCCTGGTGCGAGCGATCGAGCAGCTCCAAGGCGCCCCCGTACCGGCCTCCTCCCTCGAGAAGCTGGTCCTCCCCTCCCGAGTGACCGGCTACGCACCGGCGATGCTCGATGAGCTGACGGCCTCCGGCGAAGTCGTCTGGGCAGGCGCCGGAGCCCTGCCCGGCAAGGACGGCTGGGTGTCGCTGTTCCTCGCCGACACCGCCCCTCTGCTGCTGCCGCCACCCCATCCGCTGGAGGTCGGCCCGCTCCATCAAGCGGTGCTCGACGGGCTCTCCGGTGGCTACGGCCTGTTCTTCCGCCAGATCGCCGACCACGTGCGTGCGGAGCAGCCCGAGGTCACCGATCCTCAACTGGCCGATGTCGTATGGGACCTGGCCTGGTCCGGACGGCTCACCAACGACACCCTGGCCCCACTGCGCTCCGTTCTCGGCTCCGGCCGCACCGTCGGCGCCACCGCTCACCGGGCGAAGCGGTCGGTGCCCCGCGGGCGCTACGGCGGCCTGACGGCTTCCCTCTCCCCCCGTACGGTCCGGGGCACCGCCTCCCGGAACGGGCCGCCGACCGTGGCGGGCCGCTGGTCTCTGCTGACCGAGCGCGAGACCGATCCCACCCGGCGCGCCCATGCCCTGGCCCATACCCTGCTGGACCGGCACGGTGTGGTGACCCGTGGTGCGGTGCAGGCGGAGGGAGTCGAGGGCGGCTTCTCCGCGGCCTACCGCGTGCTGTCCGCCTTCGAGGAGACCGGGCAGGCCCGGCGCGGCTACGTCGTTGAGGGGCTCGGCGCCGCCCAGTTCGCGATGGACGGCGCGGTCGACCGGCTGCGCGCGGTGGCCACGGCCCGCGACCGCGCTGCGGCGGACAGCCCCGCCAACGACTTCGGATTCCCGCGCCGCGACCGGCACGGCAGCGGCGAGCCGGGGGCGGTCGTCCTGGCCGCCGCCGACCCGGCCAACGCCTACGGTGCGGCCCTGCCCTGGCCCGATCCGCCGGCCGGCGCCGGCCACAAACCGGGCCGCAAGGCGGGCGCCCTGGTGGTGCTCGTGGGCGGCGAGTTGGTGCTGTACGTGGAGCGCGGCGGCAAGACCCTGCTCGCCTGGCCGGGCGGCGAGGTGGCGGAGAGTCCCGAGGCGGAGGCCCGGCTGCGGGCGGCGGCCGAGGCCCTGGCGGGGGCGGCCCGCCAAGGCGCGCTCGGGACGGTCACCGTCGAGCGCGCGAACGGCTCCGCGGCCCTGTCCTCGCCGATCGGGCGCGCCCTGGAGGCAGCGGGCTTCCACGCCACACCGCGGGGCCTCCGCCTGCGTCCGGACTGACCGGTTCTCGCTGCGGCGTCCCCGGTGCGGGGACGCCCCGCGACACCGACGGCGTGGCCGGGTGGCGGCCGTATCGACCAGTCCTGCTGCCGCGCCTGATGCGTCCTCCGCTCAGGGAGGTTCTCGCCTCCGCCCAGGGAGGTTCTCGCCTCCGCCCAGGGACGCTCGCGCCTCCGCCTCAGGGACACTCGCGCTTCCCCCTCCAACCCCGGGCGCCCCCGCGCGAGACCCGCGCACCCCGCTCCGGCGGCATCATGGCTGCATGCCCGAAGGAGACACGGTCTGGCTTACGGCCCGCAGGCTACACGAAGCGCTCGCCGGCCGGCGCCTCGTGCGCTCCGATCTACGCGTGCCCAAGCTCGCCACGGTCGACCTCTCCGGCCGGGAGGTGACCGACGTGGTTCCGCGCGGCAAGCACCTGCTCACGCGCATCGAGGGCGGGCTCACGCTCCACTCCCATCTGCGGATGGACGGCGCCTGGCACCTGTACGGCCCCGAAGAGCGCTGGCGGGGCGGGCCCGAGCATCAGATCCGCGCCGTCCTCACCACCGACGACCGCGCGGCCGTCGGCTATCGCCTCCCCGTCCTCGGGCTGCTCCGCACGGCAGACGAGGACAGCGTCGTCGGGCACCTCGGCCCCGATCTGCTCGGCCCCGGTTGGGACGCCGACGAAGCCCTGCGCAGACTGCTCGCCTCCCCCGCCCGCCCCCTCGGCGAGGCTCTCCTGGACCAGCGCAACCTCGCCGGCATCGGCAATGTCTACAAATCCGAGTTGTGCTTCATGGCCGGTTGCACCCCCTGGCTACCCGTCTCCGAGGTCACCGCCCTCGATCGGCTCGTCAACCTCGCCCAGCGTCTCCTGGAGGCCAACAAGACGCGGATCGCCCGCTCCACCACCGCCGTCGACCGCCGCGATCAGCGTCTGTGGGTCTACGGCCGATTGGGCCGCCCCTGCCGCCGCTGCGGGACAGCCGTACGCTCCGCCGGCCAGGGCGACCAGGGTCAGGAGCGCAGTACGTACTGGTGCCCGGTCTGCCAGTCGGGACCGGCCCCCTCGCGGTCCCCCGCCCCCGGCTCAACCCCCTTCGGCGGCCGCCCGCCCAACAATTGACGGGCCGTCAGAAGCGCCCGTACCGTCGGGCCATGACCCTCACGGCGTACGACCTCTCCGGGCGCACGGCCTTTGTCACCGGCGCCGCGAGCGGCATAGGCCGCGCGACCGCCGCCCTCCTCGCCGCCTCCGGCGCGCACGTCCACTGCGCCGACCTCGACGAGAAAGGACTGCGGGAGACCGCGGAGCTGATCGCCGCCGAGGGCGGCACGGCCCGCACCCACCCGCTCGATGTGACGGACGCCACCCGGCTCACGGCCGCCGTCACGGAGGTCGACGGCGGCCGGCTGCACATCATGGCCGCGATCGCCGGAGTCATGCACAGCAGCCCGGTCCTGGAGACCGAGGACGCCGACCTCGACCACGTCCTGGCGGTCAACTTCAAGGGTGTGCTGCACGCGTGCCGGGCAGCGGCCCGTTCCATGATCGCAACCGGCACCTCGGGCTCCATCGTGACCATGGCGTCCGGGGCCGTCGACACCGGTGCGCCCGGGCTCCTCTGCTACAGCGTCGCGAAGGCCGCCGTCGTCCAACTGACCAGGACCCTCGCCTCGGAGGTCGGCCGCCACGGCATCCGCGTCAACGCGGTGGCACCCGGTTGGATCCGCACGCCCATGACCGAGCGGCACAACGCCGAGGCCCAGCACCGGGCCGAGCGGACCATGATCCGCGCATCCCCCCTGGGACGAGTCGGAACCCCCGAGGACGTCGCCCACGCCGTGCTCCATCTGGCCTCGGACGCCTCGTCGTTCACGACCGGTCAGATACTCCGCCCGAACGGCGGCGTCGCCATGCCGTGGTAGTCCTCACCGTCATGGTCCTCATGACCCCCCTTGCTCGCCCCCTCCGGACCATCGGCAACGCCCGGACGGCCCGCAGCGAGACCCGCACCCGCCCGGCCCGCGCCTCGGAAGCCGGGACGCAGTGCACCGGAAGCAGGCTCAGCCCCCATCCCCCCGCGGCAATGGTCACCTCCAGCGGCCCCGCCTCACCGGGCACCACGGCCAGTCGGACCACGGCCCAGCACCACGCCCCCGCGAGCACAGGCCCCACCACCCACCGCGCGGCGGCGTACCCAGCCGGTGCACCGCTGCTCAGGCCGCTGGCTATTCGGTCGGGACGAACGGCCGCGGTACGAGCCGGGCGCCCCAGCACCCGTATTCGTACCGGCCGCTCCCGGTCTCCTGCCTCGCGTCGTGCCATGGCTCCTTCCTCCGGCCCGACGCTCGTCGGCCGGTTCCCCCGTACGGGGGACGGCGCGGGGAGACCGTAGAGCGCGCCCCTCGGCCGGTCGCGGTCTCACCGCATCCGGCCCGGGGCGCGCCCCGGTTCGGCCGCAGCCTGCCTTCAGGCGTTCTCCGCCTGGAACATCCACCGGTGTTTCTCGAGATCCGCCGTGAGCCCGATGATGA
Source organism: Streptomyces sp. NPDC051776 (assembly GCF_040681345.1). Classification (NCBI taxonomy): domain Bacteria; kingdom Bacillati; phylum Actinomycetota; class Actinomycetes; order Kitasatosporales; family Streptomycetaceae; genus Streptomyces; species Streptomyces sp. NPDC051776. Next base: position 19,939 of record NZ_JBFAYQ010000058.1, on the reverse strand, counting down.
TGTCCTGGGTCACCGGATCCGGGCGCTCGGTCGCGTCGATCCGCTCCCGCATCCGGACGACCAGGGCGCCGAGGGCGTTGACGAGAGTGCGTACCGCGTCGTCGTCCTTGATCCATCCGTCGTGGGCGGGGTCGACGCCACTGCTCTTGGCGACCGTGTCGGCCCGCCCGTCGGGGGAGATCCCGAGGGCGGCGGCCCGCTCTGCCACGGTGTCGGCGTACTGGCGGGCGGTGGCGACCACGTCGTCCAGCTGCAGGTGCACGGAGCGGAACCGCGGACCCACGACGTTCCAGTGGACCTGCTTGGCCACCAGGCCGAGATCCACGAGGTCGACCAGTGCGCCCTGGAGGGCGTCTCCGACGATCTTGAGGTCTTCGTCACGCAGCGGGCTCTTGACGACAGACATCAGGTTCCTCCTGGTTCCTTCAGATTTGTCGCAATGCTCTACTCAACGATCGCATACCCGCCTCACCCAGGTCATGCGGGAGCGGAAGCGGTCGCCGCGGGCGGCGAAGGGAAGCCCGGGCCCGGGGAGACGGGCGCCGGGAAAAGCACCGAGCCCCGGGACGGCGGGTGCCATCCGGGGCTCGGCGAAGCCGACTCCGCAGATGCTGCGGACGGGGAACGACGGGAAGTTGCCGAGGTGTCAGGCCGCTACGACGTCCACGGCCTCGGCGGGAGCCTTGATCGTGACGCGCTCTTCCGGTACGCCCGTCACCGATGTCACGGAGACCGGGTTGAACATCGGTCGCATCGGTGCCGGCACCGTCTCGCTCGCGCCCGCGGACTCCGCCAGCTCGGCCAGCGACAGCTCGTCGCTCACCTCGCGCATGACTTGGGACATCCGCACATCCAGGGCGTCGCAGATCGCGGAGAGCAGTTCGGAGGACGCCTCCTTCTGCCCCCTCTCGACCTCCGAGAGATAGCCGAGAGAGACCCGTGCCGACGATGACACCTCGCGCAGGGTTCGGCCCTGGCGCTGGCGCTGCCGACGCAGCACGTCACCCAGCAGGCGACGGAGCAGAATCATCGGTGGCTCCCTCCTCGGGCCTCGGATCCGGATCCTTCTCGCCCCACCGTACCGCCTCGGGCCGTGGCCGTGCGGGGAGCGATGACGTGTTCACTCAGGGCTGCAAACATCAAATCCCCCCGCTCTGTTCCGTATCCTGTGCCCGCACATTTTCGATCAGTTCCCCCAGAAGCAGTTCCAGAGCCGCAGAAACGCTGCTGGAGCGGATACCCGCTCTGTCCCCGTCGAGTCCCAGTTCCCGGGACCGTGCGGGGCCGGAAGGCCCCGCCACGGCGATGTACACCCGTCCCACCGGCTTCCCGTCCTGGCTGTCCGGGCCGGCCACGCCGGTGGTCCCCACACCCCAGTCGGCGCCCAGGAGCCGCCGCACGCCCGCAGCCATCTGCCCGGCGACCACGGGGTCGACGGCCCCGCGCTCGGCCAGCAGCGCGCCGTCCACCGCCAGCAGATCCCGTTTCACCCCGGTCGCATACGCGGTCACCGAGCCGAGGAAGGCCCGGGAGGCGCCGGCGGGTGCGGTCAGCGCGGCGGCGACCAGGCCGCCGGTCAGCGACTCGGCCACCGCCACTGTCTCGCCGCGGTCCACGAGCCGGGCCAGTACGTCGGCGGCCAGGCTTCTGCCGCCGTTCGCACCGTTCATCGTCCGGAGCCCCCGGCGTCTCGCGCGCGCTCGGCCGCCAGTCCCGCGCGACGGAGCACCACGGCCTGCCGTACGTAGTCCAGCCCGGTGACGACGGTAAGCACCACGGCCACCGCCATGATCCAGAAGCGCAGGGTGGCGAGTGGCCCGGTCAGCGCCAGGACGTACATCCCGACCGCGGTGCCCTGGGCGAGGGTCTTCAGCTTGCCGCCCCGGCTGGCCGGGATGACGGCGTGCTTGAGCACCCAGAAGCGCATCAGTGTGATCCCGAGCTCACGGAAGAGGATCACGCCGGTGACCCACCAGGGCAGGTCGCCCAGAGCGGAGAGGCAGATCAGCGCCGTTCCCATGATCGCCTTGTCCGCTATCGGGTCGGCGATCTTCCCGAAGTCGGTGACGAGGTTGTAGCGGCGGGCGAGGTGGCCGTCGAAGAGGTCGGTGATCATGGCGATGGCGAAGGCCGCCCAGGCGAAGGACCGCCACGCCGGGTCGTAGCCGCCGTTGTGCAGCATCAACAACACGAACCCGGGCACAAGGAGCAGCCGGATCATGGTGAGGATGTTGGCGATGTTCCACAGTCCGGCCTGCGGAACCGAAGGCGCGCTCACCGAGCCGCCGCGGACCGGCGCGCGGCCGTGGCCGCCCGCTGCGGACGCGGGGACTCCGCTCATGTGCCCGCCTCCTCGCCCGGACACTCGCCGCCGGCCAGCGGCTCGGCCACGAGATCCACACCCTCCGTCGCCACCACCTTGGCCTCGACCATACGGCCGGGGGCCAAGCCCCGGGAGTCCGTGAGGAACACCTGCCCGTCGGTCTCCGGCGCCTGGTGGGCACCCCGGCCCACGGCGCCCTCCGCGATCTCCGGGTCCTCACCCACGGTCTCGACGAGCACCTCGACCGTCTCGCCGAGGCGCTCCTCCGCACGCTGTGCGGTCAGCTCCTCCGCGAGCCTCGAGATGTGCGCCAGCCGCTCGGCCACGACGTCCTCCGGAAGCTTGTTCCTGTATCCGGCGGCTTCGGTGCCGTCCTCGTCGGAGTACCCGAAGATCCCGATGGCATCCAGCCGCGCATGGGTCAGGAAGCGCTCGAGCTCCGCCAGGTCCTGCTCGGTCTCGCCGGGGAAGCCGACGATGAAGTTGGACCGTGCTCCCGCCTGCGGCGCCTTGGCACGGATCCCGTCCAGCAGCTCCAGGAAGCGGTCGGTGTCGCCGAAGCGCCGCATCGCGCGCAGCACGCCGGGCGCCGAGTGCTGGAAGGACAGGTCGAAGTACGGGGCGACCTTGGGCGTGGACGTCAGGACGTCGACGAGTCCGGGCCGCATCTCCGCCGGCTGCAGGTAGGAGACCCGGATCCGCTCGATGCCGCTGACGGCCGCCAACTCGGGCAGCAGCGTCTCCAGCAGCCGGATGTCCCCGAGATCCTTGCCGTACGAGGTGTTGTTCTCGGAGACGAGCATGACCTCCTTGACCCCCTGCTCCGCCAGCCACCGCGTCTCGGTGAGCACATCGGAGGGGCGGCGGGAGACGAATGACCCGCGGAAGGCCGGGATCGCGCAGAACGAGCAGCGGCGGTCGCACCCGGAGGCCAGCTTCACGGAGGCGACGGGACCGGTGTCCAGGCGGCGACGCAGCGGCGCCCGTGGCCCCGAGGCGGGCGCCACGCCCTCGGGCAGGTCCTCGGGAGCCTCCGGGAGGTCTCCATGGCCGGGCAGCGCGACGGCGGCACCCTGCCGCTCCACCGGGCTGACGGGGAGCAGCTTGCGGCGGTCGCGCGGGGTGTGGGACGCGTGCACGCCTCCGGAGAGGATGGTCTGCAGCCGGTCGGAGATGTTCGCGTAGTCGTCGAAGCCGAGCACCCCGTCGGCTTCGGGCAGGGCCTCGGCCAGCTCCTTGCCGTACCGCTCCGCCATGCAGCCGACGGCGACCACCGCCCGCGTACGGCCCGCGCCTTCGGCGTTCTTGAGGTCGCCCGCCTCGAGGAGGGCATCGACCGAGTCCTTCTTCGCGGCGTCGACGAACCCGCATGTGTTGACGACGGCGACATCGGCGTCTGCCGCGTCCTGGACGAGTTCCCAACCGTCCGCCGAGAGACGGCCCGCGAGTTCCTCCGAGTCCACCTCGTTCCGGGCGCAGCCGAGGGTGACGAGGGCGACGGTACGGCGTTCGGGCTCGGGCATGGGCTCAGCCTACTTCGTCCCGGCGGCGCGCTCCGCTGCCAGGGTTCGGGCACCCGCTCGCGCGGGCTCCGGCTCAGCCCGCCGCCGGGTCCCCCTTGGTGTAGGTCAGCCTTTCGACATGACCGTTCTCGAACCGGTCCTCGATCTTCTTGCCGTTGACGAACAGCTCGATGACTCCGGCGTTGCCGAGGATGAGGTCGATCTGCTTCTTGTCGGTGAAGGTCTTGGAGTCGCCGTGCTTGAGCGTGCCCTCGTGCAGCACGCGCCCGTTGTGGTCCTTGGCAGAGATCCAGCTCGAGCCGTCCTGGGCCATGAGCTTGACAGTGACCTTGTCGGCCGGGGCGGCCGCGATGGCGCTGTCCGAGGGGTCCGGCTTCTGGTCCGCGGGCTTGTTCTTGCTGGGCGACGTCTTGGGCTTCTTGGATGGGGTGTCGCTCGCGACGGAGCGGTTGCCGCCCTCGTCGTCGCCGCTGAACAGGGTGAAGCCCACGAACGCGACGACGGCGACGATGGCGGCGACCATCGCCGCGGTCCAGTTGGGGCGCCGCGGCTCGGGCTTGATCCGCTCCGCCTCGAACAGGGGCGCCGCCGGGGTCGGCGAAGGCCGGCCGCCGTGTTCGGCGTCGTACTGCTCGACGAGCGCGTTCGGATCGATGCCGACTGCGCGGGCGAGCATTCGGATGTGCCCGCGGGCATAGACGTCGCCACCGCATCGAGTGAAGTCGTCCTGCTCGATGGCGTGGACGATGGGGATGCGCACCCGGGTGCTGGAACTGATCTCGTCGACGGTCAGTCCGGCGTCGACACGGGCCTGCTGCAGAGCACGACCGACGGAGGGCCGGTCGTCTTCTTCGACGGAAGGACGGTCGTCTGCGGGGGAGTTGCCGATGGACACGGGGGCGCCTTTCGAGCGTGTAGCCACCTGCCGGATGTTCAGTCTAGGGGTGGTACGAAAGGGTGGGGCAACCGGGGAGACGGAGTTTGTACGCCATCAGAACGGCCACACCGCTCTAGGATCCCCTACCCGCTCATCCATCCCAACAACTTGACGTATCGGCAGCGGAAACGGTTGCCTGCCGACCCTCTTACGGGTGAGTCTCCCCCCGGATCACGGCCAGCACTCCGTCCAATTCATCCGGCTTCACCAACACATCACGCGCTTTGGAGCCCTCGCTGGGTCCCACGACACCCCGCGATTCCATGAGATCCATCAGCCGTCCGGCCTTTGCGAAGCCCACCCTGAGCTTCCGCTGCAGCATCGAGGTCGACCCGAACTGTGTGGAGACGACGAGTTCGGCCGCCTGGCAGAGCAGGTCGAGGTCGTCGCCGATTTCCTCGTCGATCTCCTTCTTCTTCGCCGTCCCCACCGTGACGTCGTCCCGGAAGACCGGCGTCATCTGAGCCTTGCAGTGGTCGACGACGGCCCCGATCTCGGCCTCGGTGACGAAGGCGCCCTGCATCCGGACGGGTTTGTTGGCACCCATGGGCAGGAAGAGCCCGTCGCCCTTGCCGATGAGCTTCTCCGCCCCGGGCTGGTCGAGGATGACCCGGCTGTCGGCGAGCGAGGACGTCGCGAATGCCAGCCGCGAGGGCACGTTCGCCTTGATGAGGCCGGTGACGACGTCGACGCTCGGTCGCTGGGTGGCCAGGACCAGATGGATGCCGGCGGCCCGCGCCAGCTGGGTGATGCGGACGATCGCGTCCTCGACGTCGCGCGGCGCGACCATCATGAGGTCGGCGAGCTCGTCGACGATCACCAGCAGGTACGGGTACGGGGACAGCTCACGCTCGCTGCCCTCGGGCGGCTTGACCTTGCCGTTGCGGACGGCGGCGTTGAAGTCGTCGATATGCCGGAACCCGTACGCCGCCAGGTCGTCGTAGCGCAGGTCCATTTCGCGGACGACCCACTGCAGGGCCTCGGCGGCGCGCTTGGGGTTGGTGATGATCGGCGTGATGAGGTGCGGAATGCCCTCGTAGGCGGTCAGCTCGACGCGCTTGGGGTCGACGAGCACCATCCGCACGTCCTCCGGCGTCGCCCGGACGAGGATCGAGGTGATCAGGCAGTTGATGCACGACGACTTACCGGAACCGGTCGCCCCTGCCACCAGGACGTGCGGCATCTTGGCGATGTCGGCCATGACGTAGCCGCCCTCGACGTCCTTGCCGAGTGCGACCAGCATCGGATGCTCGTCGCCGGCGGACTCCGCCAGACGGAGGACATCGCCGAGGTTGACCATCTCGCGGTCGGTGTTCGGGATCTCGATGCCGACCGCGGACTTGCCCGGGATGGGGCTGATGATCCGGACGTCGGGGCTGGCGACGGCGTAGGCGATGTTCTTGGTCAGGGCGGTGATGCGCTCGACCTTCACCGCCGGGCCCAGCTCGACCTCGTAGCGCGTGACGGTCGGACCACGGGTGAAGCCGGTGACCGCCGCGTCGACCTTGAACTCCTCGAACACCCGGGAGAGCGAGGCCACGACCGCGTCGTTGGCCGCGCTGCGCGCCTTGCCCGGGCCGCCGCGCTCGAGGAGGTCGAGCGAGGGCAGCGCATAGGTGATGTCCCCGGAGAGCTGAAGCTGCTCGGCACGGGGCGGCAGGGGCTCGGAGGACCGGGGGGAGGTCTTGGTCAGGTCCGGCACGCTGCCGGACGTCCGTGCAGTCCCGCCCTCGGGAGCGTCCGCCGGGGCCTCGGCATCCGGGCCGGCCTCGCGCGCGGCGGGGACGGCGGAATCCCTGCCGCGTTCCGCAGCGATGCCGTGGCTGAGCCCGGCCACCACCGGGGAGGGGTGTACGCCGTGCAGCACCGCCCCGTCGAGCGCTGCCGCCGCGGCTGCGGCCACGTCCACCGCGTCCATGTCCCGGCCGTCCGCGGACTGCGCGGCGGCGGGCTGCGCGGAGCCCTTGCGGCCCTTCCGGCGCTTGGTCAGGGCCTCTTCCTCGGCCCGCTCGGGGTGGAGGTCGCCGGTCGAGGAGGCGGTCCGCGCGGCGGACCGTCCCGGTCGCCGTACGGGCGTCTGCCGCCAGTCGTCGGCGTACGGGTCGTCCTCGTCGTCCGCGTGGGCCGCCGTGTCCTCGTCGTCCCGGCCGTCGTGGACCAGGCCGAGCCTCACGCCGAGTTGCCGCAGGCGCTGCGGGATCGTGTTGACGGGTGTCGCGGTCACGACCAGCAGGCCGAAGAGTGCCAGCAGCACCATCAGTGCCACGGCCAGCGCCTCGCCGACGATGAAGATCAACGGCCGGGAGAGGGCCCAGCCGATCAGCCCGCCCGCGTCCCGTACCGCATCCGTGCCCTCGCCGCGCCCCGGCGCCCCGCACGCCACGTGGACCAGACCGAGCCCTCCGACGACCAGGGCCGAGAGCCCGATGACGATCCGCCCGTTGGCCTCGGGCTTCTCCGGGTGGCGGATGAGCCGTACGGCGATGGCGCCGAGCAGCAGCGGCACCACGAGGTCAAGCCGGCCGAACGCGCCGGTCACCAGCATTTCGACGAGGTCGCCGACGGGACCGCGCAGATTGGACCAGGTGCCCGCCGCGACGACGAGCGCGAGTCCGAGCAGGAGCAGCGCCAGCCCGTCCTTGCGATGCACCGGGTCGAGGCCCTTGGCACCGCGGCCTATCCCGCGGAACAGCGCGCCCACCGTGTGGGCGAGACCGAGCCAGAGAGCGCGCACGAGCCGGTAGACGCCTCCCGTGGGAGACGGCGCGGGACGCGGAGCGGCCTTCTTGGCCGCCGTCTTCCGGGCGGGAGCCTTCTTCGCGGCGGCCTTCTTGGCGGGCGCCTTCTTGGCAGCCGTCTTCTTCGCGGCACCTCCGCTACGGCCAGCGCGCGGGCTCGAGTTGCCCCGGGTGCTCTGGGAACCCTTGCCGGACGTACGTGAGGCCATGGCGCCGAGGTTACCGTGCGGGACCCCCGGGGCACCTGTGCCCCGGCATTAGCCCGTTCGTGTCGTTTCCGTATTGATGCGATGGTGACACAACGTCAATCCGGAATTGACGCTTCCGATGTGCCGAACGGGATGTGCCGGGCGGCGAGCCGCCCGACGGTCAACTCTGCGACGGCAGCCGCGAAGCGCCGCTTCCGGCTCCCGGTTCGAGCGCGTCCAGCGCTCGCCGCAACCCCGTGAGTTTGCGCTCCAGATGGGCGGCGGTGGCGACGGCGGCCGCGTCGGCGGAGTCGTCCAGCTGCTTGGACAGGGCCTCGGCCTGCTCCTCGACGGCCGCGAGCCGCGCGGACAGCTCGGCCAGCAGCCCCGCGGGCTCCTTGGCCTCCTCCGGATCCGGCTTCCCGTTGCCCTCCAACTGCAGCCGGAGCAGGGCCGCCTGCTCCCGGAGTTGGCAGTTCTTCATGTAGAGCTCGACGAAGACCGAGACCTTCGCGCGCAGCACCCAGGGGTCGAACGGCTTTGAGATGTAGTCCACCGCACCCGCCGCGTAGCCGCGGAAGGTGTGGTGCGGACCGTGGTTGATGGCCGTCAGGAAGATGATCGGGATGTCCCGCGTCCGCTCGCGCCGTTTGATGTGCGCCGCGGTCTCGAACCCGTCCATGCCCGGCATCTGGACATCCAGCAGGATCACCGCGAAGTCATCGGTCAGCAGCGCTTTGAGCGCTTCCTCCCCTGACGATGCCCGCACCAGGGTCTGATCGAGCGCGGAGAGAATGGCCTCCAGCGCCAGCAGATTCTCCGGCCGGTCATCGACCAGGAGGATCTTGGCCTTCTGCACCATGGCCCGCCCTCCTCGCCCCGGCATGGGGCCGCCCCTGTCCACAGGACTCGGGGAAGCACCGGCCGCCCCAGGGGACGACTCCCTTGCGTCGCCCGTCCTCGTGCCGGTCATGGTAGCCGCACCCCGCCCGTCGACACACCCTGTCACCGCGATGTCACTGTGCACGTACCGGAAACGCGGCGCGAGACGAGAAAGTTCCCCGATTCCCGCGTTTCCACACACGATCGCGCACACCGATCCCGCGATTTTCTGTGCATTCCGTCACTGTCACCGTCACTGCCGCTGCCGTTGCCCCTACCGCGGTCACTCGGCATCGGGCCGCATCCACTGCTCCATGACCACGAGCAGATGATCCGTGTCCACCGGCTTGGTGACGTAGTCGGACGCACCGGACTCGATGCTCTTCTCCCGGTCTCCCTTCATGGCCTTCGCGGTCAGCGCGATGATGGGCAGTCCCGCGAACTGCGGCATCCGGCGAATCGCGGCCGTCGTCGCGTAGCCGTCCATCTCCGGCATCATGATGTCCATCAGAACCACCGCCACATCGTCGTGCTGCTCCAGCACTTCGATGCCCTCGCGACCGTTCTCCGCGTACAGCACCGACAGGCCGTGCTGCTCCAGCACGCTCGTCAGCGCGAACACATTGCGGATGTCGTCATCGACGATGAGCACCTTCTCGCCGTGGAAGCCGCCCTCGAAGCCGCGCTCCACGAGGTCGCGCCCCTTGTCCAGCCACACCTCCTGAGGCGCCTGCTGGCCCGGGACGCCGTTCTGCGACAGCTCCTCGGCGGCCGCTGCCGTCCTACGCCGCAGCCGTGCCAGCCCGCCGACACCGCGGCGCGCGGACCGGCCGTACGCGGAGTCGCCGGAATCCTCCTCGGCGCTCTCCAGCTCCCGCGGTCCCTCCTCGCCGGCCTGAACGCCCAGCAGCGGGTCGCCCGCGGGCGCGGCGATGGCCCCGGCGCCCACCGGCCCGGCGGGCGCGAGCTGCGGGTAGCCCTGGGGCGGCAGTTCGGTGGGGTTGAGCGGGAGGTAGAGCGTGAAGGTGGACCCGCGGCCCGGCTCGCTGGCCGCGTGGATCTCGCCGCCCAGCAGCCGCGCGATCTCCCGGCTGATGGACAGCCCCAGGCCCGTGCCGCCGTACTTCCGGCTCGTCGTGCCGTCCGCCTGCTTGAACGCCTCGAAGATGACGCGCATCTTGCTGGCCGCGATGCCGATGCCGGTATCGGTCACCGAGAACGCGATCATGTCGGCATCCGGGGCGCGCAACGAGCCGTGCTCCAGCAACTGCTCGCGGATGGTGGCCGGAACTTCCGCACCGGCCGGGCGGATCACCAGCTCCACGGCCCCGCTGTCCGTGAACTTCACCGCGTTCGACAGCAGATTGCGCAGCACCTGCAGCAGCCGCTGCTCGTCGGTGTGGAGCGTGGCGGGCAGCTCCGGCGAGACCCGTACGGAGAAGTCCAGACCCTTCTCGGCCGTCAGCGGGCGGAACGTCGCCTCGACGTAGTCCACGAGCTGTACGAGCGCGATACGGGTCGGGCTGACGTCCATCTTGCCCGCTTCGACCTTGGACAGGTCGAGGATGTCGTTGATGAGCTGCAGCAGGTCCGAGCCCGCGCCGTGGATCGTCTCGGCGAACTCCACCTGCTTCGGGGAGAGGTTGCCGTCGGCGTTGTCGGCGAGCAGTTTGGCCAGGATCAGCAGCGAGTTCAGCGGCGTGCGCAGCTCGTGCGACATGTTGGCCAGGAACTCGGACTTGTAGCGCATCGAGACCGCGAGCTGCTCGGCGCGCTCCTCCAGGACCTGCCGCGCCTCCTCGATCTCGGTGTTCTTCACCTCGATGTCGCGGTTCTGCTGGGCCAGCAGCTCGGCCTTCTCCTCCAGCTCGGCGTTGGAGGACTGGAGCGCCTTCTGCCGGTTCTCCAACTCGGCCGAGCGGATGCGCAGTTGCTCGGTCAGCTCCTGCGACTGCTTCAGCAGCACCTCGGTCTTGGTGTTGACGCTGATGGTGTTGACGCTGGTGGCGATCATCTCGGCGATCTGGCTCAGGAAGTCCTTCTGAATCTGCGCGAAGGGCTGGAACGAAGCCAGTTCGATCACGCCGAGGACCTGTCCCTCGAAGAGCACCGGCAGCACGATCACATGCGCCGGCGGCGCCTCGCCGAGGCCCGAGGCGATCTTCAGGTATCCCGGCGGCACGTTCTCGATGAGGATCGTCCGCTTCTCCTCGGCGGCCGTGCCGATCAGTGTCTCGCCCGGCCGGAAGGACGTCGGCATCGTCCCCATCGAGTAGCCGTAGGACCCGATCAGCCGCAGCTCGTACGAACCGTCCTCGGCCGGGCCGCCGATCTCCGTGGCGTCACTGATCGGCATGGCGAGGTAGAACGCGCCGTGCTGCGCGGAGACGACCGGCGTCAGCTCGCTCATGATGAGCCCGGCCACGTCCTTGAGGTCGCGGCGGCCCTGCATGAGACCGGAGATCCGGGCGAGGTTCCCCTTGAGCCAGTCCTGCTCCTTGTTGGCGAGTGTGGTCTCGCGCAGGGTGGCGATCATCGTGTTGATGTTGTCCTGGAGTTCCAGGATCTCGCCCGCCGCGTCGACATCGATCTTCAGGTTGAGGTCGCCACGGGTCACCGCGGCGGCGACCGCGGCGATCGCGCGCACCTGACGGGTCAGGTTGCCCGCCATCTCGTTCACCGACTCGGTCAGATCGCGCCACGTGCCCTCGATGCCGCGGACGCGGGCCTGGCCGCCCAGCTTGCCCTCCGTGCCCACCTCACGGGCCACCTGGGTGACCTGCTCGGCGAACGAGGAGAGCTGGTCCACCAGGGTGTTGATGGTGGTCTTCAGCGCCAGGATCTCGCCGCGCGCGTCGATGTCGATCTTCTTGGTGAGATCACCCTTCGCGATGGCTGTGGTCACCATGGCGATGTTCCGCACCTGTCCGGTCAGGTTGGACGCCATCGAGTTCACGGACTCGGTGAGGTCCTTCCACGTACCCGAACCGCCGGGCACGCTCGCCTGGCCGCCGAGGATGCCCTCGGTGCCCACCTCGCGCGCGACGCGGGTCACCTCGTCCGCGAACGACGACAGCGTCGTCACCATGGAGTTGACGGTGTCGGCGAGCTGGGCGACCTCGCCGCGCGCCTCGACGGTCACCTTCTTCGTCAGATCGCCGTTGGCGACCGCGCCGGCGACCTGCGAGATGTTCCGCACCTGGATGGTGAGGTTGTTGGCCATCAGGTTGACGTTGTCGCTCAGGTCCTTCCAGATGCCGGTGACGCCGGGCACCCGGGCCTGACCGCCCAACTGGCCCTCCGTACCCACCTCGCGGGCCACGCGGGTGACCTGCTCCGCGAAGGACGAGAGCTGGTCCACCATCGTGTTCACGGTGGTGACGAGTTCGAGGATCTCGCCCTTGGCGTCGACGGTGATCTTCTTGGACAGATCACCGCGCGCGACAGCCGTCGTCACCTCGGCGATGTTGCGCACCTGCGATGTCAGGTTGTTCGCCATGAAGTTGACGGACTGGGTCAGGTCCTTCCAGGTGCCCGATACGCCCTGCACCTCGGCCTGGCCGCCGAGAATGCCCTCCGTACCCACCTCGCGGGCCACCCGCGTCACCTGCTCCGCGAACGAGGAGAGCTGGTCCACCATCGTGTTGAGGGTGTTCTTCAACTCCAGGATCTCGCCGCGCGCGTCCACGTCGATCTTCTGCGACAGGTCACCACGGGCCACCGCGGTGGCCACCTGGGCGATGTTGCGCACCTGGGCCGTCAGGTTGCCGGCCATGCCGTTCACGGAATCGGTCAGATCGCGCCACACGCCCGCGACGCCCGGAACCTGCGCCTGACCGCCCAGCCGCCCGTCCGTACCCACCTCGCGGGCCACGCGGGTCACCTGCTCGGCGAAAGCGGAGAGCTGGTCGACCATCGTGTTGATGGTGTTCTTCAGCTCCAGGATCTCGCCGCGCGCGTCGACCTCGATCTTCTGGGAGAGGTCGCCGCGTGCCACCGCCGTGGTGACCTGGGCGATCTGCCGCACCTGCGAAGTCAGGTTCCCCGCCATGAAGTTGACGGAGTCGGTGAGGTCCTTCCAGGTACCCGATACGCCGTCGACCCGGGCCTGACCGCCCAACCGGCCCTCCGTACCCACGTCGCGCGCCATACGCGTCACCTGGTCCGCGAAGGACGAGAGTTGGTCCACCATCGTGTTCACGGTGGCCTTCAGCTGGAGCATCTCACCGGAGACGTCGACTGTGACCTTCTGCGAGAGGTCGCCGTTCGCCACGGCCGTCGTCACCTGCGCGATGTTGCGCACCTGCCCGGTGAGGTTGCGGAAGGCGGTGTTCACCGAGTCCGTGAGGTCCTTCCACGTACCCGCGGCACCCGGAACCTGCGCCTGGCCGCCGAGTTCACCCTCCACGCCGACCTCGCGCGCCACACGCGTCACCTCGGCACCGAAGGAGGAGAGCTGGTCCACCATCGTGTTGACGGTGTTCTTCAGCTCCAGCATCTCCCCGGCCACGTCGACGGTGACCTTCTGCGAGAGGTCGCCGCTGGCCACGGCCGTCGTCACCTGCGCGATGTCCCGCACCTGCGCCGTGAGATTGCGGAAGGCGGTGTTCACCGAGTCCGTGAGGTCCTTCCACGTACCCGCGGCACCCGGAACCTGCGCCTGCCCGCCGAGCTGGCCCTCGGCCCCCACCTCGTTCGCAACGCGAGTCACCTCGTCGGCGAAGGTCCGCAGCGTCTCGGTCATCGTGTTGATGGTCTCGGCGAGTTGCGCGACCTCGCCGCGTGCGCTCACCGTCACCTTCTGCGACAGATCGCCGTTCGCGACAGCGGTCGTCACCTGGGCGATCCCGCGCACCTGCGCGGTCAGATTGCCCGCCATGAGGTTCACCGAGTCGGTGAGGTCCTTCCAGACGCCCGCGACGCCGGGCACCTGTGCCTGGCCGCCCAGTTCGCCCTCCGTGCCCACCTCGCGGGCGACTCGCGTCACCTCCGAGGAGAACGAGGAGAGCTGGTCCACCATCGTGTTGACGGTGTTCTTCAGCTCCAGCATCTCCCCGGCCACATGCACGGTGACCTTCCGCGACAGATCACCCTTGGCGACCGCCGTGGTCACCAGCGCGATGTCCCGCACCTGCGCGGTGAGCCGGTACGCCATGGTGTTGACCGAGTCCGTCAGGTCCTTCCAGGACCCGGACATACCGCGCACCTTGGCCTGCCCGCCCAGCTTGCCCTCGGTGCCCACCTCGCTGGCCACGCGCGTGACCTCGTCGGTGAACGCCGAAAGCTGGTCGACCAGCCCGTTGACCGTACGACCGACCTTCAGGAACTCACCGCGCAGCGGATGCGCCGTCCCGTCGGGGCCCTGCGCCCGAAGATCCATCCGCTGCGAGAGATCGCCCTCGGAGACCGCGGACAGCACCCGCCCCACCTCGGACACGGGCCGTACAAGGTCATCGACCAGAGCATTGGAGGCGTCGATGGCGGCCGCCCACGAGCCCTCGCAGGCACCCGTCTCCAGTCGCTCCGTCAGCTTCCCCTCGCGGCCCACCACGCGCCGTACGCGCGCGAGCTCGCCCGTCAGATGCAGATTGCGATCGGCGACTTCATTGAACACCGCGGCGATTTCGGACATGACGCCCTCACCCGACACCGTCAGCCGCTTACGGAAACTCCCGTCCCGCATCGCGACCAACGCGGTGAGCAATCGATTCAGCGACGCCGTATCCACTTCGGTCGTCCCGTTGCTACGGGACCGTCCGCCCTTCGCGCGCGTGCTCGCGCCCCGCGCCGCTGCGCCAGACTCCACCGTGTCCCTCCTGCAGGGTCGACCATCCTGGCAAGGTCTCTATGAAGCCTTCCCAGTGTTTCACCATGGCCCAACCAGGCCATAACAGTTCGGCAGCATCGCACACCGTCCGCCGCACTAGCCTCTACCGCACTCCTGAGGCGTAAACACGCGCGACCGGCATCCGCACGGACGGCGAAGGTAAGTAACCTGGCATCCGTCTGTCCATCCGCCCGCCTCCCGGGAGGGCGGTGGCGTATGGGACGACAAGGCATCGGAGGGGCGGCCGGGACGTCCGGCGATAGGGAGCGGGGATGAAGGAGCGGGGCGAGAGCCTGGTCCAGCAGGGCGTCGCGGACGGTGTCATCGGCCACGAGCCCGGCGGACCGGACGACCCGTATGCTCCGCGGCCCGTCGTCGACGGACGCCCCGCACCCGGTCAGGACGAGCCAACACCGATGAGGAGACCAGTGATCACCGCGCGGGCTGCGGCCACGTTCGAGCCGGTCGGGCGATCCGTCGCCTCCGCCCGCGCGTTCGTCCGCGACACCCTCCAGGGCTGGGGCTTCTCCGACATCGTCGACGACGCCGTCGTCCTCACCAGCGAACTGGTCACCAACGCCGTGGTCCACGCCGGCACCGCCGCCGAAGTGCTGTGCCTGCGCAACGAGCGGGGCGTACGCATCGAGGTCGCCGACCGCTACCCCGAGCGCGAACTCCCCTTGCAGAACACCGGCCGTCACCACGCCCACCCGGACCGTGAGGGCGGCCGCGGACTGCTGTTGTGCGGGGCGCTGGCCAGCCGGTGGGGCGTCGAGTACAGCGCCACGAACAAGCAGGTCTGGTTCCAGCTCGACCTCGCCGAGCGCCCCGCTGGAACGCGCTCCGCCGGCCCCGCCCTGCCCACCGTCGCGCTCCCCGTCGCCGACTCCCGCGTGCGCGTCGCGGTCGTCCAGATCGAGAGCGGCGGGACCGTCAGTTCGTGGAATGATGACGCACAGGAACTCTTCGGTTACGCCCCGGAACAGGTGACCGGAAAGCCGCTCACCGACCTCGCGGCCTGGCCCCACACCCCCGGCACCGGCACCGGTATCGCCGAGGCGCTCCAGCTCTCCCGCTGGGAGGGCTCGTACGGCATCCG
This sequence comes from Streptomyces sp. NPDC051776, assembly GCF_040681345.1. Taxonomy (NCBI): domain Bacteria; kingdom Bacillati; phylum Actinomycetota; class Actinomycetes; order Kitasatosporales; family Streptomycetaceae; genus Streptomyces; species Streptomyces sp. NPDC051776. Next base: position 4,422 of record NZ_JBFAYQ010000058.1, on the reverse strand, counting down.
CGACACCGAGGGCCGCGTCGTCCCCGTCTACGCCTCGCACCTGCGCGTCCGCGACGCCGAGGGCGAACCCTCCACAGTGCTCCTGCTCGTCCGCGACCACGAGCGCGCCGTCCTGCAGACCACGCTGCGCGCCCCCGCGGGCGACACCTCCGCGACATCCGACGGGCGGGGACCCGCCGCCGACCCTTTCGAGGTCTTCATCGGCTCCCCCGCCCCCGACGACCTCGACGGTCTCCTCCAGCGCACCGTCGAGCGCGCCCGCGACATGCTCGACGGCGACGCCGCGTACCTGCTGCTCGCCACGGACGACGAGACCGAACTCGAAGTCCGTGCCTCCACCGGGTTGCCCTCCGCCCGCCAGCGCTTCGCCCGCGTCCCGGTCGAGGCGGGGACGGGCCGTTACGGCTCGGCCCGTATGCCCGCGGTGCACGAGGACCTCACGGCAGTCCCCGGCGCCGTACCGCTCCTCGGCGGCACCGGCATGCGCTCCGTCGTCACCGTCCCGCTGAAGGTCGAGGGCCGTCTGACCGGTTCGCTCGGCGTCGCGGCGGAGGCGTCCGGCCGCTACACCAACGAGGAGGCCCTGCGCCTGCAGTTCGCGGCCGACCGCATCGCGCTGGCGGTCGAACGGGCCCGCCTCACCGAGCTCGAACGGCTGCGCCGCGGATCGCTCTCCTTCCTCGTCGAAGCCTCCGATCTCCTGGCCGGCACACTCGACCGCGACCAGACACTCGCCCTCATGGCGCAGATGACGGTGCCGACGCTGGCCACCTGGTGCGCGGTCTACACCGTCGCCGACCAGTCCTCCGAACCCGAACTCTCCTACGTCCTCCACGAGGACGAGGACCGCATCGACGGCCTGAAGACCCTGCTGGGCAAGGTCGCGCCGCCCGACCCCGTACCGACCCCCGGCGCCCGCGTGTGGACCGCCCCGAGTGACGCCGCACACGCCGCCGCGCTGCGCTCCTCTCTCCGCGCCGTCGACATGGGCGACCCCTCGCAGGTCACCTCCGGCCCCGGGCCGTCGCTGGCCACCGCCTCCGCGGTCGGCGGGGAGACGGTCGTCCTGCCGCTGGTGGCCCGTAACCGCGTCATCGGCATGCTCACGCTCGGCAAGCCCACCGAGGAGCACTTCCGCCAGGAGATCCTCGAACTGGCCGAAGACCTCTCGCGCCGGGCGGCTCTCGCCCTGGACAACGCGCGGCTGTACTCCGAGCGCACCGCCATCAGCCAGTCCCTGCAGCGCAGTCTGCTGCCACCCGAGCTCCCCCAAGTCCCGGGCGTCGAGGTCGAGGTCATCTACCGCGCCGCCGGAGAGGGCAACGAAGTCGGCGGCGACTTCTACGACGTCTTCCCGATCCGCGACGAGGCGTACGGCTTCGCGATCGGCGATGTCTGCGGCACGGGGCCGGAGGCCGCCGCCGTCACCGGACTCGCCCGGCACGCGCTGCGCCTCCTCGCCCGCGAGGGCTTCGGCGGCCCGGCGGTGCTCGAACGCCTCAACACCGCGATCCTCGACGAAGGCGCGCGCAGCCGCTTCCTCACGCTGCTCTACGGCGAGTTGTGGCCCCAGCAGGACGGCAGCGCCGTCCTCAAGGTCGTCTGCGCCGGGCACCCGCTGCCGCTGCGGCTGCGACAGGACGGCAGCGTGGAGCCAGCGGCCGAACCGCAGCCGCTCCTGGGTGTGATGGAGGATCTGGAGCTGTACGAGCAGACCGTCAGGCTGGATCCGGGCGACGTCCTGCTGTGCGTCACGGACGGCGTGACAGAGCGGCGTGAGGGCGCACGCATGCTAGGCGACGACGGTCTGATCGACGTGCTCACGACGTGCACCGGCCTCACGGCAGGCGCGGTGGCGGCCCGGATCCTGCGGGCGGTTGAGCGCTTCGCCGCGGACTCCCCGTCCGACGACATGGCCATCCTCGCCATGCGTGTCCCCGAGCCGCACGCGTCCGCCCAGGAGGCCTGACTCAACACGGCCCGCTCACGGCCGCGTCGAGGAACGACGAAGGCCCCGGCCAGGAGGCGGATTCCAGGGGGCGTTGCAACACAAGTGATCAACTGGTTGTGGCAAGGAGCTTAGCGAGGCGCTCGGCTGGGGTTTCCCAGCCGAGCGTTTTGCGTGGGCGGCTGTTGAGTTCTGCGGCGACGGTGTCCAGGTGCTCAGGGGTGTGGACGGACAGATCGGTGCCCTTGGGGAAGTACTGTCGCAGCAAGCCGTTCGTGTTCTCGTTCGAGCCGCGCCGCCAGGGGCTGCCGGGATCGCAGAAGTAGACGGGGATGTCGGTGGCGATGGTGAACGCCTTGTGCGCGGCCATCTCCGAGCCCTGGTCCCAGGTCAGGGAGCGTCGCAAGTGCGGCGGGAGCGATTGGACCGTCGTGACCAGGGCGTCCCGCGTGTTGGCAGCGTTGTGCTCGCCCGGGAGGTGGGCGAGCATCACGTAGCGCGTGCTGCGTTCGACGAGGGTGGCGATCGCCGACTTGTGGTCCTTGCCGATGATGAGGTCGGCTTCCCAGTGCCCGGGGACGGCACGGTCGGCGGCTTCGGCGGGCCGCTCGCTGATCATCACCATGTCCCGGATGTTGCGGGGCCGGCGTGTGTAGGACTGGCGATGCGGCCGGCGCATGGCCCGCCCGGTCCGCAGGACCTTGGCCAGCTCACGGCGGAGTTCACCGCGGCCCTGGACGTAGAGGGCCTGGTAGATCGTCTCGTGGACCACATGCATCTCCGGCCTGTCGGGAAAGGCGGTCCGAAGAGCGGGGCCGATCTTTTCCGGACTCCAGCGCATGGAGAGGTGGCGCTGGATGAAGTCCCGCAGCTCGGAGTTCTGCCCGATCTTGCCGGCCTTGGGACGCGGACGCCGCTGTTCGGCACGGCGGTGGGCGGCGTGCGGCCGGTAGGCCCAGCGGGACGCGTCCCCGCGCAGCGGCATGCCGTTGCGGCGTATCTCCCGGCTGATCGTCGACGGGCTGCGGCTCAACTCGGCCGCGATCTGCCGGACGGACGCCTTCTCCCGCAGCCGGTCGGCGATGTGGATGCGGTCCTCCTCCCGCAGGTACCGCGACGGGCCGGAAGCCGGAGCCCCCGCGGTGATGGGAGGCATCGGCTTTCCAGAGGACGGCGAGTGGTGGCCATTGCGCCAGCGCTTGCCGGTTCGCAGGTTGATGCCGACGATCCGGCAAGCTTCTCTGCTGCTGTAGCCCTGACTCATGAGCTGGAGATATACCGCCCGCTCACGAGTCAACCGACGGCCGCCCCCACCACTCCTGTCCTTGCGGATCTCGAAGTCCATCGCGCAGGTTGAGCTGGGGTGTTGCGACGACCACTAGAACTCAAGCGACGGCGGGGGCCTTCTTGCGTGGAGCCCCAATACGGAATCGAACCGTAGACCTTCTCCTTACCATGGAGACGCTCTGCCGACTGAGCTATTGGGGCGGCAACGTGCACGAGCATACCCGAACTCGGGTACCCGCCCGAATCGGCAGCCGTCCCGGCCCTGGCAGAAACGCTACGCGGGCTGCAGCAACCCACCCAGCGCGTTGCACGAGGACGCCACACGCTGCAACTCCCGCCGCGACATACCCGCTTCGACGGGCAGCGACAGACATTCGTCCGCCGCCCGCTCGGTCTCGGGGAGCCACACATCACGTCGGAAGGGCGGCATGCGGTGCACGGGAGTCTGTACGGGCACCTGGCACCGAACTCCCTTGGCGCGCAAAGTCCGTGCGAACGCGTCCCGGTCCGGGCGCCCATTGCCGGGCACGCGGACGACGTACTGGAGGAAGGCGTGCTCGGCCCCGGGCTGTACGCGCGGGGTGATCACATCGTTGAGCCGCTGTGTGAGGAACGCCGCGTTGGCCTGGCGCACCGCCGTTTCCGCGGAGGAGCTCCGCTGGACGGCGTGGGGCACCAGCAGGAGGCCCCGGCTGTCCGCGAGTTCACTGAGGCGGGCCATGTCCGCCCGGTGCCCGAACTGGTGCACCGGAACGATGGCCGATGTGCGCGGCGTCAGCGCCGCCTCGACGGCGCCGGGATCGATGCAGAAGGTGTCGGGGGCTATGTCGACGTACACCGGCAGTCCGCCGGCCTGCCGCACGGCCTGTACGACTTCGGAGGTGCCGTACGAGGGCACGATCACTTCATCGCCCGGATGTACGCCCGCCTTCGTCAGAGCGTGCTGAAGCACATCTGCAGGAAGTTCCTGTCCCATGGCACCGATCGTGCCCGCGCAACATGAACTCCAAGTGGCGGGCAGCACAACGCGAGAGAGCCCTGCCGGGAACCGAAGTTCCCGGCAGGGCTCTCTGTCAATGTTTGTTCGGCGGTGTCCTACTCTCCCACAGGGTCCCCCCTGCAGTACCATCGGCGCTGTAAGGCTTAGCTTCCGGGTTCGGAATGTGACCGGGCGTTTCCCTCACGCA